>JBBQRG010000009.1:0-54036 GCA_038215095.1 Solirubrobacterales bacterium | reverse complement strand
GCGCGATCTCGGCCGCCTTGCGGTTCACCTCGAGCGTGTGCTCGGCGAGGCCCCACTCCTCGAGCTTGAGGCGGCTGCCCTGGAAGGTGTCTGTCTCGAGCACTTGGGCGCCCGCCTCGATCATCGACTCGTGGACGCCCTGAATCACGTCCGGGCGGTTCAGGACGAGCGCCTCGTGGCACTTGCCCTGAAGGCCCCCGTAGTCCTCCTGGGTGAGGTCGAACTGCTCGAGGGTCGCGCCCATGCCGCCGTCGTAGACGACGACCTGCTCGCGGATCAGCTGTAGGAAGTCACGATCTGCCAAGGGCCGACGATTCTAGCGCAACCTTGACACAGTTGTGTGAAGGTTGCCCCGAATCGGCCTCAGGACCTGCTCCGTCCGCCAATGCCGCGCTGACCTCGCCGCGCCCAGCGCGTCCACGATCCCGTGGCCGTAGAAGCCGTTGAACCGCTTCGAGCCCTCGCACTTGGCGTCGTACGAGGCATCGAGGTCCGGATCGGGGTAGTGGAACGTGCGCGGGTTCGGACAGGCGTGCTTGGTCGCCGTCTCGTTCAGCACCCGCTCGACCGCGCGCGGCGACATCTCCAGCCCGCCGTTCCTGTGGTCGCGGCTGCCGTCGGCACCCACCACCACAGCCGCCACCCCCACCGCGTGGGGCGACGCCATCGACGTGCCCTGGAGGTACTGGTAGTAGGCGCACTCGCCCTTCGAGCAGTCCTCCACCACGAGCGGGTTGTTGGGCGTGCCGTCGGGGTTCAGGTCGCCGTTGGCCTCGGCCACGACCTTCGGGTACGGCGCCAGGATCCGCGTGTCCGGCGCGCCGTACTGGGGCGTGCCGAAGAACTCGCGGCGGTCGCCGCCCGGAGCGGACAGGTCGGTCTGCTCGACGCCGTAGTTCGAGTAGTACGCCTTGCGCTTGCTCGGGCCCAGCGCCGAGATGCCCAGCACGCCGGGCGCCTCGGTCGGCATGTCCACGCACGAGTTGTCCACGTTGCGCGGGTGCTCGTTGCCGGGCGGGTAGTCCGGGCTCGTGTCGTCGAACGTCGGGTGCCCGACGTCGGTGTTCTCGTTGCCGAGCGCCGAGACCAGCGTCACACCGTGGCTGCGGGCGTAGTCGAGCGCCCGCTCGGTGGCGGCGATGATCGTGCGCTGCTCCTGCTGCTGGGCCGGCGTGTCGGCCGGGTTGTTCGCGCAGTTGTAGAGCCAGGGATCGATGTAATACGACATGTTCACCACGTCGATGCCGTGGTTCCCCGCGTAGGTGAGCGCGTCCACGGTGGGCTGTAGGAAGAAGAAGCCCGAGTCCTGGCCCGCTCGCAGGTTCACGATCTCCGCGTCCGGCGCCACTCCGCCGATTCCGCGGCCGTTGATCGGCGACGCGATGGTGCCGGCCACGTGCGTGCCGTGCCCGTCCTCGTCCACGTTGTTCGGGTCGTGGCACGAGCCGTCGGGATCGTCGGCGCAGGGGCCGTCGATGATCGGGTCGTCAACCGTGAAGTTGCGGCTCAGCGAGCGGTTGAAGTTCCCCCGGATGTCCGGATGCGAGCCGTCGGCGCCGGTGTCGATCACGCCCACGCGCACTCCGCGGCCGCGTCCGTTGCGGTGGCTGTAGGAGCCCTGCGGCGTCGCGTGGATCATGCGCATGTCCCACTGATGGCTCGCCAGCGGCTCCTGGCCGGCTTTCGAGCTGCCGTGGGCCACCTGGCCGCCCTGGCCCCGCTGCTCACGGCGCTGGTCCTGCGAGCGCTCGATGGCGAACGGATCGCGCGGCCGCGCCTGCGGCGCGTAACCCACCGGCCTGTTGTGCGCCGCGCCGTAGACGGCCCGGCTGCGTGCCACCTCGGTGGCGAAGTCCGCGTTCTTGGAGCGCACGGTGGCCACCCCGATCGCGCGGTTCTCGCGCGTGACCCGGCCGCCCGCCTTCTTGATCGCTGCGCGGGCGCCGTCGGACGACGCGCCCTTCGCGTAGAGGACCTCGTAGGTCCTGATGGTGCCGTCGCGCCTTGCCGCGCCGGCGGTGAGCGGGACGATGAGCACCAGTACGCCGATCGCCACCGCGAAGCTGAGCTTCCGCATCCGTTCTCTCCTCTTTGAGTGGAGCCCTCAGGGGGCCGCTCGGAGCCCTACCCGGAGCAGTCGAGGGCTACTCGCCCTGTGCCGGCGCTCAGGCCTCGGCGGCTTCGCCGCGGGCCGCCGCGCGCAGCTCCACGGGCGCCGCGTGGAGCGCCCTCAGACGGAGGTCGCGCCACGTCATGCCTTCGCGGACTAGGGCGGGCATGCCCAGCACCAGGGCGGTCGCGATCTCGACCGCCTGCAGGATGATCCCGTAGGCCAGGCCGTCGGTCTTGCCGATGCCGTACACCGAGAGCACGGCCACGCAGGCCGCCTGGAACACGCCGAGGTTCGATGGGGTGGCCGGCAGGGCGGCCGTCACGTTCACCGCGAACAGCACGGCTGCCGCGGCGCCCACGCCGGCGTGGTCGTCCAGGCCGAGCGCCACGAGCAGCAGGTAACAGGCCAGCCACTGCAGGGCCCAGGCCGTGAGCTGATTGAGAGCCGCCCAGCCGCCCAGGCGCGGGCGCCGGAACACCTGGAGCCCGGTGCGCAGCTGAAGCATGGTGTTGCGCGCCAGCGCAGCGGCCTGCTGGACCCGCTGGAAGCGGGTCATCCCTCCGCGGCGCAGGAGCCAGGGCGCGGACAGCACGAGCGCCAGCACCACGACCGGGGCCACGGTGGCGATCACGAGCGCGCCCTCCTTGCCGCGGAACAGCCCGACGGTGGCGAACATCACGCCGCCGAGCACGCACAGGGCGAGGATGTTCAGCAGCGTCTGCGACACGAGCGTGCCGAGCACGAGGGGGAAGCGGTCGCGCATGCGCCCGAGGCGCCGCGACAGGATCAGGGCGCGCGAGGGCTCGCCCAGGCGGGCGGGCAGCGTGGCCGACATCAGCACGCCGATCATCGTGGCGCGGGCCGTGTCGCGCCGGCGCACGCGCATGCCGGGCAGAGCAGCGCGCAGGATCGCGTGCCATGACTCGGCGCGCAGCAGCATCGAGGCGCACATCAGCGCGAAGGCCACGAGCACCCACACGGGCGTCGCGGCCAGCACCGCCAGCACGATCGAGTGCAGGCCGATGCGCTGGAAGGCGAGCGCGGCCAGGCCGACGCCGGCCGCGGCTCCAGCCGGCATCAGCAGCCTGCGCGCCACGCGGGCGGCGCGCTGGCGCACGGGGGTCGGGTCGGGGGGCTCGATCGAGGGAAGCCGCCGCGGGCCCTTGCGGGGCCCCGCCTCCGCGGGGCGCAGTCCGATGCGCGCGGCCGTCGTGGCCAGCGGGGACACCGGCGAGGGCTGGGCCAGCGCGTGCTCGTAGACCTCGACCACCTCGCGGGCCACCTGCGGCCAGGCGAAGCGCTCGGCGCTCTCCCGCGCGGCGATCGACATCCGCTCGCGCGTCCGCGGCTCCAGCGCCAGTCCGCGCAGCGCCTCTCCCAGCTCGACGGCGTTGCCCGCTGGCACCAGCAGGCCGTCCACGCCGTCGCGCACGACGTCGCGGTAGCCGCCGATGTCCGAGGCCACCACCGGGGTACCCGAGGCGAACGCCTCGGTCAGCACCATGCCGAAGCTCTCGCCGCCCAGCGAGGGCGCGCAGAGCACGTCGGCCTCGCCCAGCAGGCTCCACTTCTCCTCTTCGCTCACGCGGCCGAGGACCTCGACGCCCTCGGGCTCGAGCAGGAGCGCGCGGACCTCCTCGTGCGTGGCGCCCGCCACGGTCAGGCGGGCCCGCACGCCCGCGGTGCGCAGCGCCTCGAAGGCCCGCAGCAGCACGGGCAGTCCCTTGCGCTCCTCGGCGCGCCCCACGAACAGCACGCGCAGCTCGTCGTCATCGTCGCGGGAGCGGCGCGGCGTGGCCGCCGTGAGGTCCACCCCGTTGGGCACGATCCGGTAGTTGCCGCCGTAGCAGCGCTCCGCGGTCCAGCGGGCCGCCTCGGAGACGGCGATCCGGCCACTCAGCTTCGAGTAGAGGCGCCGCAGTCCCGCCACGTGGGCCCCGAACAGTCCGAGGGCGACGTTCGTGGAGTAGGTGTGAAAGGTGCCGACCGAGGGCACCCGGGCCGCCTCGGTGGCGTACCAGCTGGCCGCGCCGGCGTTGGGCTCGTGGATGTGCACGATGTCGTAGCGCCCGCTGCGTAGCTCGTGTCCGAGGTTCGCCACCGTGCGGGTGCCAAGGGACAGGTTCGACACCGCTCCGTTCATGGGGAAGCCCACCGTGCGGCCGAGCGGCACCAGATAGTCGGGCAGGGGCCGCCGCTCGGGCGCGGCGCCTCGATGGGTTACACGGGCCAGTCGGTCGTCGGGGTCGTACGGGGCCAGCATCCGAACGTCGTGGCCCTGGCGAAGCAGCTCCTCGGCCAGAGCCTCCACATGCCCGACGACACCGCCTGGATACGTGTAGGAGTACGGGGATACGAGCCCTACTCGCACGGCGCCCACTCTAGTACGACACACTTTGGAATCGTGAGCGAGCGCCAGAACTTCGTCAAATACAGCTTTCTCAAGCTGGATCCAGCCTGGCGCCGGCTCCCCGCGGACGAGCGAGCGGCCCACAAGCGCGAGTTCGCGGCGGCCTGCCACGAGTTCGGGCAGGACCACTTCCTGAGGTCGTATTCGCTGGTGGGGACGCGCGGCGACTGCGATCTGATGATCCGCGCGATCGCCCCGGCGCTCGAGCCGATCCACGAGCTGCACGTGCTGCTGAACCAGAGCGGCATCATGCGCTTCGCGGAGATCCCCCACTCCTACCTCGCCATGACCAAGGAGTCGCCCTACTCGGACGAGGAGCGGCCGCTGGAGCCGCGCCAGGGCTCCGACTCGCGCTACTTCATCGTCTACCCGATGTGGAAGAAGCGCTCCTGGTACGGCCTGGCGCCGGAGGAGCGCGTGCGCGTGATGCGTGACCACATCGCGGTGGCGCGGCGCTTCGGAGGCATCGAGACGAACACGGCCTACTCGTTCGGCCTCGACGACCAGGAGTTCGTGGTGGCCTTCGACACCGACGAGCCACAGCAGTTCCTCGACCTGGTGCAGGAGCTGCGGACCACCGAGTCCTCCGCCTACACCGAGTCGGAGACGCCGATCTTCACCTGCATCTCGGCGTCGGTCGAGCGCACCCTCGACGCACTCGACGGCGAACCTAGCTCGAGACCCGGTCCCGGGCCGCTTCCAGAAGCTGCTCGAAGCGCGTGAGCTTCACGCGCGGGCGCCCGTGGGGCTCGCCGGCCTCGCGCTCGGAGCGGTCGATCGCCTCCCAGCCCTCGTAGGTCACGTGCTCTGGCTTGCGCTCGTCGAGCAGCTGCTCGAGCGAGTCGCGGTCGGGATCTGACGGCTCGAGCAGCCGTCCCTCGGCCAGGTCCTCGACCAGCTGGTCCACGGTCTCCTGCGCGTCGCGCTTGTTGGTCCCGATGATCCCGGTCGGGCCCCGCTTGATCCAGCCGACCACGTACTCGCCGGTCAGCGGGCCGCCGTCGCCCTCGATGCGGCCGAGCTCGTTGGGGATCGTCCCTCGGCGCTCGTCGAACGGCAGGCCCTCCAGCGGAACGCCCTTGTAGCCGATCGAGCGGAACACGATCCCGGCGGGGATGTCCTCCGTGGCGCCAGTGGCCCTCGCGCGGATCGAGCCGCTCTCGTCGCGCTGCAGCTCGTTGCGGCAGATGCGGATGCCCTCAACGCGCTCCTCGCCGAGAATCTCGACCGGCGACACGAGGAAGCGCAGCACGATGCGCCGCCGCTTGCCGGCGAGCTCGCGCGCCGAGTAGCCGCTCAGGATGTCCACGTTCTTGCGCGAGGTCGCGTTGGCCTCGTCGCCCTCGAGCCATTCCCGGCTGAGCGGGTCCATCTCAACGTCACGCGGATCCACGAAGCAGTCGGCGTCGATCATCTCGCCGAGCTCGAGCAGCTCTGGGTTGGTGAAGGCCGCCTGCGCCGGGCCGCGGCGGCCCAGCACCACTATCTCCTTGATGCCGCTGTCGGCCAGCACGTCGATGGCGTGGTCGGCCACGTCGGTGCACTCCAGCTCCTCGCGGGTGAGGGCGAGCATGCGCGCCACATCGGCGGCCACGTTCCCGTTGCCGATCACCACGGCGGTCTCGTGCGAGAGGTCGAACTCGCGCTCGGCGAAGTCGGGATGGCCGTTGTACCAGGCAACGAACTCGGTGGCGGCAAAGCTGCCGGGCAGGTCCTCGCCGGGGATGCCGATCTGCTTGTCGGTCTGGGCGCCCACGGCGTAGATCACCGCGTGGTAGCGCTCGACCAGGTCCTCATGGGTGATGTCCTTGCCGAACTCGACGTTCCCGTAGAAGCGGAACTCCGGGTGCGCCGCGGTCTTCTCGTACACCCGGCTCACGGCCTTGATGTTCGGATGGTCGGGCGCCACGCCGCCGCGGACCAGGCCCCAGGGCGTGGGCAGGCGGTCGAACATGTCGACCTGCGCGGTCAGGTCGGGCAGCTTCTTCGCGTTGAGCAGGTGGCCGGCCGCGTAGAAGCCGGCGGGGCCGGAGCCGACGATGGCGACTCGAAGGGGATTGTCCGGGGTGCCTGGGTTCGTCATGGGCTGTCGAGGTCGAGGGTACGCAGGCCGGATTGGACGCACCCCCTGCGGGAACGCCTGCGGATCTTCCGGCGGCGGCGGATTATAGGCAGCAGGTCGCTGAGCGACCAGCGGCTAGTGGTCCTGGTGCTCGCGGCCGTCGTCGCCCTTGGGCGACTCGCCGCGATCCTCGTCCTCGCCCATGACCATGTCGATCGCCGACATGGTCTCGACGGGCCGGATGTTCACGTCATCGTCGTCGGGCTCGTGCTCAGCCGCGGGCTCCTCGGCGACCTCGCCGCCCATCAGCTGTGCGAGCGACTCCTCGGGCGTGGGCTCGTCGCCGTCGGCAGCGGACTCCTCGACCGGAGTCAGGTCGGCGGCCGCGTACGAGCTCCACTCGGGCTCCTGGGAGTCGGGCTGCTCGGCAGCCGCCTCCTCGGCCGGGGCCGCAAAGGCGGGGCCCTGCGCCACGTGCTCATCGGCGGCGGGCTCCTCGACGGGGGCGAGCGCCGGGTAGGCGGGCTCGCTCGGCGAAGGCTCCTCGACCGGGGCAGGCTCAGCAAGCTCCAGCGGCGAAGGCTCCTCGACGGCAGGCTCCTCGACCGGGCCAGGCTCAGCCAGCTCAAGCGGCGAAGGCTCCTCGACGGCAGGCTCCTCGACCGGGACGGGCTCAGCCAGCTCAAGCGGCGAAGGCTCCTCGACGGCAGGCTCCTCGACCGGGACGGGCTCGGCGAGCTCGAGCGGGGAGAGCTGCTCGGGCGCGGGCTCCTTGGCGGCCGGCTCCTCGACCGGGGCGGGCTCGGCGAGCTCGAGCGGCGAGAGCTGCTCGGGCGCGGGCTCCTCGACCGGGACGGGCTCGGCGAGCTCGAGCGGGGAGAGCTGCTCGGGCGCGGGCTCCTCGGCGGCCGGCTCCTCGACGGGGGCCGCGGAGAGGTAGGCGGCCTCACCCATCGCGGGATCTCCCGGCGAGCGCGGCTCGGTGGACTGCTCCCGAGTGGGGGCCGCGGCGGGCTCCGGGGCCGCGGCGGGCTCCGGCTCCTGAGTCAGCGAGTAGGGGTCGAAGTCCTCGAGCGCGGGCGGCGCGGGCGTCTCGGCGGGCATCGCAGCGGCGAGCGGGGTGTCCACGTCGGGTACGCCGGGCGCCTGCGGGGGAGCGAAGATCTCGGCAAGCGTGTCGTCGGCGTTCTCCGGGGCCAGCGGCTCGGCTGCCTCGGGCGCGGCGGTGGCGGCTGAAGCTTGGGCGGCGGGCGCCGCGGAGGCGTCGGCCACCATGGTGCCGGCGGCCAGGTCGCCCAGGCGCTGGCGGCGGTCGCGGGTCGCGATCATCACGACCAGGCCGGCGAAGACGTCGACCACGCGCAGGACGGTGCGGATGGCCACCTCGCGCATCGTGAGGGCCGAGCCGTCGGCGGTCACCACGCGGAGCTTCATGACCTTCTTGCCGATCGTCTGGCCGTCGCCCGACTCGAGGGCGAAGAAGTAGTAGAGCGCCCAGGCCACCATGATCACCCGCACCTGCATGCTGCCGAAGCCGCCGTCGCCGCCGGCGACCATGCTCACGATCGTCGTCAGCACGACGCCTCCGAGGATCACCAGAGCGAGGTCGATGACCGCCGCGAGAATGCGGCGTCCGTCGAGCTCGGGACCGGCAGGGGCTGCTGGGGCATGGGCGATCGCGTTCATACCCGCGTAATCGGCAGCCACCCCCCGGTCCTTGAAGCCCGGCAGATGGGCTTGCGGGGTCAGGCCAGCGTGGTCCGCAGCTCGCCCAGCTGCGGCGAGCTGATCTCGACCTCGTCGCCGGGCTTCAGCCACACCTTCGGATCGCGCAGGCTGCCCACCCCGGCGGGCGTTCCGGTGGACACCACGTCGCCCGGCTCGAGCGTCATCAGCTTCGAGAGATAGGCCACCAGAGCGGGGATCGAGTGCACCAGGTCGGCCGTGGACCCCGACTGCATCAGCTCGCCATTCAGGCGCAGCTCGATCTCGATCGCGTCGTGGGGGCCGGCCTCGTCCGCGGTGACCAGTGCGGGGCCCATCGGGGCCGCCCCGTCGAAGGTCTTCCCCGGCATCCACTGCGGCGTCTTGAACTGGAAGTCGCGGGCCGAGAGGTCGTTCAGCAGCGTGTAGCCAGCCACGTGGTCGAGCGCGCTCTCCTCGGCCACGTCCTTGGCCCGCGAGCCCACCACGAACGCGACCTCCGCCTCGTAGTCCACCTTCTGGCTCCAGGCCGGCAGCTGCACCGTCGCTCCCGGCGCGGCGATCGCGTTCCAGAACTTGGCGAAGAAGGTAGGCGTCTCCGGCGGCTCGGCACCCTGCTCCTCGCAGTGGGAGAGGTAGTTGAGGCCGATGCAGATCAGCTTCGAGGGCCGAAGCAGCGGGGCGGTGAGCTCGTATTCGTCGACGCGCTCGCCGGTCTCGAGCTGGGCCGGCAGCCCCGCCGCGACCAGCTCGTCGAGCGTCTTGCCGCCCGCCACCGGCAGCAGCCCGCCGTCGCTCAGCACCCCCGCTCCACCTGCGTAGCTCACGAGTCGCATCGGACGCGCAACCGTACAGTGGAGGAATGGCGGACGACTCGATTCCGAAGGGACGGCTGCGCCGAGCGGCAAAGGTGGGACGCCTGGCCGGCGGCCAGGCCGCACGCTCCTACGCCGGCCGCGCCACCGACGTGGCGCGCTCAGACGAGGGCAAGCGCTCGGCCTCGGAGCGCCGCCAGCTCGAGGCGGCCGAGCAGATCTTCGAGGTGCTGGGGAACATGAAGGGCGCCGCGATGAAGGTCGGGCAGGTGGCCTCGTTCGTGGACACCGGCGCCTTCCCGCCCGAGTTCCAGGAGCGCATCCAGCAGAAGCTCGCCGAGCTGCGCGACGCGGCGCCGCGGGTCCCCTTCAAGCGCATGAAGCAGGTAATCGAGGACGAGCTGGGCGAGCCCCTCGGCGAGCTGTTCGACGACTTCGGCGAGGAGGCCGTGGCCGCCGCCTCCATCGGCCAGGTCTATCGCGCCCGCCTGCGCGAGGACGGCCGCGACGTGGCGGTGAAGGTTCAATACCCGGGCGTCGCCCAGGCGGTGCGGGCCGACCTGCAGAACCTGGGCCTGATCATGCGGGTGGCCAAGCGCATCGCCCCCGGCATGGACACCAAGGCGATGACGCGCGAGATCCGCGAGCGCCTCACCGACGAGCTCGACTACGAGCACGAGGCCCAGTCGCACCGCGCCTTCGAGCGCGCCTGGCGCGGCCACCCCTTCATCTACGTGCCGCCGGTGGTCACGAGCCTGTCGGGCGAGCGCGTGCTCGTGACCGAGTGGGTCGACGGCGTGGGCTTCGAGGAGGTGCGCGAGCTCGACGGCCCCACCCGCGACCGCTTCGGCGAGATCGTGTTCCGCTTCTTCTTCGGGTCGCTCTACCGCAACGGACACTTCTCGGGCGACCCCCACCCTGGCAACTACAAGCTGATGCCCGACCGCCGCGTGGCCTTTCTCGACTTCGGCATGACGAAGAGCTCGAGCGCGGCCACCTGGACGCCGAGCGCGAGGCGATCCGCCTTGGCATGGCCGGTGACGCGGACGCACTGCGCACCCAGCTGGCGAGCATGGGCTTCTTCGACGCCACCGACGAGGAGGTCTCCCCCGAGGCGGTGCTGGCCCACTTCCGCGACGTGACGCGCTGGTACATCGACGACCGCGAGGTCACGATCGACAAGGCCTTCGCCGGCAAGGTGCTGATCGACTTCGGCGACCCGCGCTCCGACCATTGGGAGCTGATGAAGCGCGAGACCATGCCCGCCGACGCGATGCTCGCCCGCCGCATGGAGGCGCTCACGCTGGCCGTGCTCGGCCAGCTCGGGGCCACCGCCAACTGGCACCGCATCGCGCGCGAGTGGCTGTTCGCGGACCCGCCCTCCACCGAGCTCGGCCGGCTCGAGGAGGACTTCCACGTGCGCGCCGCGGCCTAGGCCAGCTGGCGCTCCTGCACGTAGGCTTGCCCGATGCCACGGCCAAGCGCGGGCTCGCGCACCACCACCGTGCCCTCGAACGCCGAGGCGCTGGCGGCGCTCTCGAAGAGCGACCGCTTCATGAAGCGGCTGATCAAGGACCACGGCGAGCTCGACACCGAGGAGCGCCGCCGCGGCCGGCCCGCCGACGCCTACGGGGCGCTGGTGCGCTCGATCGTCGGCCAGCAGCTCTCGACCAAGGCGGCCCGCTCCATCTACACCCGCCTGACCGAGCACTTCGGCGGCCGCACCCCCACCCCGCGCGAGCTGCTCGATTCGGATCCCGACGACGTCCGCTCGGTCGGCCTCTCGCACGCGAAGGTGCGCTACCTGCGCGACCTGGCCGAGCACATCGAGCGCGGCGAGCTCGACCTGGAGCTGCTGCCCGAGCTGAGCGACGAGGACGTGTCCGAGCGCCTGACCGCGATCAAGGGCCTCGGCCAGTGGACCGTCGACATGTTCCTGATCTTCCACCTGGGCCGCCCGGACATCCTGCCGGTGGGCGACCTCGGTATCCGCAGGGCGGTGCAGCTGGGCTACGGCCTCGACGAGCTGCCGAAGCCGGCGGAGCTGGAGGCGATCGCCGAGCCCTGGCGCCCCTACCGCTCACTGGCCTCGCTCTACCTGTGGAGCAGCCTGGACAACGCGCCGGACTAGACGGCGGAGCCGCAGCTCGGCTCTTCGTCCGCTACGCGGAAGGAGGAGCCGCAGCCGCAGGATGCGACGACGTTCGGGTTCGAGACCTCGAAGCCCGAGCCCTGGAAGCTCTCGGTGAAGTCGACGGTTGAGCCGTCCACGTACTGGAGGCTGGCCGGATCGACGAGGACGCGGATCGAGTTGATCTCGAACACGTGGTCGTCATCCTTGCGCTCGTCGAGCGCCAGGGCGTACTGGAAGCCCGAGCAGCCGCCGCCGCGGACGCCCACGCGCAGGCCGATGTCGCCTTCGGCGCTCTGTCCGCTGATGAAGTCGCGGACCTTCTCCGCTGCGATGTCTGTGAGCTGGACCATCGGGTGCCTCGAGTGTATCGGCGTTTTGGTCGATACCCTGGATTTCTCGATGCCAAGCGCAAACGAGTTGAGAGAGCGCATACAGGCCGCGCTGCCGGGGTCCGACGTAGCGGTCGAGGATCTCACCGGCGGTGGCGACCACTTCCGCGCCGAGATCGTGTCGGACCGCTTCGACGGCCTCTCGCGGATTCAGCAGCACAAGCTCGTCTACGACGTGTTCGGCAGCGAGGTGGGCGGCCCGATCCACGCCCTCTCGATCAAGACTTCGACTCCAGATGGAGGAGCAAGATGACCAACACCGAGATCAAGGAATTCATCGCCGGGGCGATCGAGGAGAACCAGGTGATGCTGTTCATGAAGGGGACTCCCAACCAGCCCGCCTGCGGCTTCTCCGCTCGCACCTCCGGGGCGCTCAACGCGCTCGGCGTGAAGTACGTCGCGCTCGACATCCTGCCCGACCCGCGCATCCGCGAGGAGCTGTCAGGCCTCTCCGGCTGGCCGACGATCCCTCAGCTGTTCGTGGACGGCGAGCTGGTCGGCGGCTGCGACATCGTCATGGAGATGTTCGAGACCGGCGAGCTGGCAGAGAAGTTGGGAGTCGAGCAGCCGGACGAGGACGAGGTGCCGCCCACGCCAGTGCCGGACCAGCAGCGGCAGGCGCCGATCGGGCTCGAGAACCGGCTCGACTGAGCGGCTAACGCCCGCCGCGGCGCCGGTTCTGCAGGGCCTGCCTGCCGCGGTCGCCGTAGTCGCGGGCCTGGCGCTTGTAGCGCTCCTTCTCCTGCGGCGACAGGGACTGCCAGCGCTCCCACGCCATCAGCACGAACGGCCAGACGCGGCGAATGCCATGCGAGGTGCGCGCTACGCGGCCGCGTGTTGGTCTTTGTTGAGCCATTCAAGGTACTCCAGGATGCGGTGGGAGTCGTGGATGACCTGCCCTTCGTGCACGAGCACAGGTACCCAGCGCTGCCCGGACAACTCCTCGACCTCGGGACGGTCGCGTTTCATGAACGGGACGCGCACCTCGTCGAACTCGATGTCCATGGCGCGCAGGCGGCGGGCGACCTTGCCGCAGCGGCAGACGAGGTCGGTCGGGGCCTTGCAGCGGTAGAGCGTCGTCACGGCGTTCCAGACTAGCCACGGCGCAGCAGCTGGGAGGCCAACCCGGCCGCGCCCTCGCCCACCCGGATGGCCGCCCCCGCGAGGCGGTACTGGATCTGCTGCGAGCGGCGCGTTCTCGCGATGCGGTCGTGCTCGCGGTCGAGGTGCCACTCCACGGTCGCCTCGAGCGTCTCCTCGTGTGGGCGCGCCCGCCAGTTCAGCTCGCGCCTCGCCTTGGTCGAGCGGTAGGTCCACCACTTGCTGGCGGCGCGCACCTCCTCGGTCCGGAGCGGGGCCCGGTCCCCGAGCGCCGAGGCCGCCGCCAGCGCGGCGCCGGTCGCCAGCTTCACCGGCGGGTCGATGCCCGACAGGCGGGCGAGGTCGGCGAACAGGCGGTCGAAGGTGAAGTTGCGCCCCCCCAGGATGTAGCGCTCGCCCACCGCGCCCAGCTCGTCCGCGGCGACCATGCCCTCGGCCACGTCGCGCACATCCACCATGCTGAAGGCGCCGTCCACGTACATCGGCAGGCGCCCCAGCAGGAAGCTGCGCACGATGCGCGTGGAGCTGAGGTTGTGGTCGCCGGCGCCGAAGACGACGCACGGGTTCACGCACACGAGCGGCAGGCCCTGCGCGGCCAGCCTCATGGCCTCGACCTCCGCCTCGTGCACCGAGTTCACATAGGGGATGCCGAGTCGCCCGGCGGTAAAAAGCTGCGTCTCGTCCACCGTCTTTCCGCGGCCAGCCGGGCCGAGCGCCGCTGAGCTGGAGTTCAGCACCACCCGTCCGACCGCCGCGCGCAGGCACTCCTCGAGCACGGTCTTCGTTCCCCCCACGTTCACCTCGAACAGGCGCTCCGAGTCGGCCGGCCTGACGGACGTCAGCCCGGCGCAGTGGAAGACGCGCCCTGCACCCTTCACCGCCCGCCTGACGGCGCGCCGGTCGAGCACGTCGCACTCGACCCGCTTGCCCTCGACGCCGGCCAGCGGCTCGTCGCTCACGCCGGGCTCGAGGGCCAGCCGGAGCTCATCCCCGCGCTCGGCCAGCCGGCGCGCAACATGCGAGCCGATGAAGCCGGTCGCACCGGTCACGAGCGTCGGGGCCATCGCCCGCCTCAGATCTGTGCGCGCTGGCGGTGGAAGCCCTCGAAGCGGCGCTGGTCCTCGAGGCAGCGCACCGCTTCGGGCACCGCTTGCAGCCGCTCGGCGGGGATCGGCTTGTGGCAGTCGCAGCAGGTTCCGTACGTCCCGTTGGACAGCGCCCGGCGCGCCTCTTCAATGCGCCGCCGCTCCTCGTCCATGAAGATGTCGGCGGTCTCGTCGAGCTCCTCGTCGTGGAGCTCGCTGCCGGTGTCAGCGGGGTGATTGTCCACGTGCGCGACCTCGGAGTCGTGCCCTCCTTCGGCCGCCTTGTGCATGTCCGCGCGCGTCTGGAGCAGCACCGCGAGGCGGGCGTCTAGCCGCGCCTCTACCTGCTCGCGCTGGATGCCTTCCTCCACTCGATGCGCAGTCTAGACCGGGTAGGGTGCCCGCGCATGGGTCGCGTCGCCGTGGTCACTGACAGCACGGCCACCCTCACGGACGAGCTGCTGCGGCGCCACGCCATCCAGGTCGTCCCGCTGTACGTGGTGTTCGGCGGTGACCGCACCGTTCGCGAGGACGACATCACCGACAGCGCGGCCTTCTTCGAGGAGCTGCGCACGGCCGACTCGCTCCCCAGGACCTCGCAGCCGTCGGTGGGCGACTTCCTGTCGGTCTACGAGCCGCTGCTCGCAGAGGGCCGCGACGTGATCTCCCTGCACATCTCCGGCGGGCTGTCGGGGACCGCCGAGGCGGCCCGCCAGGCGGCGCTTGCGCTGCAGCGCGACGGCAGGGGCGGCGACCGTGTGCGCGTGGTGGACTCGGACACCGCGGCCGGCGGCCTCGGCCTGGTGGTGCTGGCCACCGCGGCAGCGGCCGAGCGCGGACTTGGCCTCGAGGAGGTCGAGGCGACGGCCTTTGAAGCCCGCAGCGAGCTGAAGATGTGGTTCGGGGTGGACACGCTCGAGTTCCTGAGGCGCGGCGGGCGCATCGGCGCCGCCAGCGCATGGATCGGCTCGACGCTGAAGGTGAAGCCGATCCTCACAATCGAGCGGGAGATGGTGCCGGTGGAGCGCGTGCGCACCAGCAGGCGGATGCTCGAGCGGCTGGTCGAGTACGCGCGCCAGCGCCACGAGTCGGCGGCCGACGCCTGGGCCGTGCAGCACATCAACGCGCCCGACCAGTGCGACCAGCTGGTGGAGCGCTGCCGGGAGATCTTCGGCTGCGAAGCGCTGCTGGTGAGCGAGATCGGCCCGGTGCTGGGCGTGTACACGGGCCCTGGCATGCTCGGCGTCGGCTCAATTCCCGCCCGGTTCACCGACTAGCATCGCGGCGGTGAGCGAGGCGCCAGCCAGGGCGATCGTCCGGATCGTGCTGATCGTCGTCGGCGTCGTTCTCTCGCTCTACCTCCTCTACATGTTGCGCAAGCCGATCAGCTGGCTGCTGATCGCGACCTTCCTGGCGGTGGCCCTCTCGGGCCCCGTGAACCGCCTGCAGCGGCACATGCGGCGCGGGCTCGCCATCGCGAGCGTGTACCTCGGGCTGCTCGCGGTTCCGGCGCTGCTGATCGCGCTGATCGTGCCCACGCTGATCACCCAGGCGACCAGCTTCGGCCAGGACCTACCGAAGTACTCGCGCGACGTGACCCACTTCGTGAACGGGAACGCGCGGCTGCGCAAGATCAACAACGACTACAACATCACGGAGAAGCTCCAGCAGCAGGCCGACAAGCTGCCGAGCCGGCTGGGCGGCGCCGCCAAGACGCTCGGTGACATCGGCTTCGGCCTGATCAACTCCGTGTTCGCGCTGGTCACGATCCTGATCCTTACCGCGTTCATCCTCGGTAGCGGCGGGTCGTGGCGCGACGCCGTGCTCTCGTCGAGACCCCGGGAGCAGAGCGAGCGGTTGGAGCGCTCGCTCGACCACATCGGCGCCGCCGTGGGCGGCTACGTGGCGGGCGCACTCGCCGTAGCCGGCATCGCGGGCATTCTCGCCTACGTCGTGCTGTCGATCCTGGGCGTCCCCTTCGCGGGCCCCCTTGGCGTGATGTGCGCCCTGTTCTCGCTGATCCCGCTCGTGGGCGCGACGATCGCGGCCGTCCTCGTGGGCGTGGTCACGCTGTTCCAGGACTTCCCGACCGCCACCATCGTGTGGACGATCTGGGCGATCGTCTACCAGCAGGTCGAGAACACGCTCATCCAGCCGCAGGTCCAGCGGCGCACGGTGAAGGTGCACCCGTTCATCACGATCGTGGCGGTGCTCTTCGGCAGCACCCTGCTCGGCGTGTTGGGCGCGATCGTGGCGATCCCGATCGCCGCCTCGATCCAGATCCTGCTGCGCGAGTACTTCGACTGGCGCACGCTCTCGCTGCGCGAGCAGCCCGTACCCGATGAGCCGCCCGACGTAGGAGAGCCTGCCCCGGCTTGAGCGAGCTCCTCAGCCGCGTACACATCCGCCAGGTCGTGCTGCTCGGCATCACGGCCGTCTCGCTCTACCTGCTCGCCCCCGCGCTGGCACAGGTGTTCGGCTCCTTCCCGAGGCTCGTGGACCTGAGCCCGCTCTGGTTCCTCGCGATGCTCGTGGTGGAGGTGTGCAGCTACGCCTGCATGTGGTCGATCCAGCGCCTGGCCCTGCGGACCAAGGAGTGGACGCCCGTGATCACATCGCAGCTCGCGGCCGCCGCGTTCGGCGCAGTCGTGCCGGGCGGGCTCGCCGCCGCGGGCGCTCTGCAGTACACGATGCTCACGCGCGGCGGCGTGCCCCACGCGCGTGCCGCGTCCGGCATGACGGCGGCGTCCCTGATCGTGTTCGGCAGCCTGCTGGCGCTGCCCATCCTCACGCTGCCCGCCATCCTCGGCGGGGCGCCGGTCGAGCGCGGCCTCGAGACCGCCGCGATCGGCGGCGCCGTGCTGTTCCTCCTCGTTGCCGGGGGCGGCGTGGCGTCGTTCCTGTTCGACCGCCCGCTGGCCGCGGTCGCCAGGGCCATCCAGTCGGTGCGAAATCGGCTCGCCCGCAAGCGCGAGCCGTGGCGCAACCTGCCCGACCGCATCCTCGCCGAGCGCGACCTGGTGCGCCGCACGCTCGGCAAGAGCTGGTGGAAGGCCGCCCTGTTCGCGAGCGGGCGCTGGCTGTTCGACTACCTGGCGCTGCTCGCCGCCCTGACCGCGGTGGGCGCGAACCCGCGCCCCTCCCTGGTGCTGCTTGCCTACTGCGCCGCGCAGGGCCTGGGCACGCTTCCCCTCACGCCGGGCGGGCTCGGCTTCGTGGAGGCGGGCCTGACCGGCACGCTCGCGCTGGCCGGCGTCCCGGGCGGCCAGGCCGTGGTGGCCACGCTGGCCTACCGGCTCGTGTCCTTCTGGCTCCCGATCCCCGCGGGCGCGGTCGCAGCCGTGATCCACAGGCGCCGCTACGGCGTCGAGGACGCGGAGCCGCTGCCCAGCGGCGGCTAGCGCCGGCGGCGGAAGAGCGAGACGGTGGCGGCCACGCCGCCGCCGATCAGGAAACCGGCCACCGCGGCGCCCACGAGCGCCTTGTCGCGGTTCTCGGCGAGCTGGCGCCGCCAGTCGGTGAGCTCCGAGACCTTCGAGCGCAGGTCGTTCACCGAGAAGGCCAGCTCGCGCCGGGTCTCCTCGATCGAGCTGCGGATCTGCTCAGGGCTGCGTGCTTCGATCGACATCAGACGTTCAGCTCCTCGCCGCGCTCGAGGCCGCGGCCGACCTGGTCGCGCTGGATCTTTTGGGCATCGAACTCGGCCTTGGTGCGCTTGGCCTCCTCGATCGCCAGCTCGGGGGTGGGGGGCGAGCCGCGCTTGAACAGCCGCAGCGCCACGAATCCGGAGATCGCGGCGAGCACGAAGAGGGCGAGCGCCACGATGCCGAAGCCGATCTCGGCGTTGTCGAAGAGATCAGCCAGCAGCCAGGCGATCGCATGGAACATCATGGTGATCCCGAAGATGGCGAACACGCCGGCGGCGCCTGCCACGACGGCGCCCTTCGTGAGCTTCGAGACCTTCTCCTTGACCTCGGCCTTGGCGAGCTCGATCTCCTCGCGGACGAGCAGCGAGGCCTTCTCGGAGACCTCTGCCACCACGTCGCCGAGGCTCTTGTCGCCGTCCTGGGGCGGTTCCGCTCCGGTGCTCATCGGCCGAACTGTTTCAGGATCTGGGCCACGACGATGCCACCGACGAAGGCGGCGCCGACCAGCAGCTCCGGATGCTCGTCGACCACACCGCCGGCGCCGGCCGTGGCCGCCGCGGACAGCGGCGACTCGTGGCCGGGCGCCCCATACGAGGGGGCCTCGCCGGGCGCACCCTGGTTGATCGGCTCCTCGGCGGCCATCAGTCGGGCGGGTCCTCGTCGAAGACCCGCTGCCAGACGACTGTGGCCAGCCGGTTGGCCACGATTGTTGAGAGGGCGCCGAGCCCGGCGAGCAGGCCGGCCCATGCCAGGCGCTTCACGAGGTCGTTATCCATGGCGCCGGATTCAACCAGACGCGGCCGGGCTGCTCGCCCTGGCCGGCTGCAGCCCGCCGCAGATCGTGTCCACGACCAGGTCCTTCGAGCGCTCGTACTCCTCGTCGGTGCCCGGAAGTACCCCGAAGATCCAGCCCGTGAGGAGCTGCTCGATGGCTCCGTAGAAGAACATCGCGGCGAACTCGGAGGGGATGCCCGACTTGAACGAGTTGTCCTCGAGGATGTGGCCGATGCCGTCGTAGGCCTCGCGGATCTTCTCGAGGTGGACCTGTCCGAAGGAGTTGGCGGCGCGGGTGACCTCAACGATGATCACCTTCATCAGGTCCGGGTCGTGGCGGTAGGAGTCGACGATGAAGCTGGCGACCTCGTAGAGCTTGTCGCGCGTGGGCAGGTTCTCGCGCTGGTCGATCTCGGCGATCGCGTCGAGCATGATCTGCCAGCGCTCGAGGAAGAGCGTGTTGAGGATCTCCTCCTTCGAGGAGAAGTAGTGGTAGACGAGCCCATAGGCCACGCCCGCCTCGTCGGCCACGTCGGACACGCGGCAGTGGTGGAAGCCGCGCCGCGCGAACACGCGCACGGCGGCGTCGAGGATCAGGCGGCGCTTGTCCACCGCCGGCTGGCGCGCGGCCATCAGGCGCGCACCTCCTCGGGCCAGCGGTAGGCGCCCGGGATGCGGTTGGCCAGGCTCGGCAGCTTCTCGCGCACCTCGTCCTGGCACTCCAGGTCGAGCTCGGCCGCCACGAAGCACTCGCCGTCCTCGTCGCGGGCGCGGGCAAGCACGACGCCCCATGGGTCCACGATCATCGAGTTGCCGTAGCTCTCGCCCTCGGGCAGCTGCTCGCCGATCTGCCCGGGCGCGATCACGAACACCTGGTTCTCGATCGCCCGCGCGCGGTTGAGCACCTCCCAGTGGGCCTCGCCGGTCGGCTTCGTGAAGTTGGACGGGACCGTGACGATTCGCGCGCCGCGCAGGGCGAGGATCCGGTACAGCTCGGGGAAGCGAAGGTCGTAACAGATGGTCAGCCCGAGGCCGCTGCCATCGGCGGTCTCGGAGACCACGACCTCCTCGGCCGGCTCGTGCGCCGCGGACTCGCGGTACTCGATCTCGCCGACCACCACGTCGAACATGTGGATCTTGCGGTAGGCCGCCTTCAGCTCGCCGTCGGGGCCGAAGTGCATCGAGGTGTTGGAGAGCTTGTCGTGGCCCTCGCGCCGCTCCGAGATCGAGCCGGCGACGAGGTCGATGCCGAGCTCGCCGGCGAGCGCGCCGGCCCACTGGCCGACGGCGCCGTCGAGGCCCTCGGCCTCACGCTCGTAGACCTCGTTGCGCCCGCGCATGTCGAGCCGTTCGGGCAGCACGACGAGCCGTGCGCCCTCGGCCGCGGCGGCGCGCACGAGCCGGTCCGCGACCTGCAGGTTGCGGTCCCGGTCCTCGGTGTTGTTGAGCTGAACGGCTGCCGCGCGAATGGCTCCTCCTCCCCACTGCCGCGGTTGACTGACGAGTCAATCCAGTGTAACGCCGGGCGGGGCTAGCCTACGAGGCGCCGTGCCCCCGCTTCCCGCCCGCGGAGCCCAGGTCCGCCGCCTCGGCCTACGTCTCCCGCCCGATCGCATGCCGCTGCTGCGGCGCGGGCGCCCGCTCAAGCGCTGGCGCTGGGTTGGCGTGTTCGGGGCGGAGCTGATGCTCTGCGCGGGCGACGCGCGCGTCGCCGGGGTACGGCAGCGCTGGTGGGCCGTGGCCCTGCCCGACGGCACGCTGCACGAGGGCTCCGGCGCCGCGCCGTTCCAGCTCGAGCTCGAGGAGGGCGAGGGGGTGGAGGTGGCCTCGTTTCACGGTCGCTCCTACATCTGGACCCACAAGCAGGCCGGCGTGCCGGTGCGCGGCGTCGCCGAGGCGGACGGGCGCAGCTACGAGATCGACGGCGAGGCGTTCGTCGACGACTCGGCCGGCTACCACGCGCGGCGCACCACCTGGCGCTGGTCGGCGGGCAACGGCCGGCTGGAGGACGGCCGGCGGGTGGCCTGGAACCTCGTGGACGGGGTGCACGACGCCGCGCAGGCGAGCGAGCGCACTGTCTGGGTCGAGGGCAAGCCGCACGAGGTCGGCCCGGTCGAGTTCGCCGAGGACCTCTCCGCGGTCGGCGGCCTGCGCTTCAGCGCCTGGTCGGCGCGCGAGGACCACACGCGCCGCGGCCCCTTCCGCAGCGACTACCGCCAGCCCTTCGGCAGCTTCAGCGGCGAGCTACCCGGCGGGCTCGAGCTGGCCGAGGGCTACGGCGTCATGGAGTGGCACGACGCGCTTTGGTGAGCTCGGCCAGCAGCAGCTTCTGGTGCAGCGCCGCGATCAGCTCGTTGAGCGGCTCGACCCCGGCCTCGATCAGCTCGATCGCCCGGTCGGCCTCGAGCTCGCCGGCCACGCGCTGCAGCAGCACCTCGACCTCCTCCTTCACTAGCGGCTCGAGCGCGCTCTTGTAGCGCAGCGTGTCGTAGACCGTGAAGCCGATGCGCTCGTCGTAGCCGCCGGCGCGGAAGCGGCTGATCGCCGCGACGATCTCCACGTCGTGCGGCGCGTAGCCGCGGCCCTTCGGTGAGAGCACCTCGAGCTCGGCCAGGCGGTCGAGCACCTCCTGCGGCACGTCGTAGCGGCGCTTCAGCTCGGCGGCCGAGACCATGGCGCGGCCGGTGTCGCGCTCGAGCAGCGAGCGGATCAGCTTCAGCGGCATGAAGCGCTCCTCCTGGAGCTGCTTGATCAGCCGGATCCGCTCCACGAACTCGGGCGGGTAGTACGCCATGTTGCGCGAGGTGCGTACCGGCTCGGGCAGCAGGCCCTCGCGCAGGTAGTGCTTGATCGTGCCCGCCGACACGCCGCTCGCCTCGGCCAGCTCCTTCATCTTCAGGAGGCCGTTTGCCTTGCGCCAAGCGCTCGGCTCGGCCGAGTGCGCAGGCTCGTTATTCACGACATGAAGGAGCCCTGGGCGCCGCTCACCGGGCCGGCCACCGCGCCCGCCTGCTCGAGCGCGGCGATCTCCTCGCCCCCGTAGCCCAGCGCCTCGAGCACCTCCCGGGTGTGCTCGCCGAGCCCCGGCCCGGGACCCTGCGGCTGGCCGGGTGTGCGCGAAAGCTTCACCGGCACGCCCAGCTGGCGCACCGGCCGCTCGGCGCCGGGCTGCTCCAGCTCGACCACCATCTCGCGCGCGCGCACGAGCTCCGAGTCGAGCGCCTCGTCCAGGTCGAGCAGCGGCTCCAGGCAGCAGTCGTGCTCGGAGGCGAAGCGCTGCCACTCCTCGCGAGTGCGCTCGAGGAACACGCGCTCCACCTCGGCGTGCACCTCGGAGCCAGGCTTCTCGAACTGCTTCTCGATCAGGTCTTCGCGGCCCACCCCGCGGCACCACTCCTGCCAGAACTTCGGCTCGAGCGCCCCCAGCGTGACCCAGCCGTCCTTGCAGGCATAGGGGCGATAGCAGACGAGGCCGCCCGCCAGCTCTGGCTCGCCGCGCCGCGGCACCTCCCCGTCGGCCAGGTAGCGGCCGGCCACGAGCGCCAGCCAGGACAGCGCGCCGTCGGCCATCGACACGTCCACGAGCTGGCCCTCGCCGGAGCGGTCGCGCTCGCGCAGCGCGGCCAGGATCGCGAACGCCGCCATCTGGGCGCCGCCGCCGATGTCGGCGATCTGGCCGCCGGCCTGCACCGGCGGCCCGTCCACCTCGCCGGTCAGGCCCAGCAGGCCCACGAGCCCCAGATAGTTCATGTCGTGCCCCGAACGGTCGCGATAGGGGCCGTCCTGCCCGTAGCCCGTGATCGCGCAGTACACGAGCCCTGGGTTCTCCTCGCGCAGCCGCTCATAACCGACGCCCAGCCGGTCGAGCACCCCGGGCCGGAACGACTCCAAGAGCACGTCGTACTCGCGCACGAGCTTCAGCAGCACCTCGCGGCCCCGCTCCTCCTTGAGGTTCACCCGGATCGAGCGCTTGCCGCGGTTGAGCGCGAGGAACAGCGCCGAAGCCGCCGAGTCCTCGGCGCCCTCGTACTTCGGCGTCGCCCAGCGCACGTAGTCCCCCATGCCGGTGTCCTCGACCTTCAGCACCTCGGCGCCGAGGTCGGCCAGGAGCAGCGAGCAGAAGCCGCCGGGGAGCAGGCGGCTCAGGTCCAGCACCTTGAGGCCCTCGAGCGCGCCGCTCATGCGCTCACCCGCTTCGGCGTGCCGAGCAGCTCGCGCGCCTCGTCGACCGTCGCGGGCCGCCGCCCGACATCCTCGACCAGGCGCCGCGCCCGTGCGATCAGGTCGCCGTTTGAGCGAGCCATCTCGCCCTCCGGCAGGTAGAAGTTGTCCTCCAGGCCCACGCGCACGTTGCCGCCGTTCGCGGCCGCGCTGCCCACCAGCCGCCACTGGTCGCGGCTGATGCCGATCACGCCCCAGTTGTTGCGCGACTCCGCGCCGCCCGGGATCTGGTCGGCCATGTGGGCCAGGTTCTTCGGCGTGGGCCGGATGCCGCCGGTCACCCCCATCACGCACGAGATCTGCAGCGGCTCCTCTACGAGCCCCATGTCGATCAGCGGATCGAGGTTCGCCACGTGCCCGGAGTCGAAGCATTCGTGCTCGGGCCGGATGCCCAGCTCGCCCATCACCTCGAGGAAGGCGATGATCGTGTCGAACGAGTTCTCGAACACGGTCTTGAACACGAAGTCCTTGCGCCGCCGCGAGTACTTCGAGTAGTTCATCGAGCCCATGTTCAGCGCCGCGACGTCGGGCTTCAGCGCGCGCAGGTACTCGATCCGCTTCTCGGTCGGCACCCCGATCGCGCCGGTCGAGTAGTTGATCACCACGTCGTCGACCGCCCCGAGAATCGCCTCCGTGATGGCCCGGAAGTCCTCGATCTCGTAGCTCGGCACCCCCTCACGCGTGCGCGCGTGGATGTGGATCATCGAGCAGCCCTCGTCAACCGCACGCTTGGCCTCGGCCGCGTACTCCTCGGGGGTGTACGGGATCGCGGAGCACTGTTCGCGATTCGCCACCGCGCCGCTTATTGAGCAGGTGATGATGGCCGGGTTGCTGAAGGTGCTCATGCTTTAGAGGGCAGAGGGCAGAGAGCAGAGGGCAGAGTTGCTTCTCCTGGTGTGAGGAGTGACTTCCAAGGGCTCGTTGCGTACCAGCGCGTCTCTGATGTGGCCGATGAGGTGCACTCCTTCGTTGCCCGTTGGTCGTCCTTTGACCGCTGGACGGTCGGCCAGCAGCTCGTGCGGGCGCTTGACTCAGTCGGGGCGAACATCGCGGAAGCTTCGGGTCGGTGGCATCCGGCCGACCGGCGCCGCCTGCTGGTGATCGCGCGCGGCTCCCTGTACGAAGTCGAGCACTGGCTCCTCCGCGCCGAATCCCGTGGCCTCCCGGTACCCGAGACGAACGACCGGCTGGGTGAGGTGGCCAGAGCACTGAACGGACTGATCAGCCGAACACGCCGGAGCTGAGCACTCTGCTCTCTGCCCTCTGCCCTCTGCCCTCTCAAACCGGCATCACCCCATGCCTCTTCCACGGCCGCTCGACCCTCTTCGTCGCCGCCATCTCGAACGCGCGTATGACTGTCGGCCGCGTCTCCCGCGGGTCGATCACGTCGTCGACCATCGCGTTGCCCGCCGCGATGTAGGGGTCGATCGTCTTCCTTATGCCTTCGATCATCTCGGCGCGTGTCGCGTCCGGGTCGTCGCTGGCCTCGATCTGCTTTCTGAAGATGATGTTCACGGCGCCCTCGGGGCCCATGACGGATATCTCGGCGCTCGGCCAGGCCACGATCAGGTCGGGCTCGTAGGCCTTGCCGCACATCACGTAGTAGCCGGCGCCGTAGGCCTTTCGGACGATCACCGTGACCTTCGGGACGGTGGCGCGGGAGACCGCGTAGAGCATCTTCGCGCCGTGGCGGATGATGCCCGCCTGCTCGACCTTCGTGCCCACCATGAAGCCCGGCACGTCCATCAGGAACAGCAGCGGGATGCCGAACGCGTCGCAGAGGTTGATGAAGCGGGCGGCCTTGTCGGCGGAGTCGTTCTCGAGGATGCCGCCGAGCTGCTTCGGCTGGTTTGCGACAATGCCGACGGGCCGGCCGCCCATGCGCGCCAGGCAGGTGATGATCGTGCGCGCCCAGCGCGGCTTCAGGTCGAACCACTTGCCGTCGTCGACGATGCGCCCGATCACCTCGTACATGTCGTAGGGCTTTCGCGGCGAGTCGGGCAGCACGTCGAGCAGCTCCTCGTCCATGCGCTCCACGGGGTCGAGCCCCTCGCGCAGCGGCGGCGGCTGCTCGCAGTTCGCGGGGAAGAAGGAGAGGTATTCCTTGATCGCCTGGATGCAGTCCTCGTCGGACTCCACCTCGAGGTCGCCGACGCCCGACACGCGCGTGTGCACGCGCGAGCCGCCGAGCTCCTCCTGGGTCACGTCCTCGCCCGTGACCGCCTTGGTCAGGTGCGGGCCGGCAAGCGCCATCGAGCCGCGGCCCTTCACCATCGGGACGAAGTCGGCGAGGCCGGGGATGTAGGCGGTGCCGGCCGCGCAGGGGCCCATCAGCGCGGCGACCTGCGGGATCACCCCGCTCATCACGACCTCCTCGCGGAACAGGTGTCCCGAGCCGGCGAACAGCGAGCCGGAGGCCTCCTGGATGCGGGCGCCGGCGGAGTCGAGCAGCCAGATCATCGGGATGCGCTTGCCGAGCGCCAGCTCCCGCAGGCGCGCCACCTTGAGCTCGCCGGTCATGCCCATCGAGCCGGCCATGACGGTGAAGTCGTACGCGGCGACGGCCACGAGCCGGCTGTCGACCTTCCCGTAGCCCGTGACCACGCCGTCGGCCGGCGCGGCCTTGCCCTCCATCGAGCGCTGGGAGAAGTGCGGGCGCCCGTGGATGCCGAGCTCGGTGAAGGTGCCCTCGTCGATGAGGAGAGCGAGGCGCTCCCGGGCGGTGAGCTTGCCCTGCGAGTGCTGGCGCTCGACCTTCTCGGCGCCGCCTCCCTGGCGAGCGCGCTCGCGGCGCTCGTGCAGGTCGTCGACCAGCTCGCGCAGCGGCGGGCGCGCTACGAGCTGGTCGGCTGAGGCTCTGTTCTCGGTGGTCGCCATCGTCAGAAGTAGGAAGTGCTACTCCCCACTCTGACGATGGCCCACCGGGAGGTCAAGCGCCGTTCGGCAAGCGCCCGGCGTGGCCGGGCGCGCAGCCTATGCGTACCTCGGACGGAGCGGCTGGTAGCGATCGCCGTGGCCGCGGAGCTCGGCGATGGCGACCAGCGGAGCCAGCGTCGCGCGCTGGACCCAGACGGGCGGGAAGGCGCCGACGACCTCGTTGCGGAACTCCTTGGTGAAGATCGCGAAGTCCAGCGGCTTCGGCATGCCCTTCTTGTTGGTGCGGCCTTCCTCGGCCAGCTCGACGGTTGTTTCGAAAAGCTCTTCCATGCGACCCGCAGGGCGCACTTCGACATTTGCGACTACCGGCTCGTCGCCGATGTTCTGGAACAGACACGACCTCGAACCGCTCCTCCTGGCTCGGGTGCACGTGAAGACGGGCACCGCGCCGTCGGGGGAGAGCTCGAGCGTGATGGCGAGCAGCTCGCCGTTGGTGTCGGCAGCGGTCTTGTTGAAGGTGATCCGCTCGCCGCTTACGGGGTTCTCGATGACCTGTCCTGCGTATGCCATTTCTTGCTCCTTGTTGCTGATTGACCGATGCGGACATGCTCGGCTCAATCGGGTCCCGCGTCGTCAGCCGCAGCGACGATTCCGTGGCGGTCGCAAGGACGATCTTCGAGTCGTCCTCGGGGAGGCTCGGCGGTCCTCCTCGCGGAGGAGGCGCTAGAGGTTCGCGCCGGCGGGGACTGCCTCGAGCAGCGGCTCGAGCACGTGCAGGGCGAGGGCGGCCGCGTCGGCGCGCTCCTCTTCGTCATCGGGCGCCTCGAAGGCGGTCACCTCGAGGCCGACCAGCTCGCAGTCCTCGGTGACGGCCTCGAGCAGGTCGAAGAGCTTCTCGGGCACGAGCCCGCCCGGCGCGGGGAACTGGGCAGGGAAGATGCCCGGGTCGATCACGTCGAGGTCGAGGTGCACGTAGACCGGCGCGCCGTCGAGCGCGTTCTTCACCGCCACGAGCGTCTCCACCACGCTCGCGCCGATCACGGTGGCCTCGCTGCGCTCGAGCAGCCGGCGCTCCTCGGAGTCGAGGTCGCGAACGCCGGCCAATACCACGCGCTCCACGGGCACCGGGTCCCCCAGGCCGGGATCCCACTCGCGGCACGCCCCCGACAGGCACATGCCGCCGAGGTAGCCGCTGGGCGAGGTCTTGGGCGTGTTGAAGTCGCCGTGGGCGTCGAGCCACAGCACCTTCGCCTCGGGGCGGTGGCGCAGCGCGGTGGAGAGCGTGGTCAGGCTGATCGAGCAGTCGCCGGCCAGCAGCAGCGGCACGCTTCCGTCGGTGAGCGCGTCATCCACCTGGCCGCCGGCCTCGAGCAGGCAGCCGCGCGACTCGCTCAGGTCCTGGTCCCACGGGCGCGGCGTCATGTCGCCGGGCTCGCCGATTGCCCGCGCCTCGCGGCCCAGGCGCTTGCCCACGAGCGGGGCGAGCGCGTCCACGCCGTTCACCGCCTTTGGCGTGCGGTCCGAGGTGCGGCAGCGCAGCGCGACGAGCGACACCGTCATGTCAGCGCCCCGTCCACTGCGGCTCGCGCTTCTCGAAGAACGCCTTCACGCCTTCCTGGATGTCCTCGGTGGAGAACGCCACCGTGAGCTGGGAGCGCAAGTGGTCGAGCGCCTCGTCGAAGGGCATGTCCATCGAGCGGTACATCGCGTCTTTTCCGAGCTTCATCATCACCGGAGACTTGGCGGCCAGCTTCGCGGCCCAGTCCCCCACAGCCGCGTCCAGCTCCTCGGCGGGCACCACCCGGTTCACGATGCCGGCCTCGCGCGCCTCCTCGGCCGACAGGCGCTCGCCGAGCAGCAGCAGCTCGTTCGTCTTCTTGCGCGGCACGTTGCGGTAGATCAGGGCCATGATCATGAAGGGGAAGAGGCCCACGTTGATCTCGGGCGTCCCGAACGTCGCTTTGTCGCTGGCGACGATCAGGTCGCAGGCGAGCGCCAGGCCGAGCGAGCCCGCCAGCACGTGCCCGTTGGCGGCGCAGATCACGGGCTTGCCGAGCTGGCCGATCAGCTGGAACAGCCGCGGGAAGCGCTCGGTGCCGAAGTGCTTGTGGACGAGCGGCACGTCGGCCGAGAACTGGTCGAGGTTGCCGCCGGCCGAGAACACCTTCTCGTGCGTGGACGTGAGCACCACGCAGCGCACGCCGGAGTCGTCGCGCGCTGTCTCGAAGGCGTCGATCAGCTCGCTGAGCAGCTCGTTCGAGAGCGCGTTGCGGTTCTCCGGCGAGTCGAGCGCGATCGTGGCCACGCCGTCGGCGACTTCGTAGCGGACCGTCTCGTACGCCGCCGTCACAGCGATCGCAGCGCCTCCTCGATCGGGGTCTCGCCCTCCAGCAGGTCGAAGGTCTTGCCGACCGTGTTCGGCTCGTCGAGGCAGGCCAGCAGCGTGGCCGCCACATCCGCGCGCGGGATCTGGCCGGAGCCGATCTCCGTGCCCGCACTCACGCGGCCGGTGCCGGGGTCGCCGGTCAGGCCGCCGGGCCGCACGATCGTGAAGTCGAGCCCGCTGCGCTCGAGCGCCGCGTCGGCGTGGGCCTTGGCCTCGATGTACGGCCGCATCTGCTCCGGGCTCTCCTCGGGCCGCCCCGCTCCGATGGCGCTGACCATCAGGTAGCGGTCGATGCCGCGCGCGCGGGCGGCCTCGATCAGCTTGAGCGCGCCCTCGAGGTCCACGGTCCGCTTGCGGTCCGGGCCGCTGCCCGGGCCCGCTCCGGCGGCGAACACGACGGCGTCCGCGTCGGCGACGAACGGGGCGAGGTCGCCCTCCATCTCCATGTCGCACAGCAGGGCCTCGGCACCGAGCGCCTCGAGGTCGGCCTCGTGGTCGGGGTTGCGGATCAGCCCGCGCGCGCGGTCGCCGCGCTCGGCGAGCATTCGCAGCAGCTGCTGCGCGATCTTGCCGTGACCTCCAGCCACCACCACGTCCACGGGCGCGAGCCTAGCGCGGCGCCCGCGGCGGGGCCCACGCACTCCGCATGTCCACGCGCTCGCCGTTGAAGGGCACGCCCTCCTCCTCCAGCAGGCGGCGCTGGCGAGTGCCCTTCGCCAGCGAGCCGTCCGCGCGCACGGCGCGCTGCCACGGTAAGCCGGGGTCGTGGCAGGACGACAGCACCGCGCCGGCGAAGCGCGGGGAGCCCGGCGAGAGGTCGCCGTAGGTCGTCACGAAGCCCGGCGGCACCGAGCGCAGGCGCCGCAGCACCGCCTGCGGCCTGGGGGCGTCGAGATCCACGAAGCGCGCATGCTGCCACAGGCCCACTGCCTCGTTTCGATCGTCATTTGCTCGGGTACGCCGAGCGAGATGGCACGGATGTCCCTGCTCGCCGCGCTCGCACTCGCCCTCGGGCTGGCGGCGTCCGCGCAGGCCGCCCCGAGCGGCGTGGCGCCCGGCGGCCCCGGCCCGAAGGCCGACTGGGGGCGCGCCGGCAAGGACGGTTACGGCACCTCGGCCGGCCGCCACAGCAAGGTCTGGTTCACGCTCGACGAGGGCGGGCTCAGCGAGGTCTACTACCCGAACCTCAGCACGCCGAGCGTGCGCGACCTGCAGCTCGTCGTGTCCGACGGCAAGACCTTCACCGAGCGCGAGAGCGACGCCACCAACAAGCAGATCGCGCTGCTCGACCGCGACGGCCTGACCTACCGGCAGGTGAACACGGCCAAGTCGGGCCGCTACCGGATCACGAAGACCTACGTGACCGACCCGGCGCGCAACACGCTGATGGTGCGCGTGCGCTTCGAGTCGCTGAGCGGCAAGCGCTACCACGTGTACGCGCTCTACGACCCGGGCCTCGCCAACAACGGCAATGACGACACCGGCACGAGCGGCGCCCACGTGCTCCTGGCGGGCGACTCCACCGCCGCGAGCGCGCTGGCGGCGTCGCCGGCCTTCACAGCGACCTCGAGCGGCTACAAGGACAGTGCGAGCGACGGCTGGCAGGACCTGAAGGCGGACAACCGCATGGACTTCCAGTACGCCTCGGCGCCGAACGGCAACGTCGTGCAGCTCGCGCGCACGAGCCTGAACGGCCGGCGCGGACATCAGCGCATGACGCTCGTGCTGGGCTTCGGTCGCAACACGGCCGCGGCACGCGGCGCGGCGAGCGGATCGCTGAAGCGCGGCTTCGCGAAGGCGCGGCGCTCCTACGCCGCGGGCTGGCGCGGCTACCTCGGCCGGTTGAAGAAGGCGCCGAGCAGCGTGGCGAAGTACGGCAGCCTCTACCGCTCCTCGGTGATGGACCTGGCGGCGCACGAGGACAAGACCTACCGCGGCGGCTACATCGCCTCCCCGACGATGCCGTGGGCCTGGGGCCTGCTCACCATCGACAGCCAGCTGCCCTCCGGCCCGTACCACCTCGTCTGGCCGCGCGACCTCTACCAGATCGCCACCGGCCTCCTGGCCGCCGGCGACCGCGCAGGCGCGGAGCGCGCGCTCACGTACATGTTCACGCGCCAGCAGAAGGCCGACGGCTCGATGCCGCAGAACACCTACGTCTGGGGCGAGCAGCGCTGGACAAGCCTGCAGCTCGACGAGGTGTCGCTGCCGATCGTGCTTGCCTGGCAGCTGAAGCGCACGGGCGCGGCCGACTACGACCACATCAAGCGAGCGGCGAACTTCATCGTGGCGAACGGGCCCGTGACCGAGCAGGAGCGCTGGGAGAACCAGAGCGGCTACTCGCCGGCCACGATCGCCTCTGAGATCGCCGGCCTGATCTGCGCGGCCGACATCGCCCGCAAGAACGGCGACGCCGCATCGGCCCAGCAGTGGGAGGCCGTCGCGGACACCTGGCAGCACAGCGTCGACGGCTGGACGGCCACGAGCAACGGGCCGTACTCGCCGAAGCCCTACTACCTGCGCGTGACCAAGGACGGCAACCCGAACGCCGGTACCACCTACTCGATCGGCGACGGCGGCCCGAGCAACGCCGACCAGCGCTCGGTCACCGACCCGAGCTACCTCGAGCTGGTGCGCCTGGGCGTGAAGCGCTGGAACGACCCGACCGTGCTTTCCACCCAGCAGGTCGTGGACCAGCGGCTGAGCGTGAGGACGCCCAGCGGCCGGCTCTGGCACCGCTTCGACTTCGACGGCTACGGCGAGAAGGCCGACGGCGGGCCGTGGGACCTCAGCGACCCGGACACGCACACCACCTTCGGGCGCCTCTGGCCGATCTTCTCCGGCGAGCGCGGCGAGTACGAGCTGCTGGCCGGCAGGAAGGCGGGCTCCGACCTGCGCACCATGGCTCGCTCGGCGAACGCCGGCCGGCTGATCCCCGAGCAGGTCTGGGACTACCGCCCGCCGGGCGGGCAGCCGGGCTTCCCGGCCGGCGAGCAGACGCAGTCGGCGGCGCCGCTGGCCTGGTCGCACGCGCAGTTCGTGCGCCTCGCCTGGTCGATCCAGGCAGGGCGCCCGGTCGAGCGGCCGCGGGTGGTCGCCTGCCGCTACGCGGGCTGCTGAGCAAGCGGGAGCGTGAAGCGGATGCGTGCTCCCGCGCTTGAGTCCGCGAACCAGATACTGCCGCCGTGCCCCTCCACGATCGCGCGACAGATCGCCAGCCCCAGTCCGCTGCCATCGCCAGAGCGCGACTCGTCCTTCCCGCCGCGGTAGAAGGGCTCGAACGCCGCCTCGCGCTCCTCTGGCGCCACGCCCTCGCCGCTGTCGCGCACCTCCACCTCGACCCTCTCCGCGTTCGACTCGGCCGCGACGGTCACGCTCCCGTCGGCGGGCGTGTGGCGAATCGCGTTCTGGATCAGGTTGAACAGCACTCGCTGAAGCTTCTCCGGGTCGGCGCGCGCCGGCGCCAGCTGCGTCGGGATCCGCGCCCGCACCATCACGCCCCTTGCGGCCGCCTGGGGACGCATCGCCTCGACGGTCTCCTCCACGAGCTGGTCGAGCATGACCTGCTGCATCGACCAGCGGATCTCCCCGGCCTCGAGCCGCGAGAGCTCGAAGAGATCTTCGATCAGCGCTGAGAGCGCCCGTATGTGGTGCGACATCTGGGTCAGGTAGCGGTCCCGCGTGGGCGTGTCGAGCAGCTCGTCGTCAACCGCCTCGGCCAGGAGCCGCAGCGAGGTGAGGGGAGTCCTGAGGTCGTGCGAGACCGCCGCGACGAGATCGCGGCGCGCCTGCTCGGAGCGGTCGCGCTCCGCCTCTCGCTCGGCCAGTTGCGCCGCCATCCGGTTCGCGGAGACCGCCAGCTCCGCCAGCTCGTCGTTCGCGCCGGTCACGATCGGCCCGTCACGGCGCCCCTCGCCCAGCGCGCGCAGCCCGTCTCGCAGCGTCTCGACGTCTCTCATCGCCCCGCGAGAGAGCACCCAGACCGAATAGACGCTGAGCGCGCCGGCGAAGACGAGCAGCAGCGTGCCGGTGAGCGCGTCATGTGGGGAGATGAACATCAGCCCGCCCACCACCGCGACACCGAGCGTCACGAGCCCGACCGTGGCGCCCACCCCGAACATGAACTGGCGTGCCAGCGATCCGGCCAGCCGGCGGCGGCGCGACAGCAACTGGACCGCCCCGACCACGGCCGCGCCACAGGCGACCATCAATGCGCCGATCGTCAACCCGTCCGAGGGGGAGTTGACGACAGCGAGAGTGACAGCCGCGATAGCCGCGGCCGCCACCACCGCGACGAGTCCGCGGGCGTCGCTCACGGCTGGAACCGGTAGCCGATGCCCCACACCGTCTGGAGCCAGCGCGGCTCGGCCGGATCCCGCTCGATCTTCGAGCGCAGCCTGCGCACGTGGACCGTGACAGTGGACGTGTCGCTGTAGAAGGAGAATCGCCAGACCAGGTCCATCAGCTGGTCGCGCGAGAACACCTGGCCCGGGTGGCGCATGAAGTGCAGGAGCAGCTCGTACTCGCGCATGGTCAGGCTCGCCTCATCGCCGCGCACCAGCACGCGGCGCGCGGCCGGATCGAGCTCGAGCCCGTCGAAGGCGATCGGCTCCTCGCGGCTCGGCGACTGGTCAGCGCGCCGCAGGACCGCGTCCACGCGCGCCACCAGCTCGGCCGGGGAGAACGGCTTGCCCATGTAGTCGTCGGCCCCGAGGCGGAGGCCGACCACGCGGTCGCTGGCCTCCCCGCGCGCCGTCAGCAGGATGACCGACGTCGGACCGCGCGCGCGCAGCCTGCGCATCACCTCGATGCCGTTCATGCCGGGCAGCATCAGATCGAGCACCACCAGGTCGGGCGCGCTCTCGCCCGCCAGCCGGAGGGCCTCGGCGCCGTCCGCCGCGCAGCGGGTGTCGTATCCCGCCCGCCTCAGGTAGTGCGACACCACGTCAGTGATCGTGGGCTCGTCGTCCACCACCAGTACCGAGCCGCGTGGCGTCTCGCTCTCCATCAGTCCTCATTGTGGCGCTCGGCCAGCCGTCGCGCGCGGGCTCCAAAGACGAGCGCCGAGGCGGCGAACAGAACGCCCGTGGCGATGAGCCAGCGCTGGAAGTAGATGTCGTTGGAGCGTCCGCTCAGGTGCTCGAAGGTGGTAGGCGACTTGCCGGCCACGAGCGGGAACCAGACGAGCAGCAGCAGCCCGGAGAGCAGCAGGGGCACGCGCAGGTGGTTGAGCGCCGCTATTCGCAGCCGGCTTCGCGCCGCGGGCGGCACCGCTGCGCGCGCCACCGCCTGGCCGGCCAGGGAGTAGGAGGGGTAGAGAATCAGGTCGTGCGCCACGATCGCGCCTGCGAACCAGAGCACGAAGCCGTACGGGCGAGACAGCAGGTCGAACACCTGGGAGAGGGCGTAAGCCGCAACGACGAAGGTCGCCAGCGTCCCGGCCAGGTGGAGCGGGCCGCGGCCGTACGCCCGCTGGAACGCGATCACGCCGCGCCCTCCGCGGAGTCGTCTGTGAAGACCAGCGCGCCCACCCATTTCGTGCAGTGAACGCCGGGCAGCGCCGGCACGATCACGCGCGCGGGGAAGCCATGATCGGGCGACAGGTCGGCGTGGTTCACCTTCAGCGCCAGCAGGGCGTGCGGGTTCATGACCTGGCCGGAGTTGAGCGTGGCCCGCCTGAGGATCCCCGAGGGCTGAAGCGAGCGCGCCTCCATCGTGCCGGGCCGCTCCACGCCGGCGAGCCGCGCCAGGTCTGCCAACCGCACGCCGCTCCAGGACTGGGTCGTGGACCAGCCCTCGACGCACGCGATCGGCAGCTTCGCGGTGACCTGGGGAAGGGCGAGCAGATCGTCGCGGCTCAGCAGCTTGCGTGGTGTGTCCGCCACGATGAGCTCGAGGCGCCACTTCGAGCCGATCTCGTCGCGGTCGATCCCGACCGAGGCAAACGTCTTGTTCACAGGGAACGCGTTCGGCCCCTTGCCGCGCCCGCTGGCCCGTGGGGCGAGCACACCAAGCTCGGAGAGCGGCCCGCCCACCACCTGCCCCGCGGCCATCAGACCCAGGCCCAACGAGGCCGCCCCCGCCCCACCCACGAGCGCGCGCCGGGTCAGAGTGGGTGGCGCCGGCTGCCTCGGCGCGCTCGTCTCCTCGTCGTCGAAGCCGGGCTCGGGCCTGGTGTGCTCGAGATCCTCTCGCAGGGGCGCCACAACGCCGCGCTCGCGAAACGAGCGGCGTACCACCGGCAGCTTGAGTGCGACGTGGAGGGCCAGCGCGGCCACGAAGATCGCAGCCCCGTAGTAGTGCGCCGGCACGAACGAGAACGGGAACGCGTACCAGAGCTGGATGTTCATCACCCCGGTCGCGATCGTGAACAGCGCACCGCCCACGAGCAGCGCGAGGCTGAGCCGGTCGAGCGCGTGCGCAATCGAGCGAGCCGGCGGATTCTCGAACAGCTTCGGGATGACCGTCCAGAGCTTCACCAGCAGCAGCGGGATGGCCGCGATGCCTGAGATCACATGGAGGCCCTGGTTGGCGGCGTACAGCCAGGCCGGCGAGCTGGGCCAGTCGAGCCCATAGACGTCGAAGCCGTTCCCGGCGCCCGGCCCGCCCCAGACGGCGTTGTGGCCGAGATCCGTGTCGTAGGCGAAGTGCGAGAGCACGCCGGTGACCGCGCAGGTCACGAGAAGCGGGAGCAGCGCCGAGCTCAGCAGCGACGCCAGCCAGGGGCCGCGCAGTGGGCTTCGCCAGAAGTCAGGCCGGAACGGTCCGATCGGCGGCAGGCGCATCGCTCACAGGATCGCGCGGCATGGCCCCGAAACCTGCTCGACGCGGCCCGCCGTAAGCGAGCCGTAAGCGGCTTGAAGCGGGACGGTGCGCAGCCGGCCGAGCCGGCTGCTTCCGCTAGAGCCCGTACTCCTCGAGCAAGTTCAGCCAGACCTCGCTGCGCGTGGGGAACGACGGGACCGCGTGGGCCAGCCGCTCCATCGGCACGCGGGCGGTCACCGCGATCGTGGCCGCGTGCACGAACTCGGACACGTCGGGGCCCGTGAAGGTCGCGCCCGCGATCACGCGCTCGTCCTCGTCGATCACGAGTCTCGTGGTGCCGCGCGACTCGCGCCCGTGCGTGGTCGAGCCGGCGTTCGCCTGGGTCCCCACGTCCACCGCGCGCACGTTCAGGCCGGCCTCCCTGGCGGTTGCGAGCGTGTGCCCGACCGCGGCCACCTGCGGATCCGTGAAGATCACGCGCGGGGAGCGCCTGTCGTCGGCCTCCACGCGGATGTCCTCGCCGAGGATCACCTGTGAGGCGACGCGCGCCTGGTACTTGCCCATGTGCGTGAGCAGCACCCTGCCGTTCACGTCGCCCACCGCGAACAGCCAGTCGCTCGCCTTCAGCTGATCGTCCACGTCGATCGTCTTGCCCGGCTCGAGTCCGACGGTCTCGAGCCCGATGTCGTCGGTGTTCGGGCGCCGGCCCATCGCCGCGAGCAGCACGTCGCCGCGCAGGGTTCCGCCGCCGCTCTCGAGCTCTATCTCCAGCTCGTCGCCGTCGACCTTCACGGCCGCCGCCTTGACGCCGATGCGCAGGTCGACCCCAAGCGTCTTCAGCCCCTCCGCCACGTCGTCGCTGGCGAAGGGCTCCTCGCGCGGGATCAGCCTGTCGCTCGCCTCCACCAGCGTGACCTGCGAACCGAGCGTGCTCCACGCCTGGGCCATCTCCACGCCCACCACGCCACCGCCGAGGATCAGCAGCCGGCGCGGCACCTCCTTGGCCGTCGTGGCCTCGCGGTTCGTCCACGGCCCGGACTCGCGCAGGCACTCGATCGGCGGGATCGCGGCCGAGCTGCCCGTGCTAACGACGACGGCCCGGCGCGCCTCCAGCAGGTCGTCGCCGACCCGCACCTTGCGCTCGCCGTCGAGCCTTCCGCGGCCGCGGAACAGCACAATGCCCTTGCTCTCGAGCCAGGGCAGCTGGCCCGAGTCGTCGAGGTCATGGATGATCTCGTCGCGCCTTGCCAGCGCGGCCTCCACGTCGAGCGCACCCGTGACAGCCTCGGCCACTCCGGGGATCCGCCTCACCTCGGCCAACAGCTCGCCGGGACGCAGGAGGCCCTTCGAGGGCATGCAGGCATAGAAGCTGCACTCGCCGCCGATCAGGTGCGACTCGACCATGGCCACCTCGAGGCCGCCCTCGGCAAGGCGCCCCGCGCACACCTCGCCGGCGGGACCGGCGCCCATCACCACCACGTCGAAGCTGTGCTCGCTCATCGACGAGTCAACCTACCGGGATCGATGATCTCCAAGGTGCCGTCCTTTCTGCTGGCCACGAACACGCGGCCGCTGAGCGGGTCCACCGCCACCGAGTTCGGCTGACGCACCGTTGGGAAGCTGCGCAGCACGTGGCGGTCGGTCAGCTCGGCCACGCGGTTGCGCGCGGTCAGGGTGACCCACAGGCGCGAGCGCTCCTGGTCGACCGCGATCCCGTAGGGCGTCCCGCCGAGCTGGATGCGCCGGTGCACGCGCAGCCTCGGCAGCACGCGCAGCTCGAGCAGGCCCTCGCCGCGGGTGTCCACCACGAAGAAGCGGTTCTGGCCGGCCACGACGTGGGTCGGCCCCACCCCGACATCCACCTTCTGGCCCGCCCTCAGGGTACGCGTGTCGTAGAGCCGGAGCGCGCGCTCGCGCACTCCCACGACTCCCACCAGGCGCTCGTCGGTGGTGGCGGCCACGCCGCCCGGCTGCAGCGGCGCCGGCAGCGTCTTCACGCGGCGGCCGCGCGCGACCACGGAGACCGTCCCCCCTAGCTCATCGGCGACGAAGCCCCGGCCGTTCGCGTATGCGGCGTCGTGCGGCTGGCGCCCGACGCGGATCGCACGCGCCCGCCCGCTCGGCAACGCGACCTCCACCAGCGTGTCGGCCTGCTCGGTGGGCACCAGCACGGGCCCGCCAGGACCCGCCAACTGCAGGTGCCTGGGCGCGCCCGGCAACGGGACGCGCCGCACCACGCGGCCGGTTCGCCCATTCACTAGCGCCAGCCGGTCGGGCTTCGTCAGCCCGACCGCGAGCAGGCCGCTGATCGTGTCGTAGGCCAGGCCCTCGGGCTTGTGCCCCACCGGCACGACCCGTCCGGCCGGCCGCTCGGCCAGCGGCGGCGAGTGTGCGGGCTCTGCCGCCGGCGGCAGCTGCTCGCGGGAGCCGCACCCGGCGAGCAGCCCAACGGCGGCCGCGCCGAGCCCGAGCAGAGGCCGGAGGTCCATGCTGTCATTGGATCGCACGCGGCTTTCGGCTTCCTTACGGCTGCACCCGATCCGCGGAAACCGAAGCGCTCGGACCGTACGGTCGCGGCCATGTCGATCGAAGCGGCCCCCGAGGCTGCGCGTCCCTACGCGCGGCAGGGCAGCGACCGCGTGCGGCAGACCTTCGAGTGCTCCTTCTTCGGTCGGCTGCTCCCGGGGCTCCTCGAGGAGGCGGGCGGCAGCGCGCTGCTCGACCTCGGTTGCGGCGACGGGCTTGCACGGCGGCTGGCCGGTCCCAGGGTCGAGCGCTACCTCGGGCTCGACCTGGCGCCGCCCCCCGTTCTGGCTCCGCACACGCTGTGCCACGACCTGCGCGACGGGCTGGGCCCGGTGGGAGCGACCCCGTTCGACCTCTATCTCGGCAGCTTCGGCCTGGCATCGCACCTGGCGCCGCAGGAGCTCCAGCAACTGCTGCTCGAAATCGCCGCACACGCCCGGCGCGGTGCGCTCGTGGCGCTCGAGGCCCTCGGACTCCACTCGCTCGAGTGGCCGCGGCTGTGGGACCTGCCGGCGGGCGCGAAGCGGCGGATCCCATATCGGCTGGGCGCCGACGTGCTCGTGCATCCGTGGTCTCCGGACGAGCTGTTCGGGCTGTTCGAGGCGGCTGGGATCCGCCCACTGCGCGCGCTCGACCGCACGCTGCAGGCCGGTCCCAAGCTGGGCGTCGAGCGCTACTGGCGTGGGCTGCCCCCAGTGCGCGCCGCCCTGAACGCGCTTCTCGCCGGAGCGGCCGGCCCTGAGCAGCGGGAGATCCTGGCGGCCGAGCTGCCGCCGCTGCCCGCAGGACACCCGGCAGCGCTCCATCACGAGCTGGCGCGCAGGAGGCGGGAGCTGGTCGGTCGCCACGCAGGGCCGCCGGCGCGGCTGGCCCGCTCGGTCTGGCGGCTCGAGCCGCTCACCCGCGGCGGCTACGGCCACGGCCTGCTCGTCGTGGGCCGGGTGTCCTAGTCAGGCTGCCGCCGTCCGCGGCAGGTCGAGCCGCCCAAGCGCGGCCGCGAAGCGCGACTCCGGGGCCGACTCCGCCACCGCGCGCGCATCGTCGATCGTGTCCACATCGCGCAGTTGCTCGAGCAGGCGGGTGCTCAAGCCGAGCTCGCGCAGGCGGCGGCTCTGCTCGTCGCCCGTCCGGGTACTCGACATCGGCACACCCTCGAAGACGCCTGGGTCGGGGCGCCGCAGGCCGATCGTCCAGTAGCCGCCGTCGAACGCGGGGCCGAGCACGGCGTCCACCCCGGGCGCACCCAGCTCTCGGCCAGCCGCGGCCAGCCGCCCCGGGTCGAGCTGCGGCGTGTCCATGCCGACGACGAGCGCCGGGCCGCCGGCGAGCGCGAGGGCGTGGCCCAGACGCTCGCCAAGCCCGTCGCCGCGCTGCTGCACGACCTCGAAGCCGGCGGGGATCCAGGTGCCGGGCGGCCCCTCGAGCGCGAGCAGCCGGCGCGGCGCGGGGGTGGCAGCCACCGCCGCGAGCGTGTCACGCAGGGCGGCCTCCGCCAGCTCCGCGGCCTGCTCGGGGCTGCAGGGTGGGCAGAGGCGCGTCTTCGAGCGGCCCGGGCGAGGCGACTTGGCGATCACCACGAGCGCCGGAGCGGTCATCGCAGCGCCGCCGCCATGTCGCGCACGGTACGCGCCGTCCCGCGCAGGGTGCCGGTGACCTTCGACTGCCCTGCCCGGGCGCGATAGCCCACCTCGAGCTCCTCGATGCGCCAACCACGCTCGGCCGCTCGCAGGACCATCTCGAGCGGCCAGCCGAAGCGCCGGTCTTCGATCCCGAGCTCGAGCAGGTTCGCCGTTCGAGCGGCGCGCATGGGCCCGATGTCCCGCAGGCGCACGCCGGCCCGGCGCCTGAGCTCCAGGGTCAGCGCGCGATTGGCCAGGCGAGCGTGCAGTGGCCACGCCCCGCGCTCGGGCCGGCGCGCTCCCAGCGCAAGGTCGGCTCGGCCGCCGCGCACCGGCTCCAGGACGCGCGGCAGGTCGGCGGGGTCGAGCGAGCCGTCGCAGTCCATGAAGCAGACGAGCTCCGAGCTGGCCGCCGTCAGGCCCGCGAAGCAGGCGGCGCCGAAGCCTGGCCGGGGCTCCCGCACTACAGTCGCGCCCAGCCCCGCGGCCAGCTCGCCCGAGCCGTCCGTCGATCCGTTGTCCACGACGAGGGCGTCGAAGCCGGCGGGCATGCGCCCGAGGACCCACGGGATCGCCGCAGCCTCGTCCAGCACGGGAAGCACCACCTGCACCACTGGTCGAACCTATCCGGAAGGCATTACGAATCTAGAACTCGGCGCGTTCGGGCTCGGATTCCGGTCGCGGGCGGCCTTAGCGTGCAGGCCGGAATGCAGGTGGCCACCAGAACGCCTCGTACGCGGGGCACCGAGCTCTGGGTGCCGCTGGGCGGCGCGGTGCTCGTGCTCGCCACCGTGGCCTGCGGCCTTGCGTTGACGGCGGCCGGCGTGGACCTGGGCACGGCCCTCCCCCCGTTCACGCTTCGGTTCAGGCCGCGGCTCGACCCGCTCGCGCTGGCTGCCGCCGCGCTGCTGGCCGCCGGCGCCGTGGCCGCGCCGCTCCTGGTTGCGCGGCCACGATCGCCCTGGCGCTTCGCCGCGGCGGCTTTCGTGCTGGGACTCGCCCTGCGCGTTTTCCTGGGCAGCGCGCGCGGCGGCCTGCCGGAGCTCTACTCGGTCTTCCAGCTCGGCAGGCCCGAATCCGCCAGCGAGTACCTGCCCGCGCTGCCGGCGCTCGACTTCGGCGCGCGGCTCTTCCTCGACACGTTCGCCCAGGTGGGCACGTCGCTGACCGTGAACGCGGTGGGCCACCCGCCGGGGCTGCTGCTGGTGCTGCACTGGCTCGGCATCGGCGGCGCGCGGGCGATGGCGGCGCTCACCATCGGCGCCGGCGCGCTGTCGGTGCCGCTGCTCTACCCGCTCGCGCGCGGGATGCTCGACGAGCGGCACGCGCGCCTGGCCGTGCTCCTGTACGCCTTCGCACCGTCCGCGCTGATCTACGGCGCCACCTCGGCCGACGCGCTCTACGCCACGCTCGCGCTGCTGGCCGCACTCCCGCTCTGCCGGGCGCGCGGGCGCGCGGCCCCGCTGGGCGTGGGCGCGGCCGCGCTCGCCGTCGCGAGCTTCTTCTCGTACGCGAACCTCGCGATCGGTGCCTACGCGACGCTGCTGGCGGCCCGGCGCGAGGGCTTCCGGCGGGCCGCGGCGCTGGCGGCGGCCTGTGCCATCGGGCTGATCGCCTTCTACGGGCTGCTCTACCTCGCGGCCGGCTACGACCCGCTGGGCGCCATACAAGCCGCGGAGAGCGTCTACCGCGAGGGAGTGGCCTCCTACCGCCCCTATGCCTTCTGGCTGTTCGGCTCGCCGGCGGCGTTCCTCGTCGCGGCCGGACTGCCTGTCGCGTGGTTCGCGCTGCGCTCGCTCGGCGCCGGGCACGCGCCGGCGCTGGCGCTCGGCGGGGTGCTGCTGGCGGCGGCGCTGCTGGGCTTCACGAAGGCCGAGACCGAGCGCATCTACCTGTTCCTCGTGCCCCTGCTGTGCATCGCGGCCGCCGCGTCGCTTCCGGAGGAGCGCCTACCGGCGGCTCTCGCCGCGCTGGCCGCCCAGGCCCTCGCAACCGAGCTGCTCTTCTACACGGTCTGGTGAGCTCGGTCCTCGTCACCGGCGGCGCGGGGTTCGTGGGATCCCACCTGGTGGACGCGTTGCTGGCGCGCGGCGAGCGCGTGCGCGTGCTCGACAACCTCGATCCGCTCGCGCACCCGGGCGGGAAGCCGGAGCACCTAGACCCCGGCGCCGAGCTGGTGCGGGGCGATCTCGCCGATCCCGCCGCGATCGAGCGGGCGCTCCACGGCGTCGAGCGGGTCTTCCACCTCGGCGGCGTCGTGGGCAACGGCGAGTCGATGGTGAACGTGCGCCGTGCCGTGGAGGCCAACTCGCTGGGCACCGCGACTCTGCTCGAGGGTGTGCTGGCCCGCCGCGACCGCGTCCGGCGCGTGGTGGTGGCTTCGTCGATGGTCGTCTATGGCGAGGGCGCCTACGAGTGCGCCGAGCACGGCGCGCGCTTCCCCCCGCTGCGAGCGGCCGAGCAGCTGGCCCGGCGCGACTGGGAGCCGAGCTGCTCCGACTGCGGGCGCGCGCTCGGCCCCGTGCCCACCGCGGAGGACGCGCCGCTTCGGCCCACCAGCGTCTACGGCATCAGCAAGCGCGACCAGGAGGAGCTCGCGCTCGTGCTGGGCCGCGCCTACGAGCTCGAGACCGTGGCGCTGCGCTACCTGAACGTTTATGGCCCACGCCAGGCCCTCTCCAACCCCTACACCGGCGTGGCGGCCATCTTCGCGGCGCGGATCGCCGCAGGGCGCCGGCCGCGCGTGTTCGAGGACGGCATGCAGGTGCGCGACCTGGTGCACGTCTCCGACGTCGTGGCCGCCACGCTCGCCGCGATGGACGCGCCGGCGGCCGCCGGGCACGCGATCAACGTGGCCAGCGGCCATCGTGTGCGGATCGGCGAGTTGGCGCAGAGCCTGGCCGAGGCGATGGGCTCGAGGCTCAAGCCGGAGCTGACTTTCGAGTACCGGGCAGGCGACATCCGTCACTGCTTCGCGGACACGACCAGGGCCCGCGAGCTGCTCGGCTTCGAAGCGCGGCGCGAGCTGCGCGACGCGCTGCCCGAGCTGGCCGAGTGGGTGGCCGGCCAGTTGGTCGATGAGCGTGGTGACGAGGCGCTGGCCGACCTGCGCGCCCGCGGCCTCGTGGGCTGAACGACACATGAGCAATCGAGACCAGGAGGTCCTCCCGTCCCTGACCTGAAGCCACAGCAAAGCGCGCCGGAGCTGTCCGTCGAAACCCTCGGTGGCGAGCGGTGGACGCTCTCCGAGCGCCGGCCGGAGCGGTTCACGATGATCGTCTTCTACCGCGGCCTGCACTGCCCGGTCTGCCCCAAGTACGTCGCCGAGCTCAACAGCCGGTCGAGGAGTTCGCCGAGCGCGGCGTCTACGTGATCGCCGTCAGCGGTGACAGCGCCGAGCGCGCTGCGCGAGCGCCCGACGGAACGGTCTTCCTCGAGGTGATCAACAGCATCGCCTTCGCGGGTGGCCTAGCCGAAGCCGCCGGCCGGCCAGGGGGCGCCGGCGTAGCGCTCGATCACGGGCCCCGCCGGCGGCAGCACGGCGCTGAAGAGGCCGGACTCCACCAGGGTCGCCGGGAACAGGCGCGCCGCCGGGTCCTCTCCGAGCCGGCTCGGCTCGCGGACGACCGTGATCGCGCCCGCGCAGTGGGATTCGTCTAGCGCGAGCGTGCTGAAGCAGACGAACGAGTCGCCCAGCAGCGGCACCCACCAGGCCAGCACGTCGCGGCGCAGCTGCTGCACCAGTGGGTCGTCGAACGGGATCCGGGCGTCGTCGTCGGTCAGCGCGCAGACGTTCGCGAGCGCGCCCGGCTCCGCCTTGCCCTCGAAGCAGCGAGCGTCGGCCTGGAAGCGCCGCCCGCCGCCGTCGTCGTCGTCGTCGAGGGCCAGCCGGCTCCCGTCGAACGCGATCCAGCGCCCAGGCTCCTCAGCCACCCGGGATCCATTCCGGGCGGATGCGCATCGAGATCGCCCTCATGTCCTGGCGCACCTCCTCCGGCGTGGGGCGTCCCCAGTACCAGTAGCCCTCGTAGCGGGCATGGACGCTCAGGTCCGGGAAGAGCATGAACGCCACCGGTCGATACGGCCGGTGGGTCGTGTCCGTCGTTTCCTCGAGACCGAGCCTCGGTAGCCAGCTGCGTTCGGCGTCCGAGAGGAAGGTGAAGCGGGCCCCGAGGCCCGCCCTGAATGCGGCCTGAACCTCGGGCGGATCCGTGCTCACGACCACGATGCGCGCGTAGGCCACCTCGAACTCGTCCTGCAGCCCGGCCAGCGTGCGCATGAAGCGCTGCTCCTTGGGGCACCACCAGCCGCGCGAGAAGAAGAGCGCGAGGGGGTCTCCTCCGGCCAGCTCCGACAGCGTTCGGCTCCGCCCCGTGTGATCGGGCAGCTCGAGGTCCGGAAGTTGGTCGGCGTCCCCGCCGGCGGCGGCCACTACCCGATCTCGTCGAGCGCTATCCAGGCCAGCGTCGTCGCGCCGGCGTAGACGATGTGGTGGAAGGCATCGATGCCGAGCTCCGCCGGCGGCTGCTTCCAGGGTGGCGGCGCCACCCCGAGCACCGGCAGCATCACGAGCGAAGAGCCCCAGACGACGCCAAAGTGGGCGCCGGCGGCCTCGGGGGGGCGCAGGCCGGCGAGGCCGATCAGGCCCCGCACCGCACCCCACCCGGTCCCGTAGGACCAGTGGACGAAGTTGGAGAAGCGCGCCTCGCCCGCCGGGTCGCGCGGCTGCACGCCGAGCACCTTGCCCGCGGCGTCCGCCGGCGCGGAGCTGCCACCCCGGCCGCGGAGCTTGGCCTCGACCGTGCTCGACACCGTCATCGCCGCGGTGCCCACGGCGCCGGCGATCAGACCCCTGGCGATGCTTCCCGCCACTCTGTCGATCGACATGGCAGCGTTGTACCCGAAGCCGCACCCGAGCCGCGACTCCGTTCGCGACTCGTAATCAGCGGAGCGGAAAGTAGGAAGTGCCACTGTTTACTTTTCGAGCGCGCTCCGCTAGCTTGGCCACATGACCACCGACGCCGTGCTCAAGCCCGACCACGCGCTGCGGCGCAAGCACTTCATCTTCGACGAGCACCACGACCGGCTGCGCGAGTCGATCGGCTCTTTCGTGGAGAAGGAGCTGGCCCCGCACGCCGCCGAGTGGGAGGAGACCACCTTCCCCGATTGGGTCTTCAAGCGCATGGGCGAGCTGGGCTTCCTCGGGCTCTCCTACCCCGAGGAGTACGGCGGCCAGGGCGGCGACTACTACTGCAACCTGGTGCTGGCGGAGGAGATCACCAAGTCGAACTCCGGCGGCCTGGCGATGGGGATCGCCGTGCACACCGACATGGCCACGCCGCCCGTGCACCTGTTCGGCACCGAGGAACAGAAGCAGCGCTACCTGGTGCCGTCGATCGCCGGCGACCGGATCTCCTGCCTCGGAATCACCGAGCCCGACGCCGGCTCCGACGTGGCCGGCATCAAGACGCGCGCGGTGCGCGATACCCATGGGGGCACAGGCGGCGACGAATACGTCATCAACGGCTCGAAGACCTACATCACGAACGGCCACCGCGCCGACTACATCGTGCTCGTCACGAAGACCGACCCGGACGCCGGCTACGACGGCTTCACGCTGTTCCTCGTGGACATGGACTCGGACGGTGTCGTTCGCGAAAAGCGGCTCGAGAAGCTCGGCATGCACGCCTCGGACACGGCGCTGCTGGCCTTTCAGGACGTGCGCGTGCCGGCCGACGCGATCCTGGGCCAGGAGGGCAAGGGCTTCTACCACATCATGTGGGAGCTCCAGGGCGAGCGACTGATCGGCGCCGCGGGCTGCGTGGCCGGCGCCCAGCGCTGCTTCGACCGCACCCTCGAGTACGCCAAGGACCGCACGGCCTTCGGGCGCCCGATCGGCCGCTTCCAGGCGATCCGCCACAAGTTCTCCGAGATGGCCGTGAAGATCGAGGCCGCGCGGCAGATGGTCTACACCACGGCCTGGCGCTTCCAGAACGGCGAGTACCCCGTCCGCGAGATCTCGATGGCGAAGCTCTACTCCGCCCGCATCGCGGTCGAGGTGGCCGACGAGTGCATCCAGATCCACGGCGGCGCGGGCTACATGAAGGAGTACGGGGTGGAGCGCGTCTGGCGCGACATGCGGCTGAACCGCATCGGCGCCGGGACGGACGAAGTCATGCTGGACGTCATTGGTCGTTCGTACGGAATCTAGGGCTCGCTGAGAGCGAACCCGCGCCCCTTAGCCCACATCTAGACCAGCCTCCTGCCCGCGGCCACACGCGCCCCCTGCGCGACCGCTGGCGGGCTCGTAATACCTATCCCGCGCGATCGCCGGTATCCGCGAACGTCCATTTCGTACGGCTATGGGCGTACAAACGGGACGTTCACCGCTTTGCGCGCCTCGCCGCGTAACGACCGGCAAGGACTCCGCGAACGTCCATTTTGTGCCGCTATAAGGACACAAACGGGACGTTCGCATCCCCGCGCTCCGCGAACGTCCATTTCATGGGTCTATAGACCCCCAAACGGGACGTCGCGCCCGAGCCGGCCCCACCCAGCCGCCTTTCGAACGGCGACCGCTAGCAAATGCGCCGCCGGACAGCAGGAGTAGGGTCCCCCTGAGGAAGGTATTCGCGGTGACAGAGTCAGCGGTTGAGGTTATCCAGACGGCCGAGCGGCAGCGAGGGATCGCGACCCTCACGCTGGCGTTCGCCACCGACCCGATCATGCGCTGGGGCTGGCCGGACGCGTACCGGTATTCCACATGCTGGCCGCCGATCGCCGACGCTTTCGGTGGGCGTGCGTTCGATCACGGCACGGCGCACGAGCTGGAGGACTGCCTCGCCGTCGCCCTCTGGCTGCCGCCGGACGTCGAGCCCGACGCGGAGACCGTCATGGGACTGATGCGCGAGAGCATGAACGACCAGACCTACGAGGACATCAACGGCGTCTTCGAGCAGATGGACGAACACCACCCGAGGGCCGACCACTGGTATCTGCCTCTGACCGGCGTCGATCCGGTGGCGCAGGGACGGCGTCTCGGCTCAATGCTACTGCAGCACGCGCTGGCCACGTGCGATGCCGACGGCCTCCCGGCCTACCTCGAGGCGACGACCCCGCGCAGCCGCAACCTGTACGCGCGCCACGGATTCAAGGACGTCGCGGTCATCCAGGCCGGATCGTCACCGCCGATGTGGGCCATGCTTCGAGAGCCCGCACCGAGGGCGAGCCGGGACCCGATGGCGTAGGGGTCGCGTGTGGCCGCGGTCAGGAGGCTTGTCTAGGCGCGCGCTACGGGACGCGCTTCGTCATACCAGGAGAGGGCGTACTTCCCGTCGTCGAGCTCGCGGGCCAGCTGCGTCAGGCGCAGCGGCCTGAAGGTGTCGCACATCACCATCAGCTCCGACGTCTCCGTCATCCCCAGCGACTGCTCAGCCAGGCCCGGCTGGGGGCCGTGCGGCAGGCCGGAGGGGTGCAGGGTGATCATGCCGGCGTCGACTCCCTTGCGCGCGCCGAACTCCCCGTCCACGTAGTACATGACTTCCTCCGACTGGAGGTTCGAGTGGTTGTAGGGGATCGGGATCGCGTTCGGGTCCCAGTCGAGCTTGCGCGGGCAGAACGAGCAGATCACGAAGTTCGGGCCCTGGAAGGTCTGGTGCGCGGGCGGCGGCGGGTGGATGCGGCTGCTGAGCGGCTCGAAGTCGTGGATCGAGAACGTGTAGGGGTAGACGTAGCCGTCCCAGGCCACGACGTCGAGCGGGTGGTAGTCGAGCTTGTAGTGCTGGTGGCCGCCGCGCACCCGCACGACGAGGTCGTATTCGCCGCGCTCGCGGTGGGTCTCGAGCTGCCGCGGCGCCTTGAAGTCGCGGTGCGAGTAGGGCGCGTGCTCGAGCAGCTGCCCGTAGCGGTTGCGGTAGCGGTTCGGCGTCTCGATCTCGCCGGGGGTGTGAAAGGTCAGCAGCCGGCTGCTCTCGCTGTCAGGGCGGAAGCGGTAGACCGTGCTCCGCGGGATCAGCACGTAGTCGTGCGCCTGGTAGGGAAGCGTGCCGAAGATCGTCTCGATCTCGCCGCTGCCCTCGTGCACGAAGATCAGCTCGTCGCCGTCGCCGCTCTTGTAGAAGTAGTCCTGCTCCTCGGTGGGGCGGCAGATGCCGATCTCCACGTCGTCGTTCCACATCAGCACCCGGCGCCCGGTGACCGGGTCGCCGCCGGGCTCGACCGGCCGCGTGTCCACCAGGTGGTGCACATGGGCGTCGGGCACCCACTCGTTGCGCTCGATCGGGGTGAACTCCCCCACCTCCATCACACGGCAGGGCGACTGCAGGTGGTAGAGGATCGACTCGTTGCCCGAGAAGCCCTCGTAGCCCATGACCTCCTCGGTGAGGAGCGTCCCGTTCTCGCGCATGACGGTGTGGCGCTTCTGCGGCAGCTCGCCGCGGCGCTCGTACCTCATAGGTTGCCCCGCCGCTCCTGCTCGCGCTCGATCGCCTCGAAGAGGGCCTTGAAGTTGCCCTCGCCGAAGCCGCGAGAGCCGTGGCGCTCGATGATCTCGAAGAACAGCGTCGGCCTGTCGCCGAGCGGCTTGCTGAAGATCTGCAGCAGGTAGCCCTCGTCGTCGCGGTCCACGAGGATGCCCTGCTCGCGAAGGTCGCGCAGGTCCTCCTCGATCTCGCCCACGCGCGCTGGCGCCTCGTCGTAGTAGGAGTCCGGGATCGGCAGGAACTCCACGCCGCCGCGGCGCAGCTCCGCGACCGTCGCGATGACGTTCGTGGTGGCCAGCGCGACGTGCTGCACGCCGGGCCCGTTGTGGAACTCGAGGTACTCGTCGATCTGCGACTTGCGCTTGCCCTCCGCCGGCTCGTTGATCGGGAACTTCAGCCGGCCCGAGCCGTCGGTCACGACCTTCGACATCAGCGCGGAGTACTCGGTCGAGATCGCCTCGTCTGAGAAGTGGATCATCTCGGTCATGCCGAAGACGCGCTCGTAGTAGTGGACCCACTCCTCCATGTGGCCCAGCTCGACGTTGCCGACCACGTGGTCGATCCCCGCCAGGAGTCCGTCGGGCCCGAGGTCGGGGGCCTCGCGCGCCTCGAAGCCCGGCAAGAACGGCCCGTCGTAGCCGTCGCGGCACACGAAGGTATGCAGCACCTCGCCGTAGGTGGCGACGCTCGCGAGCTGCACGCGGCCGTGCTCGTCCTCGATCCAGCGCGGCGTCTCGATGCCGCGCGCTCCGTGCTCGACGGCGTGGAGGTAGGCGGCCTCGGCGTCGGGGACGCTCAGCGCGATCGTGCGCACGCTGTCGCCGTGGCGGCGGTGGTGGTCGCCGATCTCGTCGGCCCCGCTGAGCGTGCCGGTGATCACGAGCCTGATGCGGCCCTGCTCGAGAACGTGGGAGACGCGGTCGCGGCGGCCGGTCTCGAGGCCGGCGTAGGCGCTCTCCGTGAAGCCGAACGCGCGCGTCAGGAAGAAGGCGGCCTGTGCCGCGTTCCCGGCGTAGAGCTCGAGGTGGTCGATGCCGTGGACCGGCATCCGGTCGTCGCTCGGAGGGGCCGGATGGGGGTCGATTCGTTGCGCGGTAGTCATTTCACGTAATGTTCCTTTGCTTGAGGCCGCGTTACAACCGCGATTCGTTGTGAATATGAGAGGCGTATAGCCACATGGACGGCACAGACCGCAAGATCGTTGCGTTGCTGCGCGAAAATGCCCGCCGCTCCTACCTGGACATCGGGGAGCACGTGGGCCTGTCCGCGCCGGCCGTGAAGCGGCGCGTCGACCGCCTCGAGGACGACGGCGTGATCCGCGGCTACACCACCGTGGTGGACTCCCACGCCTTCGGCTGGCACGCCGAGGCCTTCGTGGATCTCTACTGCGAGGGCGGCATGTCGGGCGAAGCGATCAGGCGCGTGCTGCAGACCGAGCCACGCGTGGCCTCCGCGCACACCGTGGCCGGCGAGGCCAGCGCCCTGCTGCACGTGATGGCCGAGGACACGAAGGACCTCGAGCTCGCGCTCGAGCGGATCCGCAACACCGAAGGCATCACGCGGACGGTCACCGAGGTCGTGCTCTCGACCCTCTTCCAGCGATGAGCCGGCGGGCCTACCCCGACGGGCAGCCGCCGTCGATCCGCGACTTCATGGCCTTCGAGGAGCACGTGAGGAACGCGCGCGCCAACCGCGGCCAGGACGTGCCCGCAGCCTGGTACGAGCTGCCCGCCTTCTACTTCTCGAACCCGGCGGCCGTGTACGGCCACGGCGACGAGGTGCCGGCGCCGGCCGACAGCCAGGCGCTCGACTACGAGCTCGAGCTGGCCTGCGTGATCGGGGCGGACGGGAGGCCGGAGGGATTCACCGTGATGAACGACTGGTCGGCGCGCGACCTGCAGATGAAGGAGATGAAGGTCGGGCTGGGCCCCGCGAAGGGCAAGGACTTCGCCACGTCGCTTGGCCCCGAGCTGGTGTCGCCAGACGAGCTCCCGGACGACCTCGACATGCGCGCGCTCGCGCGGGTGAACGGGGAGCTGCGCAGCGACTCGCGCACCGGCGGAATGCACTTCGGCTGGGACGAGCTGCTGGACGCCGCCGCGCGCAACACCCCCGGCCTCCAGCCCGGCGACGTGATCGGCTCGGGCACCGTCGGCGGCGGCTGCATCCTCGAGCACGGCGACGGGCGTTGGCTGCAGCGCGGCGACGTGGTGGAGCTGGAGATCGCGGGCCTCGGCGTGCTGCGCAACACCGTGGTCTAGGCGCCGCCCGCCTCCTCCACCAGCGGCGCGGTGCGAAAGGCGATCTGCTCCGACAGCGCGATGTAGCTCGTGGAGCGCCGCACGGCCGGCGTCTCGAGGATGCGGTTGATGATCTCCTGCAGGTGGCCGGGGTCGCGCGCCGCCACGCGGCAGAGCAGATCGCGCGGGCCGCTCGTGCCGTGGGCCTCCATCACCTCGGGCACCGACTCCAGCCAGGCGACGGCGTCGTCCACGCGGCCCTGGCTGATCTCGAGGAACACGAACGCCAGCACAGGGAAGCCGAGGTGAGCCGGGTCCACGTCGGGCCCGAAGCCGGTGATCGCCCCGCGCGCGACCAGCTTGTCGAGACGGGCCTGCACGGTGCCGCGCGCGACGCCGAGCTTGCGTGAGATCTCCATCAGCCCGACGCGCGGGTGCTCGGTCAGCGTGGCGATCAGGCGGGCGTCGAGCTCGTCGATGCCGTGCATATCGTCCGCTCCCACGCCGACATACTGTCAAGAATTGGTCGATTTGCCCAATTTGGCTGTGCACTCTTGCCAATGGTCTGGCCGAGTGGTTCGCTTCGTCACGGAATGTTCGAGGAGGGCCAGCTCTACGCGCCGGTCACCACCGGGGACGACGGCGAGGTCACCGTCCACCTTGGCGACGACCACCCCGGGGTCGGAGACCCCGCTTACCGCGAGCGGCGCAACCAGATCGCGGCGATCGCGCTCCAATGGAGCCCGGGCCTGCCGATCCCGCACGTGGAGTACACCGATGAGGAGCAGGAGGTCTGGCGCACGGTCTGCCGCGAGCTGGCCGTCAAGCACGAGCAGCTGGCGTGCGCCGAGTACATCGAGGCGGCCGCCCGGCTGCGGCTGCCCACCGACCACATCCCCCAGCTCGACGAGGTGGGCCACGCGCTGGCGCCGCTGACCGGCTTCAGCTACCACCCGGCCGCCGGTTTGGTCCCCTTCGACGAGTTCTACGGCTCGCTGGCCGACAGCATCTTCCACTCGACCCAATACGTGCGCCACCACGGCTTCCCGCTCTACACGCCGGAGCCCGACCTCGTGCACGAGGTGATCGGCCATGGCAACACGCTCGCCAGCTCGCGCTTCGCGGAGCTCAACCGGCTCGCGGGCCGGGCGGCGCGGCGGCTCGAGACCAAGGAAGGGCGCGACTTCTTCGCGCGCGTGTTCTGGTTCACGATCGAGTTCGGCGTGATCCGCGAGGGCGGGGAGCTGCGCGCCTACGGCGCGGGGCTGCTGTCGTCCTACGGCGAGATCGACGAGTTCCGCGGCGCCGACCTGCGCGAGCTGGACGTCGCGGCGATGGGCGTCCAGCCCTACGACATCACCAAGTACCAGCCGGTGCTGTTCGCCGCCGACGGCATGGACCACCTGATGGAGGTGGTCGGGGGCTTCTTCGCCGAGTGCGACGACGACTCACCGGCGCGATACTCCGCCGGGTGGGCCTCCGGATCGAGATCGACCGCTCCACCCGGCTCGACCACGGCGCGCCCAACGGGCACAACCGCTGGCACCCTGAGCTAGCGCCGGTCGCGTCCGCCGATCCTGGCGAGACCGTCACGTTCGAGCTGCGCGACGCGCGCGACAACACGATCACACGCGAGTCCGGCCACGAGGACCTGCTCGCGGTGCCCTCGCTGTCGCACCCGCTCACCGGGCCACTCGAGGTGCGGGGCGCCGAGCCCGGCGACGTGCTCGAGGTGGACGTGCTCGGCTACGAGACCGACGACTTCGGCTGGACCGGCATCTGGCCGGGCTCCGGCTTCATCGGCGACCTGTTCTCCGACCCGTTCCTGGCGAGGTGGGAGCTTCACGACGGCATCGCCCGCTCGGAGCAGCTGCCCGGCGTGGCGGTCCCGGCCGGAGTGTTCGCGGGCGTGATCGGCGTGACGCCCTCGCCCGAGCTGTTCGAGGCCGCGCGCTCGCGCGAGCGCGCGCTGGGTGAGGCGGGCGGGGAGGTAATCCAGCCAGACGCCGAGGGCGCGGCCCCGCCGGAGGCCGGCGACGGCCTGCGCACCTTCCCGCCGCGCGAGAACGGCGGCAACATGGACATCCGCGACCTTGTGGTGGGCAGCCGGCTGCTGCTGCCGGTTCACGTGCCGGGCGCGATGCTCTCGATCGGAGACCTGCACTTCGCCCAGGGCGACGGCGAGGTGTGCATCGCGGCGATCGAGACCGGCGGCTCGGCGACGGTGCGCGTGGGAGTGCGGCGCGACGGCTGGCGGCCCTCGCTGCCCGCCTGGGAGACGCCGGCGCGGGCGGGGCGCGACTACTTCGCCACGACCGGGATCCCCCTGGCCGACGACGGCACGCAGGGCGACCTCGACCTGAACCTGGCCACGCGACGCGCGCTGATCGAGATGCTCGGCTACCTGGTGAGCGAGCGCGGCCTCGGGCGCGAGGCCGCCTACGTGCTGATGAGCGTGGCGGTGGAGCTTCGGATCTCCGAGCTCGTCGACGTGCCGAACGCGCTCGTGTCGGCGCTGCTGCCGCTCGACGTGTTCGAGTGAAACGATGCCGCGATGGGCGAGCTACTCGACCACGTGCGCTCCTACTACGAAGCGCTCAACTCCGGTGATCCCGACCGGGTCGCTGAGCACTTCACCGACGACGCCGTGCACTACTACACGCGCCGCGACCCGCAGCAGGGCGCGGGCACGATCGGGGAGCACACGAAGTGGGCCGTCGAGAACATCGAGGGCCGCTGGAAGATCGAGGACGCCGTGGACGACGGTGAGCGCGTCGTGATCGAATGGACGATGACCTGGCGCAGCCCGCGCTCGGGCGAGCCGCGCATCGACCGCGGCAGCGAGTGGTTCGAGTTCCGCGACGGGAGGATCGCCGAGGTGCGCGCCTATTTCCATTCGGACGACAAGAACCGCTCCGGCGACCTGATGGGGTTCGACCACTCCGGCCGCGGTCACACCACGCTGTGACGCTCGCCGACAAGGGCCTGCCCGAGGCCTCCTCGCGCCGACCGCTGCCGCCGTTCGGCGACGAGCACGAGGACCTGCGCGCCTCGATCCGCCGCTTCGTCGCCGCCGAGCTGCGCCCGCATGCGACCGAGTGGGAGGACGCTCGCTGGTTCCCGAACGAGGTCTTCACGCGCATGGCCGAGCTGGGCCTGCTGGGACTGAAGTACCCGGAGGAGTACGGCGGCCAGGGCGGCGACTTCGTGCACGACGCGGTGCTCAGCGAGGAGCTCTCGCGCTGCGGGTCGGGCGGCCTCGCGGCGGGCATCGGCGCGCACATCGGCATCGCCACGCCGCCGGTCTGGAAGTTCGGCACCGAGGAGCAGAAGCAGCGCTTCCTCGTGCCAGCCGTACGCGGGGAGAAGATCGCCGCGCTTGGCATCACCGAGCCCGGCGCCGGCAGCGACGTGGCCGCCCTGCGCACCCTCGCGCGCAAGGTCGACGGCGGCTATCTCGTGAACGGGTCGAAGACCTTCATCACGAACGGCGTGCGCGCGGACTTCGTGGTCACCGCCGTGAAGACCACCGAGGAGGGTGGCCACCAGGGCCTCTCGTTCCTGCTCATCGAGAAGGGCATGCAGGGCTTCGCGGTGGCGAACAAGCTCGAGAAGATGGGCTGGCACGCCTCCGACACCGGCGAGCTGTCGTTCGAGGACGTGTTCGTGCCCGACGAGAACCTGCTCGGCGAGGAGAACAAGGGCTTCTACCTGATCGTCGCCAACTTCCAGTGGGAGCGCATCCTGATGTCGCTCGGCGCGGTCGGCTCGATGGACGCGACGATCGAGCGCACCGTCGCCTACCTCAACGAGCGCTCGGCCTTCGGCCGCCCGATCGGAAAGTTCCAGGCCCTACGCCACAAGCTCGCCGAGATGGCGCTGAAGCTCGAGGCCTCCCGCGACCTCACCTACCACGCGCTGCGCCTGTTCGCCGACGGCGAGGACGCCACCAGGGAGGTCACCGAAGCCAAGCTGCTGACGCAGCGCGCCGCCTTCGAGGTGGCCGACGACGCGCTGCAGATTCACGGCGGAGCGGGCTACATGAAGGAGTACGAGCTCGAACGCGCGGTGCGCGACACCCGCCTCGGCCCGATCGGCGGCGGAACCGACGAGATCATGAAGGAGATCCTCTCCAAGCAGCTGGGGCTGTAGCACGACCGTGTTGGCGGGCCGACGGGCTTCGCTCTCCCTTCGAACAGGTCTGCGGAAGGGGACGACCGACGGACCCTCCGCACGGCTAAGCGCCCTAACGAAGTTCCAACACGTGGCTCCCCCGGGGCAACGCGCGCAAGGCCAGAGTGGCTCGCATGAGGACGAGAGGCCACATACGCCGGGTCGGCGCAGCTGCCGCGGCCGCGGCGGTGGCCGTTACCGTCGCCGGTGCCAGCCTTCTCTCCGGGGGCGTGGACGCCGCTCAGACCGTGGCCGCTGCCGATCCAGCCGGGCGGCTGCCACACCCGTCGCGGGTCGCGGTGCTGGCCCTCGAGAACCGCAGCTACAACCAGGTGATCGGCAGTCCTCATGCCCCCTACCTGAACCGCCTCGCGCGCCAGAGCACGCTCGCAACCCGGTACTACGCGCTCGCCCATCCGTCGCTGCCGAACTACATCGCGCTGACCGGCGGCTCCACCTTTGACTTCAATCACAACTGCGCATCGTGCAGCACCTCGGGGCGCAACCTGGTGCAG
>JBBQRG010000008.1:0-54965 GCA_038215095.1 Solirubrobacterales bacterium | reverse complement strand
GCACCAGCCTGTTCGGCGGCAGGGGCAGCGTCTGGACGGCGCTGCTCGGCGCGCTCGTGATCGGCTCGATCTCGAACGGGATGGACCTCTTGGCGCTGGAGTCGTCGGTGAAGTTCATCATCACCGGCGCCGTCCTCCTCGGCGCGGTGATCGTGGACTCGATCGCGCGCCGGCAGAGGCAGGCAACGGGAAGGGTGTGAGCCTCCGCTTTGGGGTTCTCTCCACCGCGGCGATCACCGACGCGCTGCTCGCGAGCGGGCACGACCAGGAGTTCGCCGCGGTGGGATCCCGCGACCGTGACCGGGCGGAGGCCTGGGCCGCGGAGCGCGGGGTCCCACGGGCGTACGGCTCGTACGAGGAGCTGCTCGCCGACCCGGAGCTGGACGCGGTCTACAACCCGCTGCCGAACGGCATGCACGTTGAGTGGTCGATCCGGGCGCTCGAGGCGGGCAAGCACGTGCTCTGCGAGAAGCCGATGAGCCGACATCCCGGCGAGGTTGAGCGCGCCTTCGAGGCGGCCGAGCGCGCGGGCCGCGTGCTGGCGGAGGCGTTCATGTGGCGCCACCACCCGCAGGTCGCGCGCACGCGCAAGCTGATCGACGCCGGCGAGATCGGCGAGCTGCGCACGATCCGGGCGGGCTTCGCGTTCACGCTCGCCGACAAGGGCGACATCCGGCTGAACGCCGCGCTGGAGGGCGGCGGTCTGATGGATGTCGGCTGCTACTGCGTAAGCGGCTGCCGCGCCATCGCCGGTGCGGAGCCGGAGCGGGTTTACGCCGAGCAGGTCGTGGGCGGGGACGGCGTGGACGTCAGCATGACCGCGACGCTGCGCTTCCCGGGCGACGTGCTGGCCCACTTCGACTGCGGGCTCACCTACCAGGGAGGCGACCAGCTGGAGGCCGTTGGCAGCGAAGGCTCGCTCTTCCTGGACGACCCATGGCACGGCAACGACGCCGTGATCGAGCTGCGGCGACCGGGCGGCCCGGCCGACCGCATCGAGACCGGCCCGGCCGCGTCCTATGCGCTCGAGCTGGCCGACTTCGAGGCGGCGGTGCGCGGCGAGCGCGAGCCGCTGCTCGGCCGCGACGATGCCCTGGGCCAGGCCCGGGTGATCGCCGCCCTCTACGAATCGTCGGAAAGGAACGCCCCATGCCCGATCGACTGAGGACCTCGCTCGGAATCTGGGCCCTCGGCCCGATGGTCACGCGCTTCGTGCCCGGCGGCTACCAGCCCGAGCACGAGCACGAGTCCACGCCGGAGAAGGTCGAGCGCGCCGTGACCGGGCTCGGCGACCTGATGGACGACTACGAGTTCCACTATCCGGGCGAGCTGAACCGCGACAACCTCGACGCGGTCCGCCAGGCCCTGGACGGGCACGGCATCTACTGCATCTGCAGCGGCCTGCACGTGGATCCGCGCTTCGGCCGCGGCGGGCTCAGCTCGCTGGACGACGGCGTGCGCGCGGAGGCACTGCGCCTGACACTCGAGGGCTGCGAGCTGGCCGGCGAGCTGGGCGCGCAATTCATCATCTGGCCGGGGATCGAGGGCTACAACTACCCGTTCCAGACGCCCTACGCCGAGTCTTGGGCGCGCTTCATCGACGGCGTCGAGCAGGCCGCGGCCGTGCTGGAGCGCCACGGCCGAACGCTCTTCCTCGAGCACAAGAACTCGGAGCCGGCGATGAAGATCTTCATGCGCAACATGGGCATGACGCTGCACGTGATCCACAAGCTGCGCACCAGGGGCGTGGCCAACGTGCAGGTGAACATGGACTGGCAGCACCTGCTGATGAATGACGAGCATCTGCCCGAGTACGCCGCGCTGCTGGCCTCCGAGGGACTCCTCGGCCACCAGCACGCCAACTCGGGCTGGGGCACCTTCGACGACGACAACATGGTGGGCGCCACCGCGTTCATGGAGACCGTCGAACTGGCGCTCGAGCTGCGGCGCGCCGGCTACGGCGACAACGGCGAGCGCCTCGGCTTCGACCTCTACCCCTATACCGAGGACCAGGTGGGCGCCGTCAGGCGGTCGGTCGAGCAGTGGCACTTCATAGACGAGCTGGCCCAGCGCATCGACGGGCCCGAGCTGCGTGCGGCCCAGCAGGCCAAGGACGCCGTGGCCGCCTATGAGCTCGTCTACTCGGCGCTCGGCGCGGGCCTGCCCTCACGCGCGTGACGCGGCTCGTCGGTCTCGACGTAGGCACCTCCTCGGTCAAGGGCGTGGCGATCGACACCCGCGGGGCGGTGCTCGGCGTGGCGGAGCGCGCGCACCCCAGCTCGTCGCCGCAACCGGGCTGGAGCGAGCAAGATCCCGACGACTGGTGGCGCGGCGCCTCGGCCGTGCTGGAGGAGCTGGGTGCGGACAAGGCCAATGGCATCGGGCTGGCGGGGCAGATGCACGGGCTGGTGGCGCTCGACGAGGCCGACCGGCCGCTGCGCCCGGCGATCCTCTGGAACGACGGCCGCACCCAGCGCCAGTGCGAGGAGATCGAGGAGCGCGTGGGCCTCGAGCGGCTCGTGGAGCTGACCGGCAACCGCGCGCTGGCCGGCTTCACGGCGCCGAAGCTGCTCTGGCTACGCGAGCACGAGCCTGAGGTCTACGAGCGGATCGCGCACGTGATGCTGCCGAAGGACTACGTGAGGCTGAAGCTGACGGGCGAGCGCGCCACCGACGTGGCCGACGCGTCCGGCACGCTGCTGTTCGACGTCGCGGGGCGGCGCTGGAGCGACGAGCTGGTGGACGCGCTCGAGCTGGAGCGCGGCTGGCTGCCCCCGGCGCTCGAGTCGCAGGAGGTGTCGGGCGTAACCCGCGAGGGCGTGCCCGTGGCCGCCGGGGCCGGCGATCAGGCCGCCGGCGCGCTTGGCGTGGGCGTGGTGGCCGAGGGCGACCCCGCCTCGGTGGTGCTCGGCACGAGCGGCGTGGTGTTCGCGGCGCTGGACCGCTACCGGCACGACCCGGAGGCGCGCCTGCACTCCTTCTGCCACGCGGTGCCGGGCGCCTGGCATGCGATGGGCGTGATGCTGAGCGCCGCGGGCTCGCTCGAGTGGCTCCACGACGTGGTCGGCGCGAGCTACGGCGAGCTGCTCGGCGAGGCGACCCGCTGGGAGCCGGGCGCCGAGGGGCTCCTGTTTGCGCCCTACCTGGCCGGTGAGCGCACTCCGCACGCGGACCCCGCCGCCCGCGGCGCCTTCACGGGCCTGAGCGCGCGCCACGACCGCGGTGCGCTGACGCGCGCGGTGCTTGAGGGCGTTGCCTTCGGGCTGCGCGACGCGCTCGACCTGGTGGCCGAGCTGGGCGAGAGCCCCAGCACGGGGCGAGCCTCGGGTGGCGGCGCACGCTCGCAGTTGTGGTTGGAGATCGTGGCCTCGGGGCTCGAGCTGCCCCTGGAGCTGACGGCGTTCGACGAGGGCGCGGCCCACGGCGCCGCGCTGCTGGCCGGCGTGGCGGCCGGCTGCTTCGACGGGCCCCGCGAGGCGGTCGAGCGCTGCGTGAAGGTGGAGCGCACCGTCGAGCCACGCGCCGACTGGGCCGAGGCCTACGCGGACGCTCGCGTGCGCTTCCGGGCCCTCTACCCCGCGCTGCGCCCGCTCCAGCGCGAGGCGCACCCGGCGCGGGCGGGGAGCTGACCGTGGCGGAGCCGCTGCGAGTCGCGCTGGCCGGCTACGGCCTGGCCGGCTCCGTGTTCCACGCCCCGCTGATCGCCGCGACCGACGGCCTGGAGCTGCGCACGGTCGTGACGAGCAACCCGGAGCGCGCCGAGCAAGTGCGCGCACACCACCCCGGGGCGCAGGTGGCCGACCGCGCCGAGGCGGTCTTCGAGGCAGCGGGCGAACACGACCTTTTCGTGGTCGCCGCGCCGAACCGCAGCCACCTGGCGCTCGGGCTCGCCGCCCTCGAGGCCGGCCTGCACGTGGTGGTGGACAAGCCGCTGGCGACCTCGGCGGCGGACGGCCGCCGGCTGGTGGAGGCTGGGCGCGAGCACGAACGGCTGGTCTCCGTGTTCCAGAACCGCCGCTTCGACGGCGACTTCCTCACTGTGCGGCGGCTGATCGAGGCAGGCGAGCTCGGGGACGTGCTCCGCTTCGAGAGCCGCTTCGAGCGCTGGCGCCCCGAGCCCAAGGCCGGCTCGTGGCGCGAGCGCGGCGAGGCCGAGGAGGGCGGCGGCCTGCTGTTCGATCTGGGCAGCCACCTGATCGACCAGGCGCTGGTGCTGTTCGGGCCCGTGGCGAACGTGTACGCGGAGGTGGACCGGAGGCGGCCGGGCGTGGAGGCCGACGACGACGTGTTCGTCGCACTCGAGCACGAGAGCGGCGTGCGCTCGCACCTGTGGGCAAGCGCGGTGGCCGCCCAGCTGGGCCCGCGCCTGCGCGTGCTCGGCTCGAAGGCGGCCTACGTGAAGTGGGGCCTCGACCCCCAGGAAGCACAGCTCTCCGACGGCCTCCGGCCCGGCGACCCCGGCTACGGCCGCGAGCGCGACGACCGCTTCGGCGAGCTCGGCAGGGAGAACGACACGCGGCGGATCCGCACCGATCCAGGTACCTACCAGACCTACTACCAACGGCTGCGGGACGCGATCACCGAAGGCGCGCCCCCGCCGTCACCGGCCGAAGACGGGGTAAGGGTGCTGGAGCTGATCGAGCAGGCGCGGATCTAGCTGACCCGGACCCACCACCGGTTGCGTCGGGGGCACGGGCGGCCGCGGGCAGCACGCCGAGAGCGGCGCGCGCTAAGGAACGCGTTACTCGTTCTCTTCCTTCAGCGCCTGCTTGTCGACCTTGCCCTGCGGCTTGCGCGGCAGTTCCTTCACGAACTCGATATCGCGAGGAACCTTGTAGTCGGCCAGGTTCGTCTTCACGTGGTCCTTCAGGGCCTTTTGGCTGACGCTGCCGCTCTTCACGACGAAGGCCTTCAGCCGCTCGCCGAAGTCGTCGTCCTCGACGCCGATCACCGCGACGTCCTTGACGCCCTTGTGCTTCGAGAGCGCCTCCTCGACCTCTTCGGGGTACACGTTCTCGCCGCCCGACACGATCATGTCGTCGGCGCGGCCCTCGATGAACAGGCGGCCGTCCTCGTCGAGGTAGCCGAGGTCCCCGGTCGACATGTGGCCGTCGACCATCTCCTCGTTCTCGCCGCTCGTGTAGCCATCGAAGAGCATCGAGTTGCCCACGAACACCTCGCCGCTCTCGCCGGGCGGCTTCTCGCTCTGGTCCTCCTGGTCGAGCACCTTGATCGTGGTGCCGGGCGGCGGCGGCCCGCTGGTTCCCGGCGCCGCCCGCAGGTCCTCGGGGTCGGCGATCGCCGCCCAGGCCACCTCGGTCGAGCCGTAGAGGTTGTAGAGGTTGTCGCCGAACTCGTCCATCCACTGCTCGGAGAGCTCGGGTCCCAGCGCGCCGCCGCTGGCGGCGACCACGCGCAGCGAGTCGACGTCGTACTTGCGCCGCGTGGCGTGGTGCAGCTCGAGGATGCGCTGGAGCATGATCGGCACCGCCACGAGCGCCGTAGCCTTGTTCTCCTCGATCGCCGCGAGCGTCGCCTCGGGGTCGAACTTGCGCCGCAGGACGAAGGTCGACGACAGGATCAGGCCGAGGTTGAACTGGAGGAAGCCCCAGGCATGGAACAGCGGCGCGGCGAACACCGTCGGCTCGCCGGCTCGGAGCGTGATGCGCGAGAGCAGCGCGACGATCGGCTCGATGGCGTCGGGCTGGTCGCGGGACGCGCCCTTCGGGGTTCCGGTGCTGCCCGAGGTGAGCAGCGTGATCTTGCCGGGCTTCGAGGGCGGCGGGAGGTCGGACTCGTCGCCGCGCTCGATCAGCTCCTCGACCGTGATCTCGCCATGCTCGCCCTCGTCCTCCCAGGCGATGAAGCGCTTGCGTTCGCCGAGGGCCTTCTCGAGCGCCTCCGAGAACTCCTCGTCGTAGACGACCGCGACCGGGTCCTCGCGCTCGGTGACCTCCTTCAGCTGGGGCCCAGCGAACGCGGTGTTGTAGTAGAGGGCGGTCGCGCCCAGCTTGGACAGCGCCACGGTGGCCTCTACGAACCAGCGGTGGTCGCGGCACATGATCGCCACCGAGTCCTCGCTGCTGACGCCCTCGTACGCGAAGGCGTGGGCCAGCGCGTTGGTGCGCTTGTCGACCTGGTCGAAGGTGAGGCTGCCGCGCTCGTCCACGATGGCCGTTGCATCGGGGTAGCGCAGCGCCGAGACCGTGAAGCCCGCGGCCGGTGTGAGCTTCCAGTCGAACAGCTTGCGGGCGATCTGCAGCGCGGTGTCGGGCCGCTCGAGGCGCACGATTCCGGATCGCACCAGCACCTCGCCCGCCATGGCCAGCCGCTCCGGGTGCCTCAGTTCGCCTGCGACGGTCTCGACCGTGCTGCCGTAGGTCTGGACGGCACCTCCGAGAGCCCCCGCAAGGGCCTGCGCCGCGCTCTTGATCGTCTCGCCTGCCATCCCCCGCTTGCTCTCTACCCCCCAGCGGCGAGTCATACTCGCCGAGCTTGATGGCGAGCTCGCGTAACACCGCGGCGAGCTATCCGGACGGCCGCCGGATCTGGTTCGTCGACGGGCAAAAGGTCCGCGAGGAGCGCGGCTAAGCCGGCGAGACCGCGCCGCTCAGGTGCGGCTTCTCGTTCTTGCCGTCGTGCAGCGAGAAGCGCCCGCCGTCCGACGCGAAGCTCAGCTTGCCCGGCAGGTACACCGGGAGCTTGAAGCGCACGGTTACCTCGTAGGCCTCGGGCAGCTGGGGCTCGAGCAGCGCCAGGCAGCGCGCCTTCAACCACATGCCGTGGGCGATCGGCCTGGGCATGCCGAACAGCCGGGCGCTGAGCGGGTGCAGGTGAATCGGGTTGCGGTCCCCGGACACGGCGGCGTAGCGGCGCCCGATGTCGGCGGGCGCCCTCAGCTGCATCTGGGCCGGGGGCGGCTGCTCGCGATCGCCGCCGCCCTTCGAGGAGCCGCCTCCCCCGCCGCGGCGCAGGTAGGTGCTGGTGCTGCGCCAGACCGGCTCCCCGGCGGCCTGAGCCTCAGCCACCACGTCGAACTGGCGGCCCTTGTCGTGGTCGCGCAGGTCCTGCGCGCGCACGCGCACGTCGAGTCGCTCGTCGACCCCGATCGGCCGCAGCTGCTCGATCGAGTTCTCGATGTGCACGAGCCCTATCACGGGGAACGGGAACGAGCCGTCGGTCATCAGCTGCATCGCAAGTGGGAAGGCGAGCAGGTGCGGATAGGTCGGAGGCAGCGCGTCACCGATCTCGAAGGTGCCCACGCGGCAGTACTCGGCCAGACGGTCGCGATCGATCGTGGCGCCGCGCAGCAGGAGCTCCTCGTCTGGGAGCTCCCCGGAGGGCGCCCCCACGCCCGGCAGCTTCCGCACCAGCGGCAGCGCCGCCCCGCCCACTGCCTTGGGGTAGAGCAGCGCCAGACTCGGCGGGGAGTCGAGCTCGCGCACCGCCACGGTCAGGCCCCGATCAGCGCCTGGCCGCAGACGCGCACCACGTTGCCATTCACGCCGCCCGACGCGGGGCTCGCGAACCAGGCGATCGTCTCCGCCACGTCCACGGGAAGCCCGCCCTGCACGAGGCTGCTGAGGCGCCTGCCGCCCTCGCGCGTGGCGAGCGGCATGGCCGCGGTCATCTGCGTCTCGATGAAGCCCGGGGCCACGGCGTTGATCGTGCCCCGCCGTTCCGCCAGCGCGGGTGCGAGGGCCTCCACCAGGCCGATCACGCCGGCCTTGCTCGTGGAGTAGTTCGACTGGCCGCGGTTGCCCGCGATGCCGCTCACCGACGAGACCCCGACGATGCGGCCGTCCTTGCGCAGCGCGTCCTGGCGAAGCAGCTCGTCGCTGATCCGCTCGGGCGCCTCGAGGTTGATCGCCATCAGCATGTCCCACTGCTCGTCGCTCATGCGCCCGAGCGTCTTGTCGCGCGTCACGCCCGCGTTGTGCACCACCACGTCCACGCCGCCGTGACGCTCGCGCAGGTGATCGGCGAGCACGCGCGGCGCGTCGTCGCCGCTGATGTCGAGCTGCAGCGTCGAGCCGCCGATCTCGTTCGCGACGTTCACGAGCGCCTCGCCCTGGTCAGGGATGTCCAGGCAGACCACGTGGGCGCCGTCCCGCGCGAGCATCTTCGCGATCGACTCCCCGATGCCGCGCGAGGCGCCGGTCACGAGCGCCACCCGGTCGCTCAGCGGTTGCTCCCAGTCCGGCGTCGCGCCCGACTCCCCCGCGCCGACGCGCACGACCTGGCCCGACACGTAGGCGGACTTCGAGGAGAGGAAGAAGCGCAGCGTGGACTCGAAGTTGCGCTCGGCCTGCGGCGCCACGTAGACGAGGTTGGCGGTCGCGCCCTTGTTCCCGACCTCCTTGCCCAGGGCGCGCACGAAGCCCTCGAGCGCGCGCTGCGCCACGGCCTGAGCGGGTGACGTGGCCTGCTCCGGCGGCGTGCCCAGCACGAGCACGCGCCCGGACGGGCCGACCTTGCGGATGACCGGGTGGAAGAAGTCGTAGAGCTCGCGCAGCCCGGCCGTTCCGTCGATGCCCGAGGCGTCGAACACGAGCGCCGCGAAGCGCGTGTCGCCGTCCGAGTCCGGCGTGGACACGCGCGTCTCGAGGCCAGCCTCGGTGGCGGCCGTCTGCGCCGGCCCGCGCTCAAGCACGTGAGCCTCGGCCTCGATGGACGCCAGCGGGCGTGCCGCGGGCTCGAGCAGCCGCCCACCAGGGGCGGCGCCGAGCATCACGGGGCCGTCCAGCAGCGGCTGCCCCGGCTCGTAGCGGCGCAGCCGCGGTGGCTGGGGCAGGCCGAGTTGCTTGCTCAGCAGGCGCCCCGGACCCGAGTGGGTGAACGATTGGTAGCGGTCGGCGATGCGCGGCAGCTTATTACCCGTCAGTAGGAAATGGCTAGACTCCTGCGCCCTCGATGCCCGACGCAGCCATCATCGGCGGCAACCGCATCCCCTTCGCCCGCTCCAACAGGGCGTACGCGGAGGCCTCCAACCAGGAGATGCTCACCGCCGCGCTAGACGGGCTGATCGCGCGGTTCGGCCTCCAGCGCGAGCGGCTCGGCGAGGTGGTGGCCGGCGCCGTGCTGAAGCACAGCCGCGACTTCAACCTCACGCGGGAGTGCGTGCTGGGCAGCGCGCTCGACCACGCGAGCCCGGCCTACGACGTGCAGCAGGCCTGCGACACCGGCCTCGAGACGGCCGTGCTGGTGGCCAACAAGATCCGGCTGGGACAGATCGAATGCGGCATCGCCGGCGGCGTGGACACCACGAGCGACGCGCCGATCGAGGTCAACGACGAGCTGCGAAAGGTGCTGATCGGGCTCAACGCCGCCAAGGGCGCCGGCGAGCGGCTGAAGCTGCTCGGGCACCTGCGCCCGGGACAGATCGTGCCCCAGATCCCGCGCAACGCGGAGCCCCGCACCGGGCTGTCGATGGGCGAGCACACGGCGATCACCGCCCGCGAATGGGGTCTGACGCGCGAGGAGCAGGACGAGCTGGCGGCCGCCAGCCACCAGAACCTGGCCGCTGCGTACGAGCGCGGCTTCTTCGAGGACCTGATGACGCCTCACAACGGGCTCGAGCGCGACGAGAACATGCGACCCGACACCACGGTCGAGAAGCTCGCGAAGCTGAACCCCGTCTTCGGGACGGACTCGGGCGACGCGACGATGACCGCGGGCAACTCCACGCCGCTGTCGGACGGGGCTTCGACGGTGTTGCTCGGGAGCGACGAGTGGGCCGAGCGGCACAACCTGCCGGTGCTCGCCCACCTCACCCACTCGCAGGCCACCGCGGTGGACTACGTCGACGGCGACGAGGGCCTGCTGATGGCGCCGGCCTATGCCGTGCCGATGCTGCTCGACAAGGCCGGCCTCACGCTGCAGGACTTCGACCTCTACGAGATCCACGAGGCCTTCGCCGCGCAGGTGCTGGCCACGCTCAAGGCCTGGGAGGACCCGACCTTCTGCCGGGAGCGCCTCGGCCGCGACGAGCCGCTCGGCTCGATCGACCGCGACAAGCTGAACGTGAACGGCGGCTCGCTCGCCGCCGGCCACCCCTTCGCAGCCACCGGCGGGCGCATCGTCGCGTCGCTGGCGAAGGCCCTAGCCGAGAAGGGCTCAGGGCGCGGGCTGATCTCGATCTGCGCCGCGGGCGGGCAGGGCCTGGTCGCGATTGTAGAACGCCGCGGATGAGCTTCAGCCTGGAGCTGACACCCGCTCAGCACGACCTCGTCGCGCGCGTGCACCGCTTCGCCGAGGAGGAGATCCGGCCGGTGGCCGCGCACTACGACCGCGCGCTCCCAGGCCGGCATGGCACTGCTCAAGATTGCCGAGCACACACCCGAGCCGCTGATGCGCGCGGTGGGCAGCGTGATCTCTCCGCCGAAGAAGCGCTAGTCCAGCCTCGCGCCCGAAATGTAAATAACACGCGGGAAGCTGCCGATGGAGGCAGATGGCCGACGAGTCGTGGCTGATCCGCGACGGGATGGACCGCGAGCGCATGCTCGACATGGACCGGCGCCTTCAGCCGGTGCGGCGCGCATCCTTCGGCGTGCTCGCGCTGGCACTGATCGCGATGGGTCCCTGGCTCGGCTGGTGGACGCTCATCCCGCTGGCGCTTGCCGCGGTCATGTTCAAGATCGCGGACGACCGCATGGACCGCGTGCCGCGGCCCGAGTACGGGCTGTTCGCGGCCTGGACGGCGTCGCAGGTGATCCTCGGAGCCAGCGTCGCCCTCAGCGGCGGCCCGGCGATCCCGACGATGGCCTGGTTCGCCATCCCGGTGGTCACCCTCACCGCCCGCTTCTCCGGACGGGGGATCGTGGCAGGGCTGGGCATCACGCTGGGCCTGATCGCCGCCGTTGCGTTCGGCGTCGACGCCAACGCCGTGATCCACAACCCGCCGCTGGTCATCGCGCCCGCCGCGCTCGTGCTGGCCGTATCCATGCTCTCCACGGCGCTCATGCGCTCGGACCTCGACCACCGCAGCGAGGCTGTGCTCGACCCGCTCACCAGCACGCTCAACCGCAAGGCTCTCACCTCCCGCGCGGCCGAGCTGTCCGAGCAGGCCCGGGTCACCGGCGAGCCGATCGGCATCGCGCTCGGGGACCTCGACCACTTCAAGCAGATCAACGACTCGTGCGGCCACGCCGTGGGTGACTCCGTCCTGAAGGACGTGGCGTACCTGCTGCGCAAGGAGCTGCGCGCGTTCGACCTGATCTACCGCATCGGCGGCGAGGAGTTCCTGGTGCTGATCCCGGGAGCCGAGATCGAGCAGACAGAGCTCATGGCCGAGCAGCTTCGCCAAGCCGTTGCGGCCGACACGGTGGGCGGGGGGCAGAACGTGACGATGAGCTTCGGCGTGGCCGCCTCAGAGCGCGGCGACGCCTTCGACTACGACGCCGTCTTCGGGCAAGCCGACGCGGGCCTCTACGACGCCAAGCGCTGCGGCCGCGACCGGGTCTGCCGGGCGCCGGACGAGCGCGTGCTGGCCCTCGCCTAGACCTCAGACTTCACGCCCGGGATACTGGGCAGCCGATGTCGCAGGAGAACGTTGAGCTGGTCGAGCTGGGCTTCGACGCCTTCCAGCGGGGAGACGTCGAGGCGATGCGCGAGGGCAGCCATGCCGACGTGGTGATCGTGCAGCCTCCGGAGGTTCCCGACGCGAAGAGCTACGAGGGCCATGCGGGGATCGCCGCGGCGTTCGAGGACTGGCCCTCGCAGTGGGAGGACTTCCGGTTCGAGCTGCTCGAGGTGATCGACGTGAGCGACACGACCCTCGTCGCGGTGACGCGCCAGCGCGGGCGAGGCGCCCACAGCGGGATCGAGATGGACATCACCGTCGCGTTCGTGAACACGATGCGCGACGGCAAGCTCGCGCGCATGGAGATGTTCTTCAACCGCGCGCAGGCGCTCGAAGCGGCCGGCGTGCCCGAGCCGCCCTAGCCGAAGAGCGGCAGACGGCGGCGACGCGCCAGCTCGTCCATGCCGCGCTGGATGCTCGTGCGCACCTCTTCGTACTTGCGCTCGACGTAGTCCTCGTCCTTGGCCTTCTTCGGGTCCCGCGCGAGCTTCACGGGCTCCTGGAAGGCGGTGCGGATCTTGGTCGGCAGCGGGATCTCGGGCAGCATCGCGGGTGCGATCCCCCACGGCGCGCTGATCGCCAACGGCATCACCTTGATGCGGGCCAACTTGTCGAGCTGGAAGAGCTTGGCGAGGTTCTTCCCGCGCGTGAGCACCGGCATCGCGTCGGGGCCGCCCACGGTGGCGATCGGCACGATCGGCACGCCGGCGTTGATGGCCATCCTGATGAACCCGGTGCGCCCGCCCAGGATCGCCTCGTCGCGCTTGGTCCAGGGCCGCAGCGAGTCCACCTCGCCGCCGGGCCAGAGGGCCACGTCGTGGCCGGCCGCCAGCGCGGAGGCGATGCTGTCGGGGGCGGCGGGCAGCACGCCCATCGCGCGGAAGTAGTGGCCGATCAGGGGCGCGGCCATGAGCGCGTCGTGCGCGGTGCCGTGCATGATCCGCTCGTCGCCGAAGTGGCGCCACCACTGGACGCCCACCGTCCACGCGTCCCACACGAACGGGGCGCCCGAGTGGATGCCGATGAAGAGAGCCGGCGGCTCGGGCAGCCGCTCCCAGCCCTCGATCTCCATCCTGAACCAGTAGTCCATGAGCGGGTTCCAGAAGTACTTCTGGAGCTCCATGAACTTGAGGTCCTGGCCCTGGAGGTCCCAGTCCCCGGCGCGCTCGGCCACCCAGCCCGACACGCCGCCGGCCGCCTGCTTGCGGCGCTCGTCGGCCTTCTTCTGCGCGGCGCGCGCGTTGCGCTTCGCCTGCGGCTCGCTCGTCGCACTCATCCCAGCTTGACTACTGCCCAAGGCCGGGGCGTTTCAGTCCTCACCGCAGCTTGCCCAGGCGGAGGTAAGCGCGCAGCGTGGAGCGCTTCGCGCCCACCCCGCGCGTGGCGGCGCCGACCACCCGCACGCGGCCATGCCGTGCCAGGTACACGAAGCGAGTCTTGCCCTCGCGGCGCACCCAGAGCCCGCGCCCGAGCGAATGCGCGTGGCCGCGCAGCCGGCTCGCCAGCGAGCCCGGGTGGATGTGGTCGGCCTCGTGGCCGATGCCCGTGCTGGCAACGAGGCCCACGCGGCCCTTGCGCGTGAGCACCACGACGACGCGGCGGTTCCGCCCGTGCTTGCCGCGGACGCAGTAGGTCCAGGCGCGCGTGCGGCGCTGGGGCTGCCCGGCGCGCCGCAGCAGCTTCGCGTTCGTCTCGTTGAGGCGCGCCCATGACAGGCCACGGCGCTTGAACGAGCCACGCGCGTAGCGGCAGCGCGGGCCCGGCACGCCCTGAGCGCGCTCCCACATCTGCAGGTATGACTCCGAGCCGCGAGCCATGTCGGCCGCGATCCGGTTGCCCGCCTGCATGCGCAGGTCCTGCAGCCAGTCCGGGTAGAGACCGTAGTGGGCCACGCCGTCCTTGTTGATGTCGAACAGCCGCTGGCCGCTGCGCTGCTTGCCGACCACCGGGCCGAGGTAGGACTTGAACGGGTAGCTCACGTTGCCGCCGTCGCGCGGGCCGCCCTGGGAGCCGAAGCCGTTCGCGTCGGCGCCGTAGCCGAAACCGAAGTAGAAGCGCTTGTTGCGCTTCGGCTTGAAGCGCTTCCAGGCCGCCACGAAGGCCTTCGAGTCACCGGCGTAGGGCGTCACGACGCCACCCAGGTTGTAGATCCGCGGCACCACGTCCGGGCTGCTCCAGCCGTGGCTCGACACGACACCCGAGTAGCGCCTGGCCTCGAGCAGCGACATCGTCTGCTTGCGCGCCAGCACACCCATATGGTCGGGGTCCACGATCATCCGCTTCTGCATCATGCGGCGCACCGTGTGCTCGCCGAGGTCCGTCAGGCCGCGCGCGTTGCAGTGCGGGCCGGGTCCGTAGACCGGGGTGACGCCGGGGGGCGCGAAGGCGTTCAGGCCGTTGCCGATCACGTCGTCGGGGTTGTGCCCGAATGCCGAGGGCTGCTCCTTGTCGGCCTCGTCGGCCGGCCCGGTGCAGGTCTTCATCTGCCAGTACTTGCCGGTCTCGAGCCGGTTGCCGTTGTTCACGATCGCGCCGGTCTCGCCCGTGTCGCCGGCCACACCCGCTAGCGCGTTGTCGAACTTGTTGATCAGCTCCATGTCGCGCACGCCGAGCTTGTAGACCTCGTCGAGGCCGCGGTCGATCTGGGCGCGGTCGCATTGCGGCTGGTCGTTGTAGACCTGGCAGCCGAACGGCTCCGACACCTCGATGCCGAGCACCACGGCGAGCTTGCCCTGGTTGATCACCCTGCGCGCCTGGAACGGATTGGTCACGATCCGGAACCAGCCCTTGCCCGGGCCGCCGTTCTGGGCGTCGATGTAGTTCTCCAACTCGCGGATCCGCTTCGACTGCAGGCGCACCGCGTCCATCTCGTCGCAGGAGTTCTTCTTCAGCGGATAGATCTCGCAGAGCACCTTGTTCTCCACGAGCAGGTTTACGAACACGCGCTGGCCGCCGCGCCAGGAGCGCTCGAGCCACTTGTAATAGCTCTGCTCGTGGGTCAGCGAGGCGTGGTTGGGCCAGTCCTTGAAGGTCGGCCAGCCGACAGGATCGTGGGTGTGCGCCGGGTTGCCGAACGAGATGGCGTTCTCCAGCGCGGCACCGGACCCGTTGGGGTAGTGATCCGGGCAGTCGGTCAGCGCCGTAGGCGCCCCGAACGGGCTCCAGGGGCGGCCGCAGTGCGCGCGGCCGCCGAGAAACTCGAAGGCCATCATGTGCATGTGCGCGTCGAGGTAGCCGCGCGTCTCGCCGTAGGACTGCTTGCCCTTGAACGGCTTGCCGGTCACGTCCACTTCCACCTCGGGGTAGGCGGGACAGCCGCTCGTCTTCTGGAACGAGAACAGCCCGGCGCTCCCTGGATCCACCAGCGTCAACTCGCCCGCCGGCCCCGAGGCGCTGAGGGCTTTGCCGCTGGCCAGCGAGACGATCCTGAACGCGCCCGGCCCCGCTGAGTCGACGCGCCAGTTGGCGGCCTGGTCGGCGCTGTTCGAAGTCTGGACGCGACCCTGGTCACCCACCAGCGGCACGCTCACCGAGCGCGCCGCCATGAAGTCACGCGCGCGCCCGTAGAAGAGATACTCGCCGAGCGCGGTCGCCTGCATCCGGAAGCCCTCGGCGCCGGCGCCGGCGACCCGGTAGCCACCCGTCGGGCTCTTACCGACCGGCTGCCCGCTCGACTTCGACACGAGCGAATAGCAGCCATTCACGATCGAGTAGCGCGAGGGCGCGGCCCCGAAGGCCGGCCCGACTCCCACCCCCACCGATAGCGCGAGACAGAGCGCTACGGACACCGCAAGGCGCCTCATGGACGCACTCTAACCCCCAGGCTGTGCACAGGGCGCCGGACGCTTAGCAGTCGCGAACGAGGGCCAGGAATTCGCCGCGCGTGCGTGCGTCGTTTCGGATCAGGCCTTGCAGCGCGGAGGTGACCGTGCGGGCTCCCGGCTTCTGGACGCCCCGCAGCGACATGCACATGTGCTCGGCCTCGAGCACTACGCCGACGCCCTTCGGCACGAGCTGCTCCTCGAGCCAGTCGCCGATCTGCTTGGTCAGCCGCTCCTGGACCTGCAGGGCGCGCGCGAAGCGGTCCACCACCCGGGCCAGCTTCGACAGGCCGATGATGCGGTCGCCCGGCAGGTAGCCCACATGCGCGACGCCCACGAAGGGCAGCATGTGGTGCTCGCAGAGCGAGTGGAACGGGATCGACCTGGCCACGACCAGCTCGTCGTAGCCGCCGTCGTTGGGAAAGGTCGTGAGGTCGAAGGGCTCGGGCGTGAGCAGCTCGGCGTATGCCTCGGCCATCCGGCGCGGCGTCCGTTCGCGGCCCTCGGTGTCGAGGTCGGCGCCGAGCGCCTGCAGCAGCTCGCCGGCGGCAAGCTCGGCCGCCATCAGGTCGATCGAGCGCCTCATCTCGCGGCCACCACCAGCTCCTCGAGCGGCTGGTCCGGATCGGCCAGCCGTTTCCTGTCGACCGGCTCGCCGCCCTGCACCAGCGCCTGGATCGGGTCGGTCACGTCCCAGACGTTCACGTTCATGCCGGCCATCACGCGCTCGTCGCGTAGCCAGAACGCGATGAACTCGCGGCCTTCGCGGTCGCCCCGGAACACGACGTCGTCGTCGGGCCCGGCGTAGCCGCTGTACTCCATGCCCACGTCGTACTGGTCCGAGAAGAAGTAGGGCACGCGGTCGTAGGGCTCGCCGGTGCCGAGCATCGACCGCCCGGCGGCCAGCCCCTGGTTCAGGGCGTTCGCCCAGTGCTCGACCCTCAACGGGCCGAACTGCGGGTGGCGATGGTTGGCCACGTCGCCGGCCGCGAACACCCCCGGCGCGCTCGTCTGCAGGCGCTCGTCCACCACGATCCCGTTGTCCACGTCGATTCCCGCCGCGTGAGCGAGCCCGCTGCGCGGCATCACGCCCACGCCGACAACCACGAGGTCGCAGTCCACGGCGGAGCCGGACGCGAGCCGCACCCGCTCCACGCGCTCGGCGCCCTCGAACCCCTCCACACCCTCTCCCAGCCTCAGCTCGACGCCGTGCTCGGCGTGCAGGTCGCGGTACACGGAGCCGACCTCGGTGCCCAGCACGCGCTGCAGCGGGACCTCCATCGGATCGATGAGAGCCACCTCCGCGCCCATCGAGCGCGCCGACGCCGCCACCTCGGCGCCGATCCAGCCGGCACCAACCACCACCAGCTTCGCGCCGGGCCGGATGCCCTCGCGGATCGCCTCCGAGTCCTCGAGGTTCCGCAGGTAGCGGATGCCGGCCAGGTCGGAGCCCTCGATGCGCAGCCGGCGCGGCTCGGCTCCCGTGGCCAGCAGCAGGCTCTTGAAGCCCAGCCGCTCGCCGTCAGAGAGCACCAGCTCGCGCTCGGCCAGGCGGAGCTCGGTTGCGCGAGTCGAGGGCCGCAGCTCGATCCGGTGCTGCTCGTAGAAGGCCTCGTCGTGCACGAACGCGCTCTCGCGCGCGACTTCGCCCCGCAGGAAGTCCTTCGAGAGCGGCGGGCGCTCGTACGGCAGCCCGTCCTCGTCGCCCACCAGCACGAGCGGGCCCTCGAAGCCCTCGCTCCTCAAGCTCTCGGCGGCCTTCGCGCCGGCCAGGCCGCCGCCAACGATCACGAACCGTTCATCGCTCATGCCTGCTTTGCGCCGGCACGGCGCCGGCTCTTACCTGCCGAGGCCGCTTTGCGCGTACTGCGAGTGCAGGCGGAGGTCGTGGGCCATGCGCTTGACGTCGCGCGCCTGGTCGTCCATGACGAACGTGATGCCCACGCCGGTGCGGCCCGCGCGGCCGGTGCGCCCGACGCGGTGCACGTAGGCGTCACGGTCGGCGGGGGCGTCGAAGTTGACCACGTGCGTGATGTCGTCCACGTCGATGCCGCGCGCCGCCACGTCGGTTGCCACGAGCGTGTCCACCGAGCCGGAGTGGAAGCGGTTGAGCGCCTTCTCGCGCTGTGACTGCGTGCGGTTGCCGTGCATGGCGACGGCGGAGATTCCCTGCTTGCCGAGGCGCTTCACGAGCCGGTCGGCGCCGCGCTTGGTGCGCACGAACACGAGCGTCCGCCCGCGGTCGTCGCCGCGCAGCACGCGCACGAGCGAGCCGAGCTTGTCCTCGTGGCGGACCGCCACGAAGCGGTGCTCGACCTCGCCCTTCGCCTTCGCCGAGGCCTCCTGCGAGTGGCGGCGCGGGTTGTGGGTGTAGGCGTCGGCCACGCGCCCGGCGTCGCCTTCGAGCGTGGCTGACAGGAAGAGGGTCTGGCGCTTGCGCGGGGTCTTCGAGACGATGCGGTCGACCGCCGGGCGGAAGCCCATGTCGAGCATGCGGTCGGCCTCGTCGAGGATCAGGACCTTGACCCGGTCGAGGCGCACGGCGCCGCGCTGCATCAGGTCCTCGAGCCTGCCCGGCGTCGCCACGAGGATGTGGGCGCGCTTGGCGGCCTTGGCCTGCTTCTCGATCCCCGCGCCGCCGTAGACGGCGGCCACGGAGAGGGCGCGAGCGGCTGCGAGCTCCTTGAGCTCCTCGACTATCTGGCCCGCGAGCTCGCGGGTGGGCACCAGCACCAGCGCAGCCGAGCGGGGCGCATCGGCCTCGATCGATTCCACGAGTGGGACTCCGAAGGCCAGCGTCTTGCCCGACCCCGTCGGGGCCTTCACCAGCACGTCGTGCCCGGCCATCACGTCGGGGATCACGGACTTCTGGACCGCGAAGGGCTCGGTGACGCCGCGGGCCTCGAGGGCGCGCACGACTACTTGAGATACGCCGAGATCGGCGAATGACTGCTTTGACATCTTGCTCCTAACACAAAGCGCGGGCGCGTTTGGCGTCCGCGAAAAGATCTGGGAGATTCAACTGGCCCAGATCGCTGTTGCGTTCGGAGACGAGAACCTCGCGGGCGACGGCGTCGCCCACCTGGGGGACAGTAGCAGCAGCCCGGACCGACTTCGGTGGGAGTAACGTGCCCTTTCGCACCGTGCCGAACCGGCAGCACGCACAAGTCCTGGCCGTGGCGATCGCCCTCCTCAGCACCCTGGCGCTCGCGTGCGCGCCGGCCGGGGCCGCCTCTGCAAAGCACACGCGGCTCGGCTCGCTGACGCTCCACCGCTGCGAGAAGGGCACCCGCTGGTGGTGCGGCTCGCTGCGCCGCCGCCTCGACCCGGCACGGGCCGGCGGCCCGCACATCCGGGTCGGCTTCCGCTGGCTGCCGCCGCGCGGCGGCAGGCCGCAGGGGCCGGCGCTGGTGGCGGTCGAGGGCGGCCCCGGCTATCCCTCGACAGGCAGCAGCATCGAGTACACGGGCACGTACGGGCCGCTCCTGCGCGAGCGCGGCCTGCTGCTTGTGGACCAGCGCGGCACGGGCACCTCGGCGCTGATCGACTGCAAGGGCGTGCAGAGCTTCACGGGCGTCACTTCGGGGCCCGGCTTCCCGAAGCTCGTGGCCGCCTGCGCGCGCCAGATCGAGCGCCGCTACCGGCGGCCCGGCAAGCCCCCGGTGCACGCGGCCGACCTGTTCGCCACCTCCTACGCGGTCGCCGACTTCGCGGCCGTCCTGCGCAGGCTGCGACTCGGCAGGATCGACCTCTACGGCGACTCCTACGGCACCTGGTTCACGCAGTCGTTCATCTCGCGCCACCAGAAGCTGCTGCACTCGGTGATCCTCGACTCGGCCTACCCGGTGCGCGGCCTCGACCCCTGGTACGCCTCGTCCGGAGAGGTGGCCCGGCGCGCGATGGATGCCGTCTGCGCGCGCGACCCGGGCTGCGCCGCCGCCGCTCCGGGCAGCGCGACGGCGCGGCTCGGGCAGCTGCTCACCCGCCTGCGCGCCCAGCCGATCACCGGCCCCACGCGCGACTCCGACGGCAGCCGAGTGCGCAAGGCACGCGTCGGGGTGAGGGCGATCGCCGACATGGTTCAGGACGCGGGCTCGGACCCCGTGATCTACCGTGAGCTGGACGCGTCGGTGCGCGCCGCGCTGGCCGGGGACGCCGCGCCGCTGCTGCGGCTCGTGGCCCAGTCACAGACCTACGACCACGGCGGCAGCACGCCCGACTACTTCTCCGACGGGCTCTACTTCGCGGTCAGCTGCATGGACTACCCGCAGCTCTTCTCGATGCACTCCTTCCCCGCCCGCCGACGGGCCGAGCTGGCGCAGAGCCTGCTCACGCCCCCCGCCGGCGCGTTCGACCCCTTCACCACACGCGAGTGGCTCACGATGAGCGCCTACTCGGAGCCCTACCAGGCGTGCCTCGACTGGCCCCGGCCGCGCCACCGCGCCCCGGTGGTTCCGGCCAAGCTGCGCCCGCTGCCTGGGTCGATCCCGATGCTGATCGTGGGGGGCGACCTGGACTCCCTGACCCCGCTGTCGGACGCCCAGGTGTTCGGGCCGACGCTGGGCAGGAACGTCCGCGTGGTCACGCTCCCGAACACCGTGCACGTGACCTCGGAGGGCGACACGATGCTCGTGGCCGGCGCGAGCTGCGCCCGCAGGGTCATCCGCGCGTTCGTGCGCGCGCCCCGCAAGCTCCAGACGCTCGACACCCGCTGCACGGGCCACATCCCGCCCGTGCACACGCCGGGCGCGTACCCGCCCACGCTCGCCGACGCGACCCCGGCCACGCTCGCGGCCGGCCCGGACCCAGGCCTGCAGGCCCGCCGCGCCGCCACCGTGGCGGCCGAAGCGCTGGCGGACGCGACCGTCCGCCGCTTCTATTCCGGCACCGACACCGGTCCGGGCCTGCGCGGCGGCAGCTTCAGGGCCAGCGGCGACGACCCCACACGCCTGAAGCTGACCGGCATCCGCTTCGTACGTGACGCGACGGTGGGCGGCAGCGGCAGCTGGCGGCCGTCGACCGGCGCCCTGAGCGCCCGGCTCGTGGTGCGCGCGGCCGGCTCTCCGGCCACCCGCGTCACGGTGAGCTGGAAGCAGCGCTCGCGCCTCGCCACCGCGAAGGTGGGTGCGGCCACGCTCACGCTGGCCGCGCCCTGAGCAGGCGGCTCAGCCGACAACCGCCCCTCACATCGGGGACCGACCCCAAGCCCGACCCCAGTCTTTAGCTTTGGGCCCATGCCCAGCCCAACCGACATCCGACCCCCGTTCGACGAGCAGAGCGCCAAGGCAAAGGTGCAGGCCGCCGAGGACGCCTGGAACAGCCGCGACCCCGACCGCGTGGCCCAGGCATATACAGAGGACTCCGAATGGCGCAACCGCGACGAGTTCTTCCAGGGCCGCGACGAAATCCGGGCGTTCCTCGCACGGAAGTGGGACCGCGAGCTGGACTACCAGCTGAAGAAGACGCTCTGGGCGTTCACGGAAGACCGGATCGCCGTGCGCTTCGAGTACGAGAGCCGCGACGCGGACGGCCAATGGTGGCGCTCCTACGGCAACGAGATGTGGGAGTTCTCTCCCGACGGGCTGATGCGCCGCCGCTATGCGTCGATCAACGACCAGCGCATCGACGCGAGCGAACGCAGGCTGGCGCTCGACTGAGCGCCGGGGCCTACGCCGCTCGCCACACGGCGTCGTCGCCGATCGGCTCGCGCCCGGCCGCGCCCTCGGCCACAAGCTCGAGCAGCGCCGTCTCGGCGGCCCGGCGGTCGGGCGCGTCGTTGCCCTGCGTCATGAGAGCGGCGACTTCCTGTGTGGTGAGACCGTCCGTGAAGTGCTCGAGCAGCGGCAGCGGCGTTTCGGGTGCGGGCCGTCGGCCCAGCGTGGGGTCCAGGTTCGCCACCAGCGCGTCGTAGGCCTCGACCGGCTGGAAGCCGCCCGCCATCAGGCTCAGGCCGTCGCGCGCGACCGCGAGCGAGGGAGCGGTGTAGCGAACCGGCCCGTCGCTGGTGGCGGTCTTGCCCTGCAGCTCTGCCGCGGAGCCCGCGCCCGTGCGGGCCTCGGCCCGGTCGCGCTCGTATGCCTCGCTGACCTCGGGGTCGTCCAGCCGGGCGATGATCGCGTCGGCGTCCACGCCCTCGAGCCCCCGGAGCACGCCGTGGAGTTGCCCGTCGTCGTCGAGCAGCAGCGGAGTGGTGAAGTTGGCGAGCTGGAATGCACGGAACACGCGCCACTCGCTTCCCGCGTCCAGCAGGCGAGCGCTCACGCCCGCCCTACAGGCTCGGGCTGTGGCGGCGACGCGCGCCTTCGGCTGAGGTGAGAACGGCATGCCATAGCGGCGAAAGCGGAGCTGGCCGTGGGCGCCTCGCAGAGGCGTATAGCCGCGGGCGACGTACTGCTCGGCGCTTTCGGTGAGCCCGATCTGCACGAGCCGCCAGTCCAGCTCGTCGCCGTAGCGCCAGCGGATCACGTGCAATGCCGGGCTCTCGCTGTAGGCCCACGGGCAGGCCGCGTCGCTGTAGAGGGTCGCCTCGATCATCCGAGCGGAGCGTCGCCTATCCAGTAGCGCGGGCCCGGGCCGAGGCCGGCCGCGCGGTCGCCCGGATTGGCGAGCTGGCAGCGGCCGAGCGACAGGCAGCCGCAGCCGATGCAGTCGGTCAGGCCGCGCTTGAGCCGCTCGAGCTCGGCTATGCGCTGGTCGATTCGCGAGCCCCACTGGCTGGAGAGGCGCGACCAGTCGCGCCGGTTCGGCGCGCGGTTCGGCGGCAGCTTGTCGAGCTCGGCGCCGATCTCCTCGAGCGTGAGCCCCACGCGCTGCGCGAACACGATGAAGGCGATGCGCCGGAGCACGGGGCGGGCATAGCGGCGGTGGCCCGAGCCGGCGCGCTCGGAGGTGATCAGGCTGCGCTCCTCGTAGAAGCGCAGCGCCGAGGCGGCCACGCCGCTGCGCCGCGCGACCTCGCTGATCGTGAGCAGATCCGCCATGGAGACAGACAGGAAACCACGAATCGGCCTTGACTTCAAGTTCACTTGAACTTGTAGGGTCGGTCGCATGACCACTTCAAACACGCAGAGCCCCAGCCAGCGCATCACCGAGGAGGTCACCTCGTGGCCAGGCGTGGAGGCCGGCCCCGGCAGCCGGGGCGAGTTCGCCTTCACGGTCGACGGCAAGGAGATCGGCCACCTGCATGGAGATCACGCCGCCCACTTCGGCTTCCCGCGCGACGTTGGTACCGAGCTGCGGGAGCAGGGGCGGGTCGGCCCCCACCCCGTGAACCGCCACTCCCCGAAGATGGCGGCACGCAGCATCGACGACGCCGCGGATGTCCGCGACGTCATCGAGCTGCTGCGACTGAACTACGACCGCATCCGCGGCTGAACGAGCGCTACGGGCGCTGGCCGTCCAGCGCGATGTAGGTGGCCGCGACCCCGTTGGGGTGCACCAGGACCACCGGCGCCAGGCACGTGGCGGGCACCGTGAACGACCGGTCGCGAATGCTCGAGTTGCCCTTGCGCGAGATCGGGACCGACTTGCTCGTGTCCGCCGCGGTGGTGTTCGCGTCCGCTCCGCAGTAGAGCGAGGCGCTGATCGTGGTCACGGGGCCGGGGGTGCCGTTGCCCGGCGCGCCCGGGATCACGAGACCCTTCACCGTGAGGTCGAGCCGGCCGCGCCTCTGCACCTCGACCTGGCCGCGCTTCAGCGCCCACGGGGCCCCGCCGGGGCTGACGCCGTGGAACACGGGATCGCCCACCTGCGATCCCGCCAGCGACGCGTTGATCAGGTCCGCGTGGCCCCTGGCGTGCTTCTTGCCGTGGTGCTTGCCGTGCCCATCGCTCGCGGTCGCGCCCATCGCCCCCACGGCCAGCGCGAGCGCTGCCGCCCCGGCCGCGAAGGCGGCCGCCAGGGTTCGCTTGGAGATTCCCATCGGTGACGCTCCTTGTGGTAGCTCTACCAGCTGTCACACACCCAACACGGGCCCCGGAAAGAAGTCCCGGTCCGGCGTGAGAGGAGACAGCATGGGCCAGCCCGTCGTCCACTGCGAGGTCATCGCCGAGAACGGGGACAAGCGGCGCAGCTACTTCGGCGACCTGTTCGGCTGGGAGATCGACTCCAACAACCCGATGAACTACGGCGTCATCCAGCGTGACGGCAACACCAACGCCGACGGCGTCGGCATCGGTGGGGGCATCATGCAGGGCCCCGAGGGCTACGAAGGTCACGTGACCTTCTACGTGGAAGTCCCGGACGTCGAGCAACCGCTGGCGAAGGCCGAGCAGCTCGGCGGCAAGCGCCTCATGGGACCCGAGGAGCTCCCCGACGCCGGCATCACGCTCGGTCAATTCAGCGATCCAGAGGGCCACCCAATCGGACTAATCCAGAGCTAGCGCCGCATAGCCTCCGAAACTCCCCTGTGCGGGGGATTTAGCGTTTTCTGGGCCGTACCGATGCACATCCCGGACGGGACGGGCACACGGACTTCGTCCCCGTAACGCGCGGCACCCCCAGGCCGCGGAGGTACAGAGATGACAGCATTTCGCAGGCCGGTCCCTCCGAGCCTCGCCTTGCTCGCGCTTGCGCCGTTGCTGGCCGTCGTACTGGTGAGCACGACGCAGGCCAACCCGTCCGCCGTCCTGCTCGGCAGCGCCGACAGCTACGCCGTACTGGCCGGCTCCACCGTCACGAACACGGGCCCCACGGTCATCAACGGCGACCTGGGCCTGTATCCGGGTACCGCCGTGACCGGCTTCCCGCCCGGCACGGTCCACGGTGCGGCGCACCTGCACGACGCGGCCGCCCGGCAGGCCAAGACCGACCTGGCGGTCACCGCCTACGCCGACGCCGACGCCCGGCCGTTCACCGCCAAGATTCCGCCGAACCTGGGCGGGCGATCGCTCGGCGCCGGCGTCTACCGGACGGGGTCCGTCGCCTCCCTCGGGCTGACCGGGAACCTGACGCTGGACGGCCGGGGCGATCCGCACGCGATCTTCATCTTCCAAATCGAGTCCACCCTGATCACGGCACCCGGCAGCCAGGTCAAGCTCGTAAACGAGGCCCAGGCGTGCAACGTCTACTGGCAGGTCGGGAGCTCCGCGACGCTGGGCGAGCGGACGGCCTTCAAGGGGAACATCATGGCTCTCGCCTCGATCTCGCTGAACGACCGCGTAGCGGTGGACGGCAGCCTGCTCGCTCGCACCGGCGCCGTGACGTTGATCAACGACACGGTCACGCGCTCGCACTGCCTGCCCGGCACCGGGCCCGTGGGCGGCATCGGCACGGCCGCCGGCCCCATCAGCGGAGGCGCCCTCGGTCCGCTCGTGCGGATCTCCCGCGTCCCGGGCGCCCGCCGAGGGACCTGCGCCCGCCGCGACTTCACGGCGCGCTTCAGGATTCGCGACAACACCGGCGTCCGGCGAGTCAAGGTCTACCTCGACCGCAAGCTCCTGCACCGCACTGCCCGCACCCGCTTCTCGGTCCGCATCCGCGTCCGCCACCTGCGCCCACGCCGCCACAAGATCGCGGCGTTCGCGCGTGACCGCGCGGGCAACCTGTCCGTCACGAAGCGCGACTTCATGCGCTGTGGCTCACGCTGATGGCCCGCAACGGCACCCCGCTCCGGCCCTCCTCCGCGCCGACGGCGACCAGCGGTGCGCGCTTCAGCGACCGCCGCCGAACGGGCAATCAGTCGGCCTCCAAGCCAACTGCGCCGCGCGGACACGGACAGCGCCTGCTCGACGCGTTGGCCGAGTACGAGCGCTTTCCGGCGCTCGCGTACTCGCGCGACCGGCTGCTCCGCGTGCTCAACAGCGAGGATGTCTCCGCGCGCCAGACGGTCGCCGTGATCGAGTCCGACCCGGCTCTCGCGATCGGCGCGTTGCGCCTGGCGAACCAGGCTCGCACCAAGCGAGCCCAGGCGATCTGCGGCATTCCGGACGCCGTTGCGGCGGCACCCCCGGGCGCCCTGCATGCGCTGGCTCGGGCCATCCCCGTGTTCGACTTCTTCGGGCAGCGGGATCACTGGAGCACAGCCGCCCAGCACTTCCGCGTGCACGCGGTCGCGACGCTGGCCGCCACCGAGCGGCTCATCCTCGACGGGCTCGCGGAAAAGCCCGACGAGCTCCGCGTGGCCGCGCTGCTGCATGACATCGGCAAGCTGGTCGTGCTCCAGTCCTACGGACACTACGAGACCGGCAGCGAGGGGCCGGCGTGCGACCGGCTGCTCAAGGAGCGCCGGACCTGGGGCCTCGACCACGCGGTGGTCGGCGGCGTGCTCGCGCGGCGCCTGGGCTTGCCCAATCGCATCGCAACGCTGATCGAGCGCCACCACGCCGACGATGAGGCCGGCGATGCCACCCTGCTGCGGCTCGCGGACCTGCTTGTGCACTACTCGGCCGGGAACCCCGTCGACCGGACGGAGCTGCTGGCCGTGTCGCAGCGCTGCGGGCTGCAGGGAACCCTGCTCGACGCCCTGCTCTACGAGTTCCCGAAGGGAGCGGCCAAGGCGCGCCCGATCGAGCCGTCGCCGCTCACCGCCCGCCAGACGACGATCATGCGGCTGCTTGCGCGAGGGAAGGTGTACGAGCAGATCGCCGAGGAGCTCGGGGTGGCCACCAGCACGATCAGGTCGCACCTGCACTCTGTCTACACAAAGCTCGGAGTCTTCGACCGCGCCCAGGCCGTATTGCTGGCCACCGAGCGCGGCTGGCTGTCTTGACCGCGGCAGGCCTGCTCGCCTCGGCCGCCGTGGTCACGCTGCTCGTCGCGCTCTGGCAGCGCTTCGCGCAGCGTGAGCTGGTGGTGACCCACCGCGAGCTGGAGCGGGCGCACACCGAGCTCGCCGCGCTCGCCACCACCGACCCCGTGACACTGCTGCCGAATCACAGGGCGCTGGCATCGTCCATCAACCAGGAGATCGCGCGCTCGCAGCGCCTGGAGGGCAGCTGCGCGGTGGTGTTCCTCGACGTGGACCACTTCAAGGCGCTGAACGACAACTTCGGGCACGCGGCCGGCGACACCGCACTTCGCGAGATCGGCTCCATCGCCCAACGTCGCCGGCGAGGACATTCCGCTGGGCGCCCGCATCATCGGGGTCGCCGACGCCTTCAACGCGATGATCACCAGGCGCCCCTACAGCGCCGGCATCGACCCCGAGGCGGGCATGGCCGAACTCGAGCGCTGCAGCGGAACGCAGTTCGACCCTCGCGTGGTTTCCGCGGCTCGCGAGCTGCGGCGCTCCGGAGCAGGTTCACACGTTTGGGGGATGCAGGAGTTGGCGATGCGCGCCGATGCAGCTCCGGAAGGACTGAGTTTCGACCCCCCAGCGATAGGCGGTTCTTTCAAGCCGCGGAGGAATACACATGGCGATGACGCGCACCGCGGCCCGACGCTACGGCCTGCTCCTGCTCACTGCCCTACTGACCCTGGTACTCGGGGGCACCGCGCAGGCCGAACCGCCGCCCGTCCTCCTCGGCACCGTGAACAGCTTCGCGCTTCTCGGTGGGAGCAGCATCACCAACACCGGCCCATCGGTCATCAACGGCGACCTGGGCCTGCACCCCGGTAGCTCGGTCACCGGCTTCCCGCCCGGCACGCTCAACGGTGCGATGCACGTGACGGATGCCGTCGCGAAGAACGCCAAGAGCGACCTGGTCACCGCGTACAAGGACGCAGCCGGCCGGCCGCGCAACGCCACCCTCCCGCCCGACGTGGGCAACCGCAGGCTCAACGCAGGCGTCTACAGGACCGGTTCGGTTCCCTCGCTCGGGCTGACCGGGGCCCTCACGCTCGACGGACAGGGCGACCCCCGTTCGGTGTTCATCTTCCAGGTCGCGTCCACGTTGACGACGGCGAGCGACAGCAGCGTCAACCTCATCAACGGGGCGCAGCCGTGCAACGTCTTCTGGCAGCTCGGCAGCTCCGGCACGCTCGGAACGCGGACAGCGTTCGTGGGCAACATCCTCGCCCTGACGTCGATCTCGGTGAATAACGGAGCGACTATCAACGGCCGGCTCCTGGCGCGCAACGGCGGAGTGACCTTGATCAACGACACCATCAACCGTTCGGAGTGCGCGCCCGGCACCATCGCCGGCGGCGGTGGCGGCGGTGCGGGCAGCGCCGGACCCGGCGCGGACGTCAGGGGTCCGGGCATCCGGATCACCGGGCTCCCCGGGGTCCGCCCGCGGCCGCTCATCACCAGGCCCGGCACGCGGCCGCCGAGCGCCAGCGTCGTCTGCACCAGGCGCGACTTCAACGCCAGCGTCAGGCTCAGCGACCGCGCCGGCATCCGCAGGGTGAAGGTCTACCTCGACGGTAAGCGCCTCCTGCTGACCACCCGCACGCGCTTCTCGCTTCGGATCAGCGCTCGCGGCCTGCGGGTCGGCAGCCACCGGCTCACCGTGATCGCGCTCGACCGCGCGGGCAACCACTCGGTGATCAGGCGTCACTTCGGGCGCTGCTCGCTCCCGCTGGCGGCTCCGCGCTTCACGGGTTGATCAAGACCTGGCTTGGGGGGCTCGCACTCCTCACCGTCCTCGCTCTCCCGCCGGCGGTGAGCGAGGCCGGCCAGCCGCACGGGAGCGTGCGGCTGACTGATGGGCACACGTTCGCCCACTGGGCCCATACCGAGCACATCGCCGCGGTCAGGCGGGGCCCCTCGCAGAGCTCGACGCGGGTCGCACGTACGCACTACCTCACCGAGGACGGCCTGCTCGAGGTCTACCCGGTCCTGCGCCGCTACCGCGACCACCTCGGGCACACCTGGCTGCGGATCCGCATCCCGATGCGCCCCAATGGGCGGATCGGCTGGGTCCGCGCCTCCGCGCTGGGTCCTCTCTACCGCGTCAGCACTCGCCTGGTCGTGGACCGCCGCAGCCTCCGGGCCACCCTCTTCCGCTCCGGCCACCGGATCTGGCGCTCACCGGTCGGCGTGGGCAAGCCCGGGACCCCAACCCCCGGGGGCAACTTCTGGATCCGCGAGAAGTTCAAGGTGCCGAACTCGGGCGGGCTGTACGGCCCGCGCGCCTTCGGCACCGGCGCCTACTCGCGCCTCAGCGACTGGCCCGGCGGCGGCGTGATCGGCGTCCACGGCACCGACGAGCCCAACCTCATACCGGGCCGTCCGTCGCACGGCTGCATTCGCGTCCCGAACGCTGCGATCAGCCGGCTCTACGAGCTGATGCCGATCGGCACGCCGCTAGTGATTCGCTAGCGCGCGGCGCAGGAAGCGGCGCCTGGACTTCTCAGCCTGCTTGCGAGCCTTTGCCTCGTACAGCGCGGCATCGCCGCGCGCGGTGAGTTGCTCGAGCGTGTCGCTGCTTTCCAACTCCGCCAATCCGACGCTGATCGAGTAACCCTTCTGCTTGGCGTCCAGGTCCCTGCGGATCTGGTCGAAACGGCGGCGCACGCTGTCCAGGTCGAAGTCCGAGAACGCGCACACGAACTCGTCGCCGCCCACGCGGACGATCGGATCGTAGGAGCGCAGCTTGGAGTGGATCGTGGCGGCCACGTCCGTCAGCAGTGCGTCTCCGGCGGCGTGGCCGCGGCTGTCGTTCACGTCCTTCAGCCCGTCCACGTCGACGAAGGCCAGCACCAACCGGCCACCGGAGTGGCGGGCTCGGTTGATCTCCCGCTGGAGAGCCACCGTGCCCAGCCCGCGCCGGTAGGCGCCGGTCAGCTCGTCGAGATGTGCTTCGGACAGGGCGGCGCGGACCTGCTGGCGATCCTTGGCCGCCCGTTCCCGGTCGGCGGCGGCACGCTCGCGGTCCGCGGCCGCACGCTTGCGGTCCGCCGCTGCCTGCGCGCGTGCCACCGCGGCCGGCCCGGTGGGCTCGATGCGCGCGGCCAGGCGGTCGCGCGCATCGGCCGCGCGGTCGCGTGCCTCGGCGGCCAGGTCGCGCAAGCGGCTGGCCTCGTCGCGGCGGTCGGCGGCGTCGAGGCGCTCGGCTGCGGTCTGCGCGCGACGCACGGCGGTGGCGGCCCTCTCGGCGGTGCTGGCCCTGCGCTCGTCGCGCGAGACCTCGTAGCGGCGCTGGCGTGCGGGGTCGGCCGGCGGACCCTCCGCCAGGTCGCGCTCAGCCGCCAGCTGGTCCTGGTCGGACGCCTGCTGATCCGCGCGGGCGGACGCCTGGTCACGGTCGGCCGCGGTCGTGTCGGTGTCCGAGGCGAAGCCGTCCTCGTCCGCAGCGCTCTGATCGATGTCCGACAGGGTCTGGTCCGTGTCGAGCGCGGTCTGGTCCGCGTCCCGGGCGAGCTGCTCGTCGGCCTCGTGGCTCACGCTGCCCCGTTTCCGTTCCCGGCCACCATGAGTGGCGCGGGCCTTCCGAGGTGATAGCCCTGCGCGAAGTCGACGCCCGATTCGCGGAGGAGCGCGAGCGTGGCGTCGTCCTCGACGCCTTCGGCGATCGTCTCCGAGCCGAAGCCCTTCGCCAGGGCGATGATCGCCTCGAGCACGTGCCGGCTGCCGGCGTTGGACACGAGGTCGCGCACGAACTCGATGTCGATCTTGAGGTACTTGATCGGGAGCCGCTTCAGGCGGGCCAGGCTGCTGTAGCCCGTGCCGAAGTCGTCGAGGGCGAGGTCGCATCCGATCTCGGTCACGCCCTGCGCGAAAGCACAGCCCGCCTCGACGTCTTCCATCAGCGCCGTCTCCGTGATCTCGAGCACGAGGTCGGACGGCTTCGCGCCGGCGTCCGACAGCGCGTGCTCGATCAGGTGCAGCAAGCCCGGGCTCGACACCGACCGCGCGGAGAGGTTCGCCTGCACGCGCCGCCCGCCCGCGGCGAGCCGCGCGGCCTCGGTCACGACGCGCCTGTCGATCTCCCCGATGAGCCCGCACTTCTCGGCGGCGGGGAGGAACCTCGCGGGCCGGACCACCTCACCGCTTCGCCCGATCATCCGCAGCAGCAGCTCTTCGCTGGGGTCGCCCCCGGCCAGCGGAACGATCGGCTGCGAGTAGAGCATCAAACGGTCCTCGTCGAGGGCATCGCGCGTCCGCTTGACCCAGGCGCGGACGTCCAGCCGAAGCTCCTCGCCATCTGGGGCGTGGACGCCCTCCGCGACGACCACCATGCCGACGCCGATGAGCTCCCCTTCGACCTCCACTGGGTAGAGGCTCGCGCGCCACGCCATGCCACCTTTGACGATCTCCTGGTCGAGGAGCGGGCGGCCGGTCTCCAGGACGCGCCGGCAGAGGCGCGAGACCCGAGGCCGCAGCGTGGGCATCAGCTCGGCCACCGTGTGTCCGACGTGCTCCTCAACCGCAGCGCCGTTGATCGCGGCCAGCGCCTCGTTCACGCGCACCCAGCGCGACTGCCGGTCGACGAAGCCCAGGCCCAGGGGCGCGGTGGACTGCAGCGCCTCCAGCGCGACCGACTCGTCCGCGGCCCGCCGCAGGCGGTCCTCCAGGAGCCGCTGGTCGTTCACGTCGGTCGCCGTGCCGATCCAGTTCACGATTTCGCCAGTCACGGAGCGCAGCGGAAAGCTGTGGACCGAGTGCCAGCGGAAGGCGCGGTCTGCTCGCCGGATGCGGCACTCGAGCTCCAGCTCCGACTCGGCTCGCCTCGCGTTCTTCCAGCTGGACCGCGCGCGCTCCGCGTCATCCGGATGGACGGAGGAGAGCCAATCCCAGCCCCGGATCGCTCCCGCCGGGCGCCCGGTGTAGTCGCGGCCACGGCGGTTGATGTGCTCGGTCGAGCCCGTGCGATCGGCCACCCAGACCACGTGCGGGATCGACTCGGCGATCAGCTCCAGGTCCGCGGGAGCCGGCGCGGGGATGGTTGTGGGTGCGAAGCTCATTCCGGGTTCGCCGGGTGGTCCCCGTCCGAGACGAGCTTGAGCGTGTCGATCTGCCCCGTCTTCAGCGCGATCGCAACGGCGTGCGCACGGGTGTGCGCCCCGAGCTTCGCCATGGCGTTCTGGACGTGCGACTTGATGGTCTCGGCCGACAGGACCAGATGCTCGGCAATGTCGCCGCCGCGCAGGCCACCGGCAACGAGCCCGAGCACCTCGCTCTCGCGCTCGGTGAGCGGTAGCTGCTCGGCGTCCCGAGGCACGATCCTCGTCCAGCGCGGTTCAAGGCGCGAGATCGCGATCCGGCGGCCGGCGGGGACCACTCCACCATGTGCGTCAGCACCGCTCGCGCGGCCGGTACGGGGCATGACCACCGAGAGGTGGCGCCCCGGCAGCACGTTGGCGGTCGCGCTGAACTCGACCGGAAGCAGGTCGCCGGTCGGACGCGGCAACTGGTACCAGCCCTCGATGGCCCCGTGCGCGAGGAATGCCTCCCACTGCTCGTCGAGGCGCTTTCGGTCCTCGGCGAGCGCGAAGTCGTCGATTCGGCGCCAAGGCACCTCAACGGGCTGGATTCCGAGGAGGTCGCAGGCGGGAGCGTTGGCCGTCACGCAGCGACGCTGGTCGTCCACCAGGAGCATCGGGTTGCGCAAGTGCGCGAAGGCAGCCTGCAGGCGGGCCGCAGCCTCGGACTCCGTTTCATGCAGCTCCATCAGTGGCGCTCCACTCGACTCCATGGAATTGGTATCGAGGCCACGGCGCCATTCCGCGATAGGGCAAACGACGCGTTTTCGCGGTACGTCGTTTGCCTGAACCCTGAACTAGTCGATGAGACCGTCGCGGAGCGCCTTTGCGACGGCTGCGGCACGATCGGATACCCCGTACTTGTCATAGATGCGCCCGAAGTGGGTCCTGACCGTGGCCGGGCTCAGCACGAGCCTCTCAGCGATCTCCCGGCCGGCGCAGCCCTGGGCGGCAAGTTGCAGCACCTCGAGCTCGCGCGGGGTGAGCGCGAGCGGCTTGAGCTCACCGCGCCGGTGCGCCAGGAACTCCCCGAGCTCGTAGCCGATGCCGGTCAGCGAACGCAGCAGCGGAGCGGTCACGTCCACGCTGACCGGCTCGCAGCAGAACTCGAGCACCGCCAGCACCTCACCGGCATGAATGGCCGGCAGGGCCACCGCGCCCCGCAGCCCGGCGACCGCCTCCGCCGGGAAGCGCGGATCGTCGTGGAGGCTGAGGACGTTCCTCGGCTCCCCGCGCTCCCACACCTGGCCGGCCAGGCCGACCCCCCGCGGGAGCCGGAGCTGGCGAATGACGGACTCGAGCTCGGCTACGTCGGCAGTGCCCGAGCGCCAGGTCACGTGAGCCACGAGGACGTCGCCCTCGGGCAGCCACATCACGCCGGCCACGCAGTCCAGCGCGAGGGCGAGGTTTCGCAGCAGCGCTGTTGCGCCCGGCTCGAACGTCTGCCAGGCGGCGAGCGCCTCCGCCACCGCGAGATGCGCGGCGATCGTACGCTCCGCACGATGCGTGTCGGTGATGTCCTGGATGGATCCGACGATCCGTTGCGGGCGGCCGTGGGCTTCCTGGATCACCGTGTTGCTGCTCCGTAGGTGCCGCACTCCGCCGTCGGGGCGCACGATCCGGTATTCGAACGGCCGAAGCTGGAAGTCCCGCGTGGAGGCCTCCACCTGGTGCTTGATCATCTCCCGGTCGGCTGGATGGGCGCGCTCGATCACGTACTCCATGCTGGGCGCGATCTCTCCGGGCTCCAGCCCGAAGAGCCGGTAGAGGTTGTCCGACCAGCGCAGCTGGTCGGTGTCGAGCCGCCAGTCCCAGCTGCCGGTCTGCGACACCTCGGCCCCGCATTCGAGCAGGGCCTGGAGCGCTGTCTCGACGTCGGACCCGCCCATGTCGACCGGGTCCAGGATCGACTCCGCCAAAGGTATGGGGCGGCCCTCCGGTCGCGCCCGCCCTGCCGCACGCACCCGTCCATCAGAACGTGTCCGCTTTTCCGCTCGGACCCCATGGATAGCCACCCTCACCACGTCCTCACTGTCGTAGTCGTCGCGTCGCCTCGGGGAGCCCGTTCCCGCCCTGCCGCCGCGGCATCAGAGCGAACTCGAACCTCCCCGCGCCGTCAGCGCGGTTCCAATGCTCAGCAATCCTAGAGTTTTCCTCGGACTGCGTCCAATTCCTATTGGGCAAACACCGCATCGTGCGGGTAGGGCAAACGACGCAATGGACGGCTAGGGCGTCATCTCGAGCGCCGCGGACATCTGCCCGAGCAGCGCTCTCATCTGCAGGCCGGAAGGGGACAGCACGTAGAAGCGCTCGATGGCACCGCGTCGCGGCGCACCTCCCGCGCCATCCAGCAATCCTGCCTGGGCGAGGCAGCGCACATGGTACGAAACCGTTCCGAGGGCCACTTCCGGCATGGTCGCCTGCAGCTTGCTGGCGCTCAGCTTGACTCCCTTTTCGGCCTGCGCCAGCACGCGCAGGCGCACGGGATGCGCCAGCCCCTTCAAAGCGGCTGCAAGCCGCCGAGCATCCTTGTCATCGACAGCGGCGCTCACCCAACGGGAAGCTACCCCGCGACGACTGATTGACGGGCTCTGAGCAAAAAGCGTGTCAGAGCGCCTCGCCGGGGGCCAGCGGCGCCGCACGGTAGGGCCGGCCACGCGCGGCTCGCTCGAAGCGCTCGCGCGCGCCGGCGATCGGCCGGTAGTGAGGCTCGAAGGCAAAGCCTCCGTAGTGCATCGGGACGACGGTTTCCGCTCCCAGCAGCTCGCCCACCAGCGCGGCTTGTTCGGGCTCCATGGTCGAAGGCAGCGGGCTTGGCGGCTGCTGGTGAGGGAAGTCGACGACCGCGCCGTTGACCGGCGCGAAGACGACGTCGAACGGTCCGGCGCGGCGAGCCATCTGCCACCAGGCGCCGTGGAAGACGGTGTCGCCAAGGTGCAACACCCGGCTGCCATCGGCCTCGACGAGCCAGGACACCTGCGGATCGCCAAGCCCGTCGACCGCGGGCAGCGCCACGCACGTGAACGGCCCAACCGCGACCGATTCCCAGGTCGCGACCGCGCGGCGCGGCAGCCCGGCGGCCCCGAGCTCGTACTCGGCCTGAGCCAAGGCGAGGTTTTCGTCCTCGCTCGGGGCGGGGTGACTGACGACCGCGCCTGGTGCCAGCGCTTCCGCGAGGGCGCCGGCATCGGTGTGGTCGCGGTGGAGATGGCTCACGAGGCCGGCGACGGCACCCGCGCCGGCCGGCACCAGCGGCGGGAGCTCGACTTCTCGCGCAGCGTCGCCGTAGGGGGCGAACGTTCCCGCCGGGTCGGCAAGCGGGTCGATCACGATCGTCTCGCCCTCGTGCTCGAGCTCCACCCCCGCCCACCCCAGCCATCGCGCGAGCATTCCATTCCTCCTCATCTGATATTTGCCGGACGATCGTTCGTACGGTATCATGCCGACGATGCCTCGTCGCTCTGCCACCGCCGTAGCCGACACGCGCTCGGAAGTTCTCGACGTCGCGGTTCGTCGCGCTTCCGTCGACGGGCTCGAGGGGCTCACGATCGGGCGGCTGGCCGGTGAGCTGTCGATGAGCAAGAGCGGGCTCCACGGGCTGTTCGGAAGCAAGGAGGGGCTCCAGGTCGCCACCTTCGCCAGGGCCGTGGACAGCTTCACGCGCGAGGTTTGGCTGCCGGTCGCGGACCGCCCGCCGGGGCTTCCGCGACTGCTGGCGCTGCTCGATCGCTGGCTGGCCTATCACCGCCGCCGCGTGCTGCCCGGCGGCTGCTTCGTCACGACCGCGACGATCGAGTTCGATGCTCGTCCGGGTCCGCTGCGCGACGCGGTGGCCCGCGCCCGGCGACAGATGCACGGCGTGCTGCAAGCCGACATCCGCGCCGCCGTCGAGGCCGGCGACGTTCCCGCCGGCACCGACCCGGCAGACGTCGCGTTCGCGCTCTATGCGATCGCCTCCGCGGCGAGCCAGGCGATCCAGCTCGAGGAGCCCGGCGCCGGCGCCCGCGCCCGGCGCTGCATGTGGGCGCTTCTGGGCCTGAGCGCCGGTGCTCCGTAGGCTGAACATGTGCTCAAGGCTGCTCTCGCTGTAGTCCTCGTGGTGGTGCTTGCGTCACTGTTGGGCGCGGTATCCAGGTCGCGCCCCGCGACCCTGCGGGCTGTCGGCCGCCAAGGCTGCCTGACCTCCGGCAGCGCGCCGGGGTGCGATGGGGCAAGGGGGCTGCGGCGCGCTTCCTGGGTGACGATTTCGTCAGACGACCGCAACGTGTACGTCGGAGCCGAGCGCAGCAATGCGGTCGCCGCGTTTCGCCGGGACCCCCGCACAGGCATCCTGGGGCAGCTTCCCGGACGCAGAGGCTGCTCCTCCGAGCGGGGTCGCGGCGGCTGCGCCGCGGGACGCGGGCTGCGCGCGGCGCGACCGATCGCGCTCAGCCCGGACGGGCGCAACCTTTACGCGGGGACGCTCGACGGCGTTGCCGCCTTCCAGCGTGACCGACGGACCGGGACCCTGCGGCAACTCCCGGGAGCGCAGGGCTGCGTCGCCGACCGGCCGCTGGATGGGTGCGCGCGCGGACGCGGGATCTCCAACGTCAGGGCGTTGACCGTCGCGCCGGGCGGGCGCTACCTGTTCGTCGCGGCCCGGGGCAGCGACGCGGTAACGGTGTTCGCCCGCTCGCGACGTTCGGGGGAGCTGCGGCAGCTGCCCGGGGCCACGGGGTGCGTGAGCGAGGCGCCGATCGAGGGCTGCGCACGCGGGCGCGGCCTCGACGGCGGCCGGGGTGTGGTCCTCAGTCCGGACCGCCGCTTCGTCTACGTGACCGCGGAGGACGGGAACTCGCTCGCCGTCTTCACGCTCGACGTCCGCACCGGCAGGCTGGAACAGCTCTCCGGGCGGGCGGGCTGCCTCCAACGTTTCGGCGCGGACGGCTGCTCCCCGCTCGCCACGCTCCGCTCGCCGCACCATCTGATCCTCAGCGGCGACGGGCGCTTCGCCTACGTGGCCTCGGACACGATCGGCGCGCTGGTCACCCTCCGGCGCGAAGCACGAACGGGCCGGCTTGACCCTGTCACCGGACGTCGGGGCTGCGTCGCGAGCCCGCCCCGACCCGCGTGCAGGACGGGGCACGCCCTCGGCGGAGCCCACTCGCTGGCGCTCGCGCCCGGCGGGCGCCAGCTCTACGCGGTCGGGCGGGGGGACCATGCGATCGCCGTCCTTGCCCGTGATGCGGCGACCGGCGCCCTCACCCAGGTGGCCGGGCCGCGCGGCTGCACCGGCAGCAGTCGGGTCCATGACTGCGCGCACGCAGCGGGGCTGCGCGGAGTCCACTCTGTGGCGGCGAGCGCCGATGGGCGCAACGTCTACGCCGCCTCCGAGCTGGACGACTCGGTGGTCACGCTCGCCACACGCCGCCGGTAGCGAGATATCCGGGCGAAGTTCAGGAAAGGTTCAGGCCGCATGAGCGAACGTCCAGGGCGTCACCCGCCGAACGCCACCTGCTCCGCAGGTCCTCACGGTCGCGGCCGTGGTGCTGGTGGCTGCCGCCGCGCCGGGGTGCAGCCATCCGGTGCGGCCGACTCACCGCGTGAACGGGCCGATCCAGATGTCGAGCGTCCGTCGCGCGGTGGTGCTCGGCCGCTCGGTTGAGGGGCGCCCGATAAGGGCCACCGAGATCGGCGACCCGCGCTCGCCGCGCAGGCTGCTCGTCGTCGGCTGCGTCCATGGCAACGAGCCGGCCGGGATGGCGATCGCGCGGATCCTCGACCGGGCTCGGCCCCACGGCATCGACGTCTGGGTGATCGACGACCTCAACCCCGACGGCGCGGCGAGGCATACACGCCAGAACGCACGAGGGGTTGACCTCAACCGCAACTTCCCGTGGCGCTGGAGAGCGCTCGGCTCCCGCGGGGCTCAGCAGTACTCCGGACGCGCACCTCTGTCCGAGCCCGAGTCGCGCATCGCGCGGTCGCTGATCCGGAAGCTGCGTCCGTCGATCGGGATCTGGTTTCACCAGGCGCTCGGGCTCGTCGACGAATCGGGCGGAGACGCCTCGATCGAGCGCCGGTTCTCCCGGCTCGTGCACCTCCCCCTTAGGAGACTGGTGCGCTACCCGGGGAGCGCCGTCGGCTGGGAGAACCACGCAGTGCCGCGCGGAACCGCCTTCGTGGTGGAGCTGCCCGCCGGCCCGGTCGGGCCCAGCAGGGCACGGCGCTACTCACGCGCGGTGCTTCGACTGGCGGCCAGGGGGCCCTAGTGGGTCCGCTCGATCAGGCGCGGGTAAAGCGCCTGGCCACCTACGCCTGGCCGAGCAGCTGCGCCGTCTGGTGCGTATCGGTCAGGATCTGCAGGCGCTTGATCTGGTCGCCCTCCCAGCGCCAGATGTGCACCACCGGCGTGTCCGCCGACTGGTCGCCCTTCTTGACCTCGGTGTGGCCCAGCACGACCACCGTGTCGCCGTCCTCGAAGAACTCGTCGGCCGACAGCTTGAACTCGTCCCACGCGCCCACGGCCTGCTGAAGCACCTGGAGCGCCTCGTCCTTTCCCTTGTGCTCCCCGCCGCCGGGAAGCTCCGTGGAGTTCGACCCCTGCCAGACCACATCGTCGGCCCACTCCTGCGTCGCCGACTCGATGTCGCCCTGGTTGAAATCCTCGTAGCGCTGCCGCATCTGCTCGATCTTTCCAGCCATCTCCCACTCCTTCAGGTCGGTTGTCCGGGCGCGACGAAGCGCTGCACGAACCCCAGCGCCTTGTCGGCCACCTCGCGCCAGCCATGGTCGATCGTGAGCGCGTGACCGCGATTCGGGATCTTCTCGATCTCGGTCACGGCCTGGTTGCGCTTCTGCTTGTTGTAAGCGGCCTTCGCGATCGCCCAGGGCACCGTGTGGTCCTTCTCGCCGTCGATGATCAGCAGCGGCCCGCGATCGGGGTTCTTCGGGTCCACCTTGGCCTCGGTGAACGGGTTCACGTTCGCGTTGGCCCATCTGCATCAGGGCCGCGCCCGGCGCAGCCACGTGGTAGGTCTCGTAGAGCTGCTTCGCCTCGTCGTCGCTGAGCGCGTTCGCCCACCCGTACTTGAATTGATCCAGGGTGAGGGTGATCGCTCGGCCCCGGTTGAGCGGATTCTTCAGCACAGGGCCGGCCGACTTCAGCGCGGAGATCGGCAGTGGCAGCACCCCCCGGAACGGACCAGGATCGATCGCGACCGATGCCGCGGACAGCCCGCGGTCCGCGATCATGTAGGTGAGCAGCCCGCCGGTGGAGTGCCCCATCACGGCCGGCGTCTTGCCGTTCTCGTTCGCGCGCTCGACCTGCAGCGCTTCGCGCTCAGTGATCGTCGCCGTGGAGGTCGACGAGCCATTCGATGGGGCGGTGGCCATTCGGCCCCCTTCTGGTCTCCCCCGCGGCCGGTCCGACCTCGGGTATTCCCGTTGCAGTGGGTGGCACTATCTGCCTCACCCAGCTGGAAGTCAAGGCCGCTTCGTGAGTAGCGGGGGCCCGATATGTCCCTCCGAGCGACGCTCGGATTGTGCAGCGATACCGCCTGGCGGCTTGAGGAAACGGAGTCGGTTGTCGGGTTCGAATACCGGCACCGAGTCCTGTCGGGGCGGCGTCCGTTACGGGAGCGTTCGGCCAGGCCGGTCGTGCACGGACGCTTAGTTAGGGGACGAGCCCGACGCCCATTCCGTCGAGTGTGCTAGTCCCGCTGTTTCGGGTTGGGAGGTTGAGAGTGGGGGCTTCGATCTTGATCGTGCTTGGGGCGTCGCTGACCCGAAGGTAGGGGGTGTCTTGTTGTGTGAGGTCAAGGCGGATCTTGTGGCCGGGGCGGAACGTGTACTGGTTGCCGAAGAACGGGATCCGGATCTCGCCGGTGAGGGCGTCGTAGGCCGGGAAGTCGAGCCGGTAGGTGCCGCGGGTTATCAGCAGCGGGCAGCCGTCGGGTGTTGGCCTATTTTGGCAGTCGGTCGAGCCGGCTTGGTTGGCTGCGGGACCGGGAGGGATGTCCCAGACGCGGGCGTCCAGTTGTGCCGTTGTTCCGGTCAGGGTGTAGGGCACTGTCACCGATCCGAACCCGACATAGGTCCGTTCGCTTTGGAGCGGCTGGGAGATGCCGGTGTAGGGGGCCGGCCCTGCGGAGACGGGACAGTTCCCAGGGCGGGGGATGATCTGGCCGGCGGCGGCGTTGGCGACTGGGTCGTCGACTGGGCCGTTGGGATCGGGCTGCGCCGAGCTGGTTGTTCCGCTGCCGGTGTAGGTGATCGAGATCTTGCCGTGCGAGAGATCCTCCGGGGTCTTCGCGGTGAGCGTGCGGTTCGGGTCGTTTTGGTCCTGTGCGTTTGCGCAGACCGTTTCCTGGCTTGAGACCGTCGTCTGCTGGTCGTGGCTGCGGTGGATGTGCGATTGCATCCACTGCCAGGCTTGCTGGTTTAGGTAGCGCCAGGTGTCGGGGTTGTTCTTTGCGCGCGGGTGCCCGATGTCGGCGAGCGCGACCTCAACCGGCCACTTCGGGTTGAGGCTTTTTAGGTACTTGAACTGACGGAATGACTCGACCGGCGTGAAGAGGTCGTCGGTCCAGCCCTGAATCGAGAAGACAGCGACCCTGCGCGGCCCGTCGGCCTGGGCCTGCCAGCCTTCGTCCTGGTAGTAGGACGCGCGGCACTCCGTGAGGCCGTGACGCAACTGGGCCACCAACGGGTCCTCTACCCCTGCCGTATCGTACGGCTCCCCTGGGGGCCCAAACACGCGTGTGTACCAGGCATCCGGGCTGGCGGGCGGAGGTTGCGTGTCGCACGCGTCCTCGGCCTGGAAGCCGCCGCCGTTGGCGAGGTCGTGACCGTAGGTAAAGAAGACGTTCACGTAACTGGCCTTGACTACGCCCACGGGGTTACCCTCGCCGAGGTTGTTGTTGGGGTGGCCCTGCGATGACGAGTAGCACGGGTCGTTGTCGAGCGACTGATCGACATCGCAGTAGCCCGCCGGCGGCTGGCCGGTGGCCGGCTGCTGGTTGGACTGGGAGTAGGGCCACGGCCCCGGGTGCCCGTTTGGCGCCAGGCTGTAGGCGAGATCGGTCCACGGGTACTTGGGTACGGCCACCTGCAGGTCCAGCACCGGCAAATCGTGCTTGGGATCAGCCTCGTGAGGGAAGGTCCACTGCGCCTGGCTTGCCTGGGTCCAGCTCTCGCCGCCGCCGTAAGAGCCGCCAGTGACCGCGACCCGCGACGGGTCGATTGCGGGGAACGAGTAGGCCATGAGCGCGGCCAGCCACTGCGTGTCCTTGATCTCGGTCTCGCGACTCTTGAGATGAATCTGCGCTCGGGCACCAACAGCCGAGGTAAAGCTTGGTGTCGGGGGTTGATCGGGCCGATCCGGCCCTCCGTCGTTGAACCCGCGCGCGGTGTAGGTCAGCACGTAGTAGCCGTGCTCGGCAAACCAGTGGCTGTTCCAGTGGTACTTGTCTGCCCCGTCGCCCTGGTTTGTGGTCGACTCCCACTCGTGCTTGGTGTTGCCAAAGCCATGCAGCATCACGATCAACGGATGCGAGTTGCCCGTGTCACGCGCCGGCTGAGTCAAATCAACATCGAGCGACGTGCCGTCAAAGCTCGGCACCTGACCCGAACAGATCCGGTCACCATTCGGGGACGGCACCGGCGGACACGAACCCGAAAACGGAGCCGTAACCGCCGAAGCAGCCGGCGCCGCGAACAGCAGCACAAGCACTACTACCGGCCCGACGAGCAGGATCCGCACCACGCCGCCGACAATCCCCAACCGATTTCCTTGCGCACCTCCAACTCCCACTGCGCGAGCCTAACACCGTCCACCCCGCGCGAGAGCCGCCGGACCGGCGCGGGTGTCCAGTCGGCGGCCCGATATGTCCCTCCGAGCGACGCTCGAATTGTGCAGCAATATCGGCTGGCAGCATGAGAGACGGAGCTGACGACCGCTTTTCGCGCAAACACTCGCCCGTGCCGCAGGCCTGAGGTACCGGCGTCGGAAGTGCCCGCGGCCGCAGACACGTATTCGTTAACCGCGGGCCACCCCTTGTCGGCCCCCTCCCGGCGCAGGTACGCTCGCGCAAACTAGGTGGAGGAGGAAGTCATGCGGAAGTGGCTGTTGCCTATCGTTGCGGTGCTGGCGCTCGCCGTCTTCGCCCCTACGCTCGCCGGAGCGACCAAGGGGCAAAAGAAGCACAAGTGCTCGTTCGACGTGACGGGATTGTTTGCTCAGGTCAAGGTCAACAGCGGCAACCCGCCGCTGAGCGGGAGCAACACGGACGCCGGCGTGCTCGACGGCAAGGTCTGCCATAAGGGTTCCACGGTGCGTCGCGACAGGTGAACACCTTTCCGACTCCCGGCAAGTTCAAGTCGAGGGGCGTTTCGTTCGGGCCGCGGGGCTCGATCAGCGCCAAGTTCACCGGGACTGGGACCCTGAACGCGGACGGCAGCACCTCGTTCAGCGGCTCCGGGAAAATCACCCGCGGCACCGGCATCTACAAGGGAGCCACGGGCTCGCTCTCCTTCACGGGGACATCGCCGAAGGACTCAACGGTGGCGACGCAACACATCACGGGCAAGATCAAGTACTGATCTCGGGGCAGCGGGGCCAGCTGAAGCTCGCCGGCCCCAAACGCCTAGACCAGCTCGCGCCTTCGCGGTCCGCGCACTGCCGGGCCCGCTATTGCTTTCGCGTGAAAGCGGTGGCGGAGCGGCATAATCCGGCCACCCGATTCCCCTGCTCAGCCGCGAATCCGCGCAGCTTCGGATCGGCGGCCCGATATGTCTCGACGAGCGACGCACGAATCGTGCAGCAGTATCGGCTGGCGGCATAGGCGACGGAAAGCCGGCGGTTGCTTTTCGCGCGGAGCAGGACCTCTTAGTCGCGTGAGTAGCTGATCGATCCGCGTCCAGGCCGGCGGCGGTGCCCCAACCTCCGGCACCGTAAACGTCGTCCCGGTGCGTGACAGCCTGCGAGCGTCTCTTGCGCTGACGTCTCCGCCTGCCGAAGGCCAGAGGCGGGGGTAGCATGCGCGGCCATGGCAGCCACGCGCGAGCTGGACGTCGTGCTTTACGGAACAACCGGGTTCGTCGGCAAGCTCACGGCGGAGTATCTGGCGCGCGCGGCGCCTGATGATGTGCGTATCGGCCTTGCCGGACGCTCGCAGGAGAAGCTCGAACGCGTGCGTGAAGAGCTTGGCGCTCGGGCGGCGGAATGGCCTTTGATCGTCGCGGACTCCGAGGATGGCGTAGCGCTTGCCGAGCTCGCGGCACGGACGACGGCAGTGGCCACGACGGTCGGGCCGTATCGCCGTTACGGCGCGGCGCTCGTCGAGGCGTGCGCCGCGGCCGGCACCCACTATGCCGATCTCACCGGCGAGACACTTTTCATGCGCGAGACGATCCAGCGGTTCGACCCGCCCGCTAAGGCGAGCGGCGCGCGCATCGTCCACACCTGCGGCTTTGACTCGATCCCATCTGACATTGGGGTTCTCGTCCTGTATCAGGCGGCCGGGGAGCTGGCGGACACCACGTTCGTACTGCGTCGGGTCAAGGGCGGAGTCAGCGGCGGCACGCTCGCGTCGATGAAGGGCACGGTCGACGACGTCAAGAGGGATCGCTCGCTCGCGAGGGTCCTGGCCGATCCCTACGCCCTGTCGCCCGACCGGGATGCCGAACCCGAGCTCGGCACCGAAGCCGATCTCCGCGGTGCGGAGTACTCCGAGGAGCTCGGTACCTGGTTCGGCCCGTTCGTGATGGCAGCGGTCAACACCCGCGTGGTGCGCCGCTCAAACGCGCTCCAGGACTGGGCTTACGGGCGACGCTTCCGCTACCGCGAGGTGATGGCTTTCGGCTCCGGCGTCACGGGGCGCGCGAAGGCCCTCGGCGTGGGAGGGGGCATGGCCGCGCTCACTGCTGGGCTCGCCCTGCCACCTTCCCGATTCGCTCTCGACCGTGTGTTGCCTGGTCCCGGCGCAGGGCCCAAGGAGGAGCTCGTGCGGGAGGGATTCTTCGTGATCGAGATCCACGCGCGCACCCCGGCTGACGAGCGCTGGGTCTGCCGCGTAGAAGCGCAGGGCGACCCAGGCTACGGGGCGACGCGGGTGATGCTGGGGCAGAGTGCACTGTGCCTGGCGCTCGACGGCGAGCGGCTCCCAGAACGCGCCGGGGTGCTGACCCCCGCGACCGCAATGGGGAGCACGTTGGCCGACCGCCTCCGCGCGGCCGGTCAGACATTCGACGTCTCGCCCGCCGCGTAGCTTCATCGCTACTGCTCGTCGCGCGAAGCGGAAGCGGCTGTGAAGCTGCACACCCACCGCCGCGGATGGCGAACTATGCCGTCGGTCGCAGGTCTCGATAACTAGCCGGAGGTCGAGATCGCGCCTATTTGCAGCATCATCCCGAGGTCATCCCGGACGACCCAATGTTCAGCGATGCGGTGATCGGTGACGCGATAGATGTGGACATGTTCGACGGAGAATCGCTTGCCTTGCGGAGATGGAAGACCTCGAAAGATCGTTGCTTGGTAGGTGCCACTCCAGCGGTTGTGGCAGACGACGAAGTCCTCGTCAGCGATTAGCCTGAGTGTCGTCCAGCTCGAATCCGGGACAGCGCCCATCACCCCCTCGATCGCTTGACGAAACTTGTCGAGCCCGACCTCGGGGTCTCTATCTGGCTGATGGTTCGTAACGTCTGAATGAACTAAACGCTCGAAGTCGATGGCCCCTGAGTTCCACTGGTCATAGAACTCCTGGACGATGGATTTGTTGTCTTGGACGCGAATGGCCCATATCCCTTCGGTTGTCCGACGGTTGGGGGACCGCACCTGCATGCTCTCCGATCGCGGGACTGGCCGCCGGGTTTGGGCGGAGGAGCCAGCCGCCTGCTCCCGCGCCGTGAAGCCGTGCTGGTGCGGGGGTGGACGAGCACCATGAAGGCGGCCTGGTGCGTTCGCGTGAAAGCAAGCGCGACCCCACTTCCTGCGGGCAGCTGATTCCCGACTAAGCGTCGATTCGCGCGGGTGTCCAGTCGGGGGCGGGATTCGAACCCGCGACCTTCGGGTTATGAGATCGGGCGACGGGTTGCGCCTGGGTGCCGTCCGTGCTGCGGAGCGGCTTCCTTAATCCTGAGGTGTCATGGCTTTCGCTCAGATTGATGCCTGGATTGATGCTCACGGCTGTCTGATCTCGACCACTGGGCCTTGCAGCTTGCCTGACCCGCTCGGCGGAGCCGACCGGCCGAGACGCCGCGTCAGCGTCGTCGGAGGTAGCCCCACGCGTTCCTGAGCATGCGTGCGGTTCCCCGTGACTGGGGCGCTCCGAAGCCCATCGCCCCGGCTGCGAACACCTTGGCCCCCGATCGTGTCCGGTAGTACGTCATCTGGCCCGTCTTGGCGGGACCAAAGATCGAAGGCAGCTCGGCGATCACCCGTGTACCTCGCGGAGACGAACGCGCGCGCGCGTCGATCTCGATGCCGTATCGCCCGCCAAAATGGTGACCCTTGCGCAGGCCGGTGCCCCGGAATAGCCAACGAGCCGCCGCGGCACTGCGCACGACGAAGGGCCTGCTCGGGTAGCGTCGGCGCCACCAATCGACGTACTGGACGCCGACGATCGCCGCCTCCGGCTGGCCGAGGTCCCGGAAGCGCCCGACGCACTTCATCCGCGACCGGGAAACGACCACGCGCGCGTAGAAGTTATTCGCCGAGAGGAACGCGAGATTGCCCCCCAAGTCGCGGTAGCGCTTGATCATCGTGAACACGTGCTGCGTCACGTACTCCTCGTGGCCGGCGAAGACGACTAGGTTGTAACGCGAGGCGAGGCGCCGGCCACTCGCGACGGAGTCGAGGTCCTCATCCGAGTAGAAGTCGGCCGAGTAGCGGCGGTGCGTGAACCAGCGGACGAAGGGGCCGGGCCACTGGGGCAGTCGCCCGGGCAGGACGGGACGCCGCAGGTCGACCGATTGCACCCGGGGGTCCGCGTACCACGTGTTGCCGTACCGGTTTCGATCGGTGTCGCGCAGGTTGTACGCAGCCATCGTGTTGGTCGGCAGGACAACTGCGACCCGCGTCCGGCGACGACCGGTCGCACGGAGGACGAACGGTGCCGCCGCCATTCCGCGGCGCGTCTTGACGAGCGCGAAGTAGAGGCCGCTCGGCCACTTGCCGATTCGAACGAGTAGCCGCCGCGGCGACCCTCGCAGCCGAAGGCGCCGCGTCGCACGCACGACGGCCGCGTGGGTCCCGAGGCGCTGCAGCGTTCGGCCGGGACCGGCGTGGAACAGCCGCAAGGTCGCGCTTGTGCGAGCGCTCGCCGAGATCCTAAGCGACGCGACGTCACCCGCTGCGTAGCTGCGGGCGCCGAAGGCCGCCTTCACCGGTTCGCTGGCCCGCGGTGGCCGGACGCGAATTCCCGGACCGCAGGGCGTGACGGCCTGGGCGGTCGCGCCCACCCCACCCGCGGCGAAAAGAACGAGTACGCCGATAGCGGCACGCCGATGCAGCGGGCGCAAGGACGACCACAGGTGGGCTTCCAGTGTCGTCGGCTGCGCATCCCCCACCCCCAACATCCCGGGCGGCAGTTATAGCCCTTGGGAAGACGTCATGCCACCTGGCGCGCTTCCTTCTCGCTCACCCTGCATGGCCATTGGCCCTCCACCGACTCCAGTCGTCTTCGAGGTCTAACGGCATCGGTCCCCAATTTCGGAGTCCCAACAGTGGTGCCAACTCCTGTGTTTTGTGCGTACAAGCTGTCGCCGTACGCGGACGATGGGGACGACGGGGACGAGAGCCTACGAATCTGCGCACGGGGTACGTCGGCCTGGGGGCCGAGCGGTCGCTGGTTCAAATCGCCGCCCCGAGTGACGAGAGGCACGGCTGGCGCAGGGGTAGCTGCCGTCGTTGAGGTGCCGAAGTCGGGTTCTCGGAGCCGGCCGTGGTCGATCCAACCTTCCGTGGCCGCTACCTCGACCACGACTGCTCAGCAATCGTGATTTCGAGCACCTCGGACGTCGGAACCCGCGGTGGTTCCCTTCTAGGGCTTACGCGCGGCGGTCGCCGTCCCGCCCCACCATTCGAAGCGTCGCAGCGGTGCCTTCGTGCGGCCGGCCCGCCGTCGTAGAGTCGTGGAGTGCCAAATCCGCTCCGAGCCCGGTACTCGTTCAGGCACGGCGTTGTCCATGATCCGGACGAACAGATGGCCCGTTACGTGGTGCGTCTGTCGATGGCGCTCGGTGATCTCCGGATAGCCGCGCGTTACGCCACTCGCGCGCGCCAGAACAGCGCCGAGCGGCTCTACCTTGTCCGCCTCACCGCGTCACACCTGCGGGAGCTCATCCTCATCATGGATCCGCCAGACCCAAACGTGATTCCCCGACTCGAGGAATTCTTGGCATCTCTCCCACGAGGAACGAAACCCTCGCGAACTGACATCCGGCGATCCCATACCCGCGCTCTGCGAATGCTCGACCTCCCGATGGCGAGCGGCCGACCCGAGATCGTGACTTCTAAGGGCAAGAGGAGGCGTCCAACGCTCCGCGACGACATCAAGGAGCTTCGTAACCGGTTCTTTCATTACGGCCATGACCGGTCCGGCGACGATGCGCTGCGTGTCGCAATGGCTGCTCTCCAAGGTGCAGCGACTGGCTACGTCATTCGCCAGCGGACAATGCGCGCGCTGTACGCAGACGATGTAGGCGCGAAGCTCGCGCACCCGTTCGACGTGCGATTCGCCTACGAGATGCATGGCAAAGTCGGCGATTTGATCGGACCGGCTGCGCTATTCGTTCAGCAGATCGGCGGCGTGGCTCTATGCCCATCGAGATGAGGTCCTTGTCCGAGTGCCAGGAACCCCGCGCCGAACGCTGCGCAGCGCCCTCGGCGGGTAACCGCCGTAGGACCGCGGCCCCGTGCTGTTTGCGCGTGACGCCTGAATCGCCTCTCGGCGCTAAGCGCGCCGACGCCGGCTCAGCCCGTCAAGGCCTCGTCTGGGAAGTCGCGTGGGCGAACCATTGATGCCTGCTTGATGCCCCTTCGCTGGGCGCCCCCGCCTCCTGAGCAGGCGAACCCACGTTAGCGGGCCCTTCTTACATAGCGGGGGCGGGATTCGAACCCGCGACCTTCGGGTTATGAGTTCTGGGGGCGGGGTGTGCCTGGGAGGCTATCTGGCTCTGGGACGGGGTTTCGGTTGTTCCGGTGGACGCTCAGTTTCGCTCAAATTGGAGTCCCAATTGGAGCCAAGTGCATATCCGCTTCGCTCAGGGTGCTCGGTCGTGGAGGGTGATCTGGCGGTAGGTGGTCGGGTTGTGCAACGCGCCCAGTCCGAGCAGTGTCTGGAACGCGGCCATCGGCGTGCCGCGACGGTTGTGGCGAAAGACGTACTCGTCGAGGTAGACCGGCAGGTGCTCGTTCGAGACGCCCCGGTGGGTGCCGTGCATCCACGCCTTCAGGTTGGAGACGGCGCGGTGGGCGCGTGGCAGGTAGGGCTCCTCGCCGATCCCGGCGCGCTGGCTGCGCGGCCGGTGTCCGTAGCCCGCCTTGCGAAGCCCGTTGTAGCCCTTCCAACCGTCGGTGTGCACGATCGCCCCGGAGGCCGTCGTCGCTTTCACAAAGGCGCTGAGCGAAGGGCCGGAGGCGTCCGGCAGCACCCCGAGGCGCAGGCGCCCCGAGCCCTGCCCGCGCACCTCGATCGCGACCCCGCAGAGCGCCTTGTTGCCGCGCTGGCGTGCGCCATGCGAGCCTTCCTCGACGCCGCCGAGGACGAACTCGTCGACCTCGACCTCGCGCTTCAGGGGCGAGCGCTCGGGGGCGACCATCGCCCGCCGCAGCTTCTGCAGCACAAGCCACGCCGTCTCATAGCGCGAGAGCCCGAGCTGGCGCTGCAGCTGCTTGGCAGAGATTCCCGGGTGGTGGGTGGCCACCAGGTAGGCCGCCCAGAACCACTTGCGCAGCGGCGTGCGCGTGGCGTGCATCACCGTCCCCGCAGTCACCGAGGTCTGCTGCCGACAGCTCGTGCACTCCCACAGATGGCGCCGCTCGAGCACCCAGGCGCCGCGCCCGCCGCAGCCCGGGCAGACGAACCCCTCCGGCCAGCGCGACGCCGCCAGATACCCAAGGCACGCAGCCTCCGTCGCGAAACGCTCCTGGAACTCAATGATCGACCGCGGGAAGTCTGGCCGGCCCATCGGCGCACCGTAGAGCGGCCACCTGACGGAACCGGATATGCACTTGGAGCCAAAAAGACGGACCCTGTCAGCCTAGCCCGCAACTAGCGCCCGAGGCGCATGAGTTTCCAATTGCGAAACTCGAAAGCTCGACTGCTTGCACGGATACCGCCGATGCGAGAGAGTTCGGCTCGCATGACAAGGAACGCCACCAGCCAGCCGCTCGCAGCCGAGACTGATGCGGAGCGGCTCGGCATCTTCCTACGCCAGGCACGTGAGGCGGCGGGCCTGAAGCTGAAGGAGGTCGCCGCCCTGGTGGGCAGCTCAGACACCACGCTGAGCCTCCTTGAGCGGGGCCAGCGGGCCGTTCCGGCAGACCTGTTGGAGCGGATCGTCGCGATCACCGGCGCCGATGGCTCGGAGACCTTCCGCCTGGCGCATGTCGTCCCGCCCCAAGCGGCGGCTGAGGTGCTGGGCACGGAGGTCGCAGAAGCGCTCGATCGGGGCGGGCTAACCGCCGCGGCCCGGCGCGCGCTCCGTCGGGTTCACCTCAACGTACTTGCCGGCCGCGTCGACCCTGGCATCCCGGTCCCCCCCGTTGATGTCGAGCGGATCCTCTACGAGCGGTTCGGGATCGAGATCCGGACGGTGGCTGGCATGGACTGGGCTCGCTTCGCTACGCACGAGCTGGTCGAGTACGGCGAGGCGCTCGAGAACGGCGGGCAGCGCCGGCAGCGCAACCTCATCCTCGGGCACATGGCGGGGCACGCCCTGATCGCCACTGATGCCGGTCGGCGGCCAGCCTGCGATCACGCCGCGGGCGGAGTGAGCGAAGCCGAGGCAACCTGGATCGCCGGGCTGCTCCTCATGCCGCGCGCGATGCTCGAGTCGGAGGCGCAGGTCCTCGCCGGGACCTACCACGTCGACGACCCTGACGGACTCGCAAGCTTTGTCTCCGAAGTTGCCGCCGCCTTCGCCGTGCCAGGATGGCTCGCCGCGCGACACCTCGCCGACGCAGGCCTGCTCGCCTGGGCCGCAGGGCTGGAGGACGCCTAGGACATGGCCCCATTCGATCGCAGCATCGAAAGCCCCATCGCACGGATCCGCGAGCTGCGCTCACGCGCTCCCGGCGCCGTAGTCGCCGTCGAGGGCATGAGCGACCTCCAGCAGGAGGCCTACGTGGCGAGCGAGACCGAGCGGCAGCTGCTCGAGCTAGCGGCCAGTGATGAGCGCCCAGACCTGTTCCTGATCTCAGGCTCGGCCGGATCGGGGAAGTCCGCGCTGATCGACCGCCTCGAACGCGAGCAGCCCGACCTCTTCGAGCTGGTCGTCCAGGACGCAACCCACAGCGACAGCCCATCCGAGACCCAGGCCGACGTCCTAGAGGGGTTCTTCGAGCCGTTTCGCAACGACGCCACGCAGCCCCCCGCGCGCCCCCGCCTGATCGCCGCGAACATCGGACTCCTGCTCGCGTTCTTCGCCCGCCTGCGCGGGGATGGCGCCGCTCACCCCTTCACCACCCTCGAGGCCGTGCTCAAGCACAGGCTCGGCGTCGGCGGGGAGGAGCCACCGCAGCCCCCACCCTGGAGCGCCGTAGTACTCAACCTCGATCTGCGGCCGACCGCCGGCGCGGGCGGGCTGTTCGCCGAGATGCTGCGGCTCGCTGACTTTGACAACCCCGACGGGATCGTGGCGGGCGCGCCCAGGTGCGCAACGTGCGAGGTGCGGGCGTGGTGCCCGGTCCGCACAAACTCGATCGTCGCCAGCCGTAGCGGGACTGCCGCGATCGACCGGCTCGCCGCCCGAGCTGCCGCTGAGCGTGGCCGCCACGATTCTCCCCGCCAGCTCTGGGACCTGGCTGCGCGCATCCTCTGCGGGGACGATGCCTTCGACGACCGCGAGGATCCCTGCGATGCAGTGGCGGCAGCGGCCGAGCGCCAGGATCGCGACTGGGTCTGGGAGCGGCTCCTGCCGCGCCAGCTGTTCCGCACCGGGGGCGACCTCGGCGCGCGCATCCGCCGGCTCGACCCCTCCCGCCAGCCGGGCGCGCCTGCGCACCGGACGCTCGCGGGGGCCGGTATCCGCCCCGGCGCAGACGCAGCCCAGCTGCGCGAGCTCGACCCCGGCGACGCCGAAGCGCTCCCGACAGCCGCCGAGCAGCTAGCGGGCGGGCAGGTTCCCGCCGCCGAGGTCGGGCGCGCACTGATCGCCGCAGGGTTCCTGCGGGAGCCCGACGCCTGGCCCATCGGCGACGAGACCGCGCGTAGCTTCGAGGAACTGCTGGCGGAGTACGAGCAGTTCAGCTCGGGTCAGGACGGCGAGTACCCGGGCCTGGAGTCCCTGCGAAGGCTGCTCGAACGTGCACTCGGGCGCTCCTTCGGAGTGCTCGAGGGCGAGACGCCCTACATCCCCGTCAAGGCCTATGACCCCCGCGACCCGTCACGGATCTTCGTCAGCGCCTCGCTCGAGTACGACGAGGCGATCTACCAGGTCACCGCCGACCCTCCGCTCAAGCGCGACCCGGAGGCTGCCCGGCTTGCCGCACACCGTCCCCTTGCGCTGACGGTGCGGCTCGGCGGAGTCGAGTTCGCGATAACGCTCCCCGTATACCGGCTGCTTGAGGCGGCCGCCGCCGGCACAGTCGCCTCGACGTCGGACCTCGCGCGCTTCTATGGGCTTCGCCGCGCCGTGGAGGCGCTCGCGCGTGCCGCCGCGAGCGCGGACCGCGAGCTGGCCGTCGAGCGGCCTGGGACCGCCCGCCGCTACCAGGTGCGCCGCTCGACCACCCTCGGTGGCCAGGCAGTCGTCGCTGTCCAGGAGATAGGTCGGTGAGCGCCGAGCGCCACATCCGCGACCGGGCCGCGCGCCTCGGCGGCGAAGCAGCGCTCGCAGGAGAAGTGCTGACGGTTCGCACCGCCGCAGGCCGCGAGGCAGACGTCCCGCTGCCCGGCGACTGGGACGCCCTGCTCGACTTCCGCCACGCGCTCCCCGGGCGGGCCCGGGGCGACCAGCGCGAGCTGCTGCTCGCGGCGACAGTCCAGGACGCCGCGCAAAGCACCGGGCGGCGGCCGGATACCGAGCTGCGCGAGGCGCTCGGCCAGCCCGGTGTCCTGCCAGTCGCCGACGAGGTACAGCGAAACGTACTCGCCAGCATCATGCGTGAGCACTACTGGGTGCGCCCAGAATCGACCGGGCGCGCGTCTCGCCCGTTCGCCTTTCCCTTCCATGCCGCGATCCCCGCGAACTACGCCCCGCCTGGGCGCTACAAGATGTACCGCTCGGACATCTTGCTGTTCCTCTGCTGGCAGGGAACCAACATCGATCCGCAACCGGTCGAGAGGCTCTGCGAGCTGCTCTCCGATGACAGCGGCTTCACATTGCTCGACGAGCTGCTCGTAGCCGCAGCGCTCGGGAGCAGTGGGGATGGAGCAACGAACCAGATCGCGGCCGCTGACCTGCTTTCCTCCGACCAGGCCAGCAAGGTGCGCCGGTATCTCGCCAGCGGCGCCTTCCACCAGCCTTCGCTCGACCGGTTCCGCGCCGACATTGTTACCGCCCTCTCGATGCCCCTACCCCGGCACGATCGAGTCGAGGCCGCGATCCTCACCCTCAGCCTTCACCTAGGGCTCTACTACTACGAGATCGCTTACCGGCTCGGCTCCGGGCTCGAGGCGGCAACGCGCGCGGCCGCCGGCGCCGAGCACCAGGCAGCGGCCCCGTTCGCAGGGCTGCTGCTGTTCCGCGTCGGGACCTCCGGCGACCGGCCGGTTCGCAGGGCAGACGGCTGCGCCGAAGCGTGGAGGGAGCTCGACGATCGCTACCTGATCAGCCTCACCCCGAACATCGTCGCCGCAAACCTCCTGCATCGCTGCTGGCGCGCGGCCGAGCCCGGCGAGGCGCCCGAGAATGCCGATCCCGGCGCCCTGGCGGCTGCCCTTAGCGCCGACTCGGGGCTCGCGGAGCTGATCGACGCGGCGGCGGGCGCGCTCGCGATCCTCTACGCCGAGCGCGTGGCGAGCGCGAGCGGCTCCGAGCTCGCAGAACTCGCCGCGAGCGAGGAGCCAGGCACCTACCTGCTGCGCTCCAAGATCCACAGCCACATGCGCCGCACCCTTCACTACCGCTCCCGCGCGGTAGTCAACCAGCTCATCAAGCGCTCGTTTGGCGGCAGCCTGATCCGCCGCCGCGGCAACGTCCTGTTCTTCGAGCTTGACGAGGACCTGCTGTTCCTTCTCGTCAAGTTCGTCCTAGCCCGCCGCGGCGAGGTGGAGCTGCCCTTCCGGGAAGTCCTCTCCGAGCTCGCGGCCTACGGGCTCGCGCCCCAGGACCGCGCTGAGGAGGACGAGCTCGCCGCCGCGCTCGAGCGCCTCGGGATGCTCCACCGCTACTCCGACGCAGGGGAGGCGATGTATGTCCGTCACCTCCTCTGAGATCGCGGCCGCCGCCCTCATCGATGCGGCCTCCCAGCCGGGAATGGCCGGCCGGCGCCTCGCCCTGAGCGACCTATACGGGCTCGCCCCGGCAGATGTCTACGCCGCGCTCGAGCCCACGTTCGACGCAGAGGCTGTGATCGCGACCGGGACCGGCACCCACACCGTGCAGGCGCTCAGCCTCGGCGGCGACCGCCTGCTCTTGCCCTACCTCGTCACGGCCAGCGTGCCAGCAGGCAGCAACAACGGAAGTGACGGGTTCGCCGCCACCTTGCGCACCCAGTTCCTGGCAGGGGCCGGGGAGGAGCGCGTGCTGGTGATCCTCGACTCCCGCCCGGTGGAGACCGTTCTCTCAGCGGCCGAGGAAGCCGCCGCCCTGCCCCAGCTGGCGTGGGAGGAGCTGGCGCTGCGCGCACTGCGGATGGCCGCCGACGACGCAGGTGCGGCTCATTCCGGCTTCGCCGAGCGGGTGGTGCGGGAGTTCACCAAGCACCAGGAACCGAGTGCTGCTGCCCTCGAGCGGCTAGCCGGCTGGCTTGCCAGCGCCCTACAGGGAACCGACCCTGCCGCCGGCCGGGAACTCTGGCGGCTCGGATGCTTCCTCTCGGACCCCGAGGCCCATGTGGACGCCGGCAGGTTCGCCGACTCGGTCAAGCTGCGGCGCCAGCTCGACGAGCGCTATACCTCGCAATCGAAGCCCTGGGACAGCGAGGTGCGAAAGCTCCTCGCGCGCAGGCGCGTTCCCGCCGAGGTCACGGACCGCGTCGTCGCGGCGGCGGGGCCGTTCGGGATCCGCTACGACCGCTTCACGCTCAGCGACCTCCGGCGCAGCGAGGGCGCGCCGCCGCCGCTGCACACAGACGAGTTCGACCCCGTCATCGGCGCGCGGGCAGCCCTCCGCGACGGCGACTCGCTGGTCGTCTGGCTAGCAGCCGGTGGCACCGAGCTGCGGCTTCACCTTCGTCGCCAGGCCCGAACGGGAGACGAGGGGATCGCCCGCTGGTCGGCGAGCGACCCGGGCGCCCTGGAACTCGTCGCGGGCAGGGACGATGCGACGCTCGCGCTGCCTGCCGCCCCTGCTAGCGGCTGGCTGTTCGGCGCGCTTGAGCTGCGCCCCGCCTCAACCGCCGGGCCTGCAGACCCGACCGAGACACTCCAGCTGGCGATCTACCGGTCGGACGCGGCCTGGTTCCCAGCCGAGGACCGGCTGCAGGTCGATGCCGCGGGAGCAGCGTTCGTCTGCGAAGACGAACCGGCCGCGATCGCATTCGGCGAGAGCGGCGAGCCGCTCGGGCGGGCGAGCTACCCCGCCCTTCCCGAAGCGAGCGACGATACCGAGCGAGTCGAGCTGGAAGTCCAGTTCCGCGACGAGACAGCCACGCTCCCGGTGCTCCTGCTCGGTGAGGTAACCGCCGATGATCCCGCGCCCCCCGAGCCGCCGGAGGATGGACCCGACGATGGACCCGGTGAGCCCGCCCCGGCCGATCCGGCGCCCCCTGCCACCGAGCACCCGAGCGTCGCCCATGCGCTCCTGCAAGCCGGCCGCAGTGAATGGCCCGACGCCCACGTCGGCGACGCTGACGGGACCCCCCAGGTCAGCTTCCGGATCGGCGCCCGGCAGCTGCGCGTCACCCCTCAGCACCCCGCAGGAGCCGATGGGGCCGAGCTCGAGCAGGCGATCCTCCAGCACCCCGAGTGGACCAGCTACGTCTGGGCCCCCCAATCCGCCACCCTCTCGCGCGCTCCGGGGGCGGCGATCGCGGCCGGGGCGCTCCCAGAAGGCGCCGTGCGCCGCTTCACCGGCGCCCGCACAGCGCTCTTCAGCGCCGCCGCCGAGCGGGGCAGCGTCTACGCCCTCGACCCGAGCGCGGCGGAAGTCAGCGAATACGGTGCCTCCTACGCCGAGCTCCTCAGCAGCGTGCCCCGCGACGGGCGGTACCAGTCGGACTGGGATGGCCTGGTGCTGTGCGACGCGGTCTTTCTCGCCGGCCAGCGCGACCTGCTCTTCGCCCCTACAAGCCCCCTCGCGGTGGCCTTCCACGCCGGCACCGCCATGCAGTTCGCGAGCTGGGTCGAGGCCGGTGACCAGCCGCCTGCCGAGGACGTGAGGGCGCTGTCGCTGAGGCACGCGCTGCCGCTCGTAAACGCCCGTGACCAGTGGTACGAAACGGCCCCTACCGG
>JBBQRG010000007.1:0-55448 GCA_038215095.1 Solirubrobacterales bacterium | reverse complement strand
GGCGAGTAGCTGCCCAGCCGGGCATCCATCGACGCGTTCGACAGCCGCATGCTCCAGCGGTGGTAGGGCGAGCCGCCGTCATAGGGATCGTCAACGCCGCGCAGATAGGGCTTGGGGGAGGAGCCGAGGAACACGTTCTCGATGTTCTCGGTGTGGCCGCCCGAGGTGGAGAAGAAGTAGGTCACCGCGGGCGCGCCGTTGTAGGTGAGCACCTGGCCGGCGGTGGCGGCGACCGCCTCGTTGGTCGTGGCCTTCTCGCCCGACATGCCGCGGTAGACCTGCGAGCGCGTGTCGGGGTACTGGTCGAACGCCCCGGGCTTGTCGGTGGCGAGCGCGTAACTGCGCGCGGCGACGGCCTGGACCTTGAGCGCCTCGGGATGCCAGGAGGACGGCATCTCGCTCGGCACCACGCCCTGCACGTAGGGGTCGAGCGCGAGCACGTTGATGGCGCTCACCCCACCGAGTGCGGTGCTGACCTCGATCGCTCCCCTGTAGAGGCCGCCCGAGACGCCGTTCAGCGCCGGGCCGAGCAGCCGCAGCGGGTGGCCGGGGCGCTCGAGCCTTAGCGGCGCGGGGAAGCGGCCCGCGAGCTTGCCGTGCGAGTTGCGCAGGACGATCGTGGAGCCGGAGCGCCTGGCCACGTAAGTGGTGGAGGGGTTCAGCGCCTTGGCCCCGGCGCGGATGGCACCGCGCACGCGGATGTAGGGGTCGACCGGCTGGAGCAGCACCCGCACGGGAGCGCCCGAGCTCTGGGTGAGGACGGTGCCCTGGTAATAGTGGGCCAGGATGTCGCGGTAGCCGCTCCCGTTCTGGGCGTACCCGTAGGCCCCGTACTGGCTCATGCCGATGCCGTGGCCCCAGCCTCCGCCGCGTATCACGTTGACGGTCGCGGCGTCGGCCGCCGCGGGCGCGGCGGCAACGACGAGCAGGGCTGTCAGGAGGGCGAATCTGCGCATAGAGGGGAAAACCCGGGGACCTCCTCAAGGTAGCGGCATGAGGGGGCCATTCCTTTAGTCTCCCGGCGCGTGGCGAAGCGGAAGGCATCCGAGGTTTTCGTTGCCTGCCTGGAGGCGGAGGGCGTCAAGTACGTCTTCGGCATCCCGGGCGAGGAGACGCTCGACCTGAACGAGTCGCTCGAGAAGTCCTCGATCGAGTTCGTGCCGGTGCGCCACGAGCAGGGCGCCGCCTACATGGCCGACGTCTACGGCCGGCTGAGCGGCACCGCCGGAGTCTGCCTCGGGACCCTCGGCCCCGGGGCGCTGAACCTCGTGGCCGGTATCGCGGACGCCTACCTCGATCGCGCTCCGCTCGTGGCCCTCACCGGCCAGGGCGACCTGGCGCGCATGCACAAGGAGTCGCACCAATACATCGACCTGCAACGGATGATGCGCCCGATCACCAAGTGGAACGCGCGCGTGTCCGACCCGCGGATCATTCCCGAGGTCGTGCGCAAGGCCTTCAAGGTGGCACAGCAGCAGAAGCCCGGCTCCACGCACCTCGAGCTGCCCGAGGACGTGATGGAGGCCGAGCTCGACGCCGAGCCGCTCATCCCCAAGACCCGCGTGCGCCGGCCGGAGCCCTCGGCCGACGAGCTGCGCGACGCCGTGGACCTGATCCGCGGCGCCGAGGCGCCGGTCGTGCTGGTCGGCAACGGCGTGGCGCGGGTAGGCTGCGCGCCGGCGCTGCGCCGCTTCGTCGAGGCCACGGGCATCCCAGCGGCGGAGACGTTCATGGGCAAAGGGGCGATCGCGGCCGACGACCCCAAGTGGCTCGGCTCGGTCGGGCTCCAGTCGGGCGACTACGAGATGGCCGGGTTCGGCGACGCCGACGTGGTGATCACGGTCGGCTTCGACCTGGTCGAGCACTCGCCCGAGCACTGGAACCCCGACCGCGACAAGCGCATCGTCTGCATCGACACCGCGTCGGTCGAGGTGGATGAGTTCTTCATGACCGAGGTCGACCTGATCGGCGACATGGACCACATCCTCACCCGGCTCGCCGAGGAGTGCGGCGACGTCGGCGCGAGCGGCGGCTCGGCGCGCCTCAGGGACCTCGTGCAGAGCTACTTCGAGGGCGCGAATGACGACGACCACTTCCCCGTGCAGCCCCCGCGGGCGCTCTACGAGATCCGCCAGGCCCTCGGCCGCGAGGACATCCTGATCTCGGACGTTGGGCTCCACAAGCTCTGGATCGGCCGGATGTTCCCGGCCTACGAGCCAAACACCGTGCTGATCGCCAACGGCCTGGCGGGAATGGGCTTCGCGGTGCCGGCGGCGGTGGCGGCCAAGCTCGTTCATCCCGAGCGCAAGGTCGTGACGGTGAACGGCGACGGCGGCTTCCTGATGAACATGCAGGAGCTCGAGACGGCCAACCGCCTCGGCACGGCGTTCGTGAACGTGATCTGGGAGAACCGCCAGTTCGGCTCGATCGTCTGGAAGCAGGACAACAAGTTCGGCGAGCACTTCGGGGTGGACTTCACGAACCCCGACTTCGTCAAGCTCGCCGAGAGCTTCGGCGTGCCGGCCTGGCGCTGCGAGTCGGCCGACGACTTCGGCGAGCGCCTGCGCGAGGCACTCGAGCTGGACAGCCCGTCGGTAATCGTGCTCCCGATCGACTACTCACTGGACGTGGCGATCAGCGAGGAGCTGGGTACCGAGACAGTGGCGACATGAGCATCGCGACCAACGAACAAGAGGTGGTCGACAAGGTCAAGGGCCAGCTCTTCATCGGGGGGGAGTGGCGCGACTCCGGCAACGGGGAGACGCTGGCGGTCACCGACCCGGCCACCGAGGAGACGGTCAAGGAGGTCGCCGACGGCACGCCGGACGACGCCACGGCGGCCCTCGACGCCGCCGTCGAGGCGCAAGCGGGGTTCGCCGCGACGCCCGCCAACGACCGCGCCGAGATCCTCTGGAAGGCATTCGAGATGCTCAACGAGCGCGCCGACGAGCTGGCGCTGCTGATGACGCTCGAGATGGGCAAGCCGATCGCCGAGTCGAAGTCGGAGGTCGTCTACGCGGCCGAGTTCTTCCGCTGGTTCTCGGGCGAGGCGCTGCGCGTGGAGGGCTCCTACAAGCCCGCCGCCAACGGAGCCGGGCGCGTGCTGGTGATGAAGCAGCCGATCGGCCCCTGCCTGATGATCACGCCCTGGAACTTCCCGATGGCGATGGGCACGCGCAAGGTCGGCCCGGCGATCGCGGCCGGCTGCTGCAGCGTGATCAAGCCGGCCCAGCAGACGCCGCTCTCGATGATCGCGATGGCGCAGATCCTCGAGGAGTGCGGGCTGCCCGCAGGCGCCCTGAACGTGGTCACCACCTCGAAGTCGAGCGACGTCACCAAGCCGGTGATCGCCGACGGCCGCCTGCGAAAGCTCTCCTTCACGGGCTCGACGGAGGTCGGCCGCACGCTGATTGCGGCCGCCGCCGACAACGTGCTGAAGGTGTCGATGGAGCTGGGCGGCAACGCCCCCTTCCTCGTGTTCTCTGACGCCGACGTGGACGACGCGGTCGAGGGCGGACTGATGGCCAAGATGCGCAACATCGGCGAGGCCTGCACATCCGCGAACCGCTTCCACGTGGCCGATTCGATCGCCGACGAGTTCGCCGAGAAGCTCGCCGCCAAGATGGGCGACCTGAAGGTCGGCCGCGGCACCGAGGAGGACGTCAAGGTGGGCCCGCTGATCGACCAGCCCTCGCGCGAGAAGGTGGCCGAGCTGGTCGAGGACGCGCTCGGGAAGGGCGCCGACTGCGTGGTCGGCGGCTCGATCCCGGACGGTCGCGGCTACTTCTACCCGCCCACGGTGCTGAACGGCGTGACCGACGACGCGCGCGTGCTCAAGGAGGAGATCTTCGGCCCGGTGGCGCCGGTCACGAGCTTCTCCGACGAGGAGGAGGCGATCGCCCGCGCCAACGACACCGAGTACGGCCTCGTGGCCTACGTCTACACGAGCGACCTGAAGCGCGCCCTGCGCGTCTGCGAGGGACTCGAGACCGGGATGGTCGGCCTGAACCAGGGAATGGTCTCGAACGCCGGCGCCCCCTTCGGCGGCGTCAAGCAGTCGGGCGTCGGCCGCGAGGGCGGCGACGAGGGCATCGAGGAGTACCTCGAGACGAAGTACGTGGCCGTCAACCTGTAGGAGGGTCAGAGGGACGGCGGGACACGATGGCTCGCTTCGAGCAGACCATGGTCACGAGCCAGCCGGCCGAGCTGGTGTTCGCATTTCTCTCGAACCCTGAGAACGACCCCAGCTGGAGCTCCGCGAGCCGCCATACGCGTAAGACGTCTCCAGGCCCGATCGACGTGGGCGCGACGTTTGAGCAGGCCGGTCGTTTCCTCGGCCGGCGGCTGGCGCTCTCGCTCGAGGTCACGGCCTACGAGCCGAACCGCAGGTTCGGCATGAAGGTCGCCTCGGGTCCGATCAAGTTCGCCGGTGTCCGCGAGGTGAAAGCCGTCCCCGACGGCACGCTCGTGACCTTTACGGGCGGGGGCCGGGCTCCGGGTCCTCTGAGGATCGCGGAGCCGCTGCTGTCGTGGGCGGCCGGGCGCCAGCTCGGGCGTGACCTCGCTCGCCTGAAGGAAGTCCTCGAAGGGTTGTCTAGTCGCGCGCCGAGTGCGAGCAAGGAGGGGGGACAAAATCCCGCCCCTCCCTCCTAACCCGTCAACCTCTAGGCGGGGTAGTTCTAAGCGCATCGAAACCGGCATTGCCGTAACGCCGACCGGGCGAGTCGGACATCGTTCGGGCCGGCCGGCGGCTTGGTCTGAGCGCGCCCACCCGGGCGGATCCAGACTTCTTTAGGCCCTGTTTCCAAAGTAGGCTGCGGATTGGATGCCACGCGAAGGCCAGCAGATTTCCAATCCGCGTACCGGCCAGCGCATGACTTTCGTCGAGCTGTGCGACCAGCAGTTACGCATCGAAAGTGTGAACCCGCCGACCGTCGAGCGCGAGCCGGTCCATGTCCACCCCAAGCAGGAGAGTGGGGCGGAGGTCGTGTCCGGATCGCTCATGTTCGAGGTGGCCGGCGAGCAGCGCCGATTGGGCGCTGGAGAAACGATCAGTGTGCCGGCCAACGAGCCGCACCGATTTTGGAATGACGGCGGCGAGGAGGCGCACTCGATCCAGTACTTCCGGCCGGCGCTCGACATCGCGTCTTTCTTCGAGACGATGTTCGCCCTGGCCCAGCAGGACAAGCTCGATGCGAAAGGCATGCCGCGGACCTTGCAGCTCGCCGTCATGGTCCCCGAGTTCGGCGACGAGATACGACCTTTAAGCCCGCCATGGCCGTTGCTGCGAGTCCTCACGGCGGCGCTCGGTCCGGTCGCTCGCCTCCGCGGCTATCGCGGCCGAGCGGAGATTTAAGCGGCTGCCCTCACTGCCCGCGGTCGGAGGGAGGGGACAAGAAACCGCCCGTCTCTCCTAACCCCACATTCGCGATACAGTCGCGATCCAGCTTTCGAGGGAGGTACGTATGCATGCAGTGGTGGTCAGGGCCGCACTCAGCGACGACGATTCGGCGTCCCTAGCGGAGCTGCGGGAGAAGGTGGTTCCCATGGTGTCGCAGGCGCCCGGCTTCGTCGCGGGCTACTGGGTTCGACTCGACGGCGAGAAGCAAGGCGCCTCGGTGATCGTCTTCGAGTCTGAGGACAACGCCCGAAGCGCAGCCGGCCAGTTCCAGCCCCCCGAAGGCGTGACCCTCGACAGCATCGATGTCGGCGAAGTCGTTGCGAACGCCTGACCTCTGACGGGCGGCGGGTCGCGATCGCGATCGCTGCGACCTAGGTCGGGCCATCCCGAAGTTGCGCCGCGCGGAGGGGGACAAAATCCCGCCCCTCCCTCCTAACCCGTCAACCTCTAGGGTCGCCCGCCGTCGCATGCCACACGGGGATGGCGGAGCGTCCGCTCTGGTTGTCGATAGGCGAAGCCGAAAAAGAAGAAAGACCAGATTTCGTAACGCGACGAACACCCACCACCACCATCGCGACCAGGATGCGTTCGGGCGTCGTCAGCGTCGGCTGAACGCCGTCGTACTGGGGCCTCTCGCCACGCATGCTGCGTAGCACAGGGCAGCGGGCCGCCGACGATGGGGGCGGTAGGCATCGTCGTGGTCGCGTTGGCCCTGATCAGCTTCACCCTGGTCTGGGTGCTCGGCCGCCTGTCCCGCTGCTCGGGAGCCGATCCACAGGGCCAGCAACGGGCCACCCGTCCACACGTTGATCGCGAGGACGGTTATCCCCGCCGCCAATACGACCCGCTTGGGCACGGAGACCTGAGCGGCGCTGTGACTCAGCGGCCACGGCGAAGATATTGAACGACGGAGGACCCTCCGGGTCCGCCTCAGGCGCCCGGCGGCCGGTAGGCCACAGAGCGCTTCGCGGCCTCGTCCACCTCCTCGGGCGTCAGGAGCACGACCGTCCTCGTCGTCACGGCCCCGGACGAGTTCACGGCGAGCGCCATCGCCGCCGCGCCCTGGTTGTCGGGGAAGTCCGCGACAACGAAGACGTCGCTCTCACCGAAGCCGAAGTGGAAGCTCTCGAGCTGCCCGCCGACGCTCTCCACGGCGCTCGTCACCGCCTCCTTGCGGGAAGTCCCTCCTTCGCTCTGAACCCCCTTGGCGCCTTGCGCGGTCAACGACGCTTCGATCAGGAATTTGGGCATGGCGTCTCCCTGTTCAGAATGGGCATTTTGCAAGGCTCCCACTCCCAAGCGCCGGAAGCAACCGATCTTGTCCAGCTCCGATCCGCGTGTCGACAACTACATCGAGGCCCTGCCCGAGTGGCAGCAGGCCGTCTGCCGTGAGGTTCGCGAGCTCGTTCACGCCGCTGACCCGGAGGTCGAAGAGACCATCAAGCGCACCACGCAGCCGTATTTCGTGCTGGAGGGCAACATCTGCGCCCTGCTGGCTGCGAAGGACCGCGTGAACGTCTTCCTCTACGACGGGGCGATCGTCCCCGACCCCGAGGGGATAATCACCGCCGGCCACGAGAACAAGAGTGCCCGCAGGTGGCGGTCCGCCAGGGCGAGACGATCAATGCCCCGGCCCTCACCGCCATGTTCAGGCAGATCATCGCCAACAACCGCGCGGGCGGCTGGCGCAAGCTGAAACGAGAGGGAGGGAAGTGAGCATGCAGATCCGCACGCGTCTGTGCATGAGCCTCGACGGCTACGTAACCACGCCGGAGGGCTGGCCGGCCCAGCTCGCAGATCCGTCCTTCGTGGCCGGCGAGAGCTACGGATTCCCCGAGTTCCAGAAGAGCTGCGACGCGGTGCTGATGGGTCGCACGACCTTAGAGCCCGCCCTCGGCGCCGGCCGCTGGCCGTGGCCGGACATGGACGTGTTCGTGCTCGGCTCACGAGAGCGCGCTCCCCGGTGGGGCGGTGGAGATCGTCTACGACTGCAAGGCCTGAACGCGGACGGCCAGCGGGGCCATCCCTGCGGCCAGGGCCAGGCCGGCCAGCGCGAGCCGCAGCTCCGTTGAATCCCATGCGCCGCGGCGGAGGCCCTGGCGTGTGAGCCGCTCCATGAGGTAGCCCGGCACCATCATGGCGCCCAGCGCCCCGAGCGCGCGGGCGGCGGGCGGGCTGTGGCGGCGGGCCAGCACCGCGGTCGCGGCCGCCTGGACGGCGAGCATCGGCCCGGGCGCCGACAGCGCCGTGCCCATCAGCAGGGACTCGCGCGCGATCGCGTCTCGGCGCCCGTGCATGAGCGGTATGTCGTAGGCGTGGCGGCGACGGAGCGCCAGCGCCAGCCCGGCGATGCCTGTGCACAGCTGCGCGGAGGACACCAGGACAAGCGTGCGGTCTTCCGTCATGGGTACCTGATGGTAGATCCGAGAGGAGGCACGATGGCGAAGGACCACGGACCGAGCATCCAACACCCCTGACGCCTCGCAGAAGGGCGGCAAGCGCTCCGGCGGCGGGGGCAGCAGCCAGAGCAGCGGCAGCGCCAGCGGCGGAAACCGCGCGCAGAAGCAGGCCGCGGGGCGCAAGGGCGGCAAGAAGTCGCGCTGAAGCCGTAAGTTCGCTACGCTGGCAAATCTCTTAGGGCGCCCTAAGCTCTAAGACCCGGATCATGTCCTTCGCCGAAACCGCACTGCTGGGAGCGCTCGCCGGCTTCACGATCTACCTGGGCCTGCCGGCCGGGCGGCTTCAGCTGCTCAGTTCACGTGCGCGCGTGGGCCTGGCCATGTTCTCGGTCGGCATCCTCGTGTTCCTGCTCGTGGACGTGCTGAGCCACGGCTTTGGGATCGCCGAGGACGCGCTCGCGGCCTACAAGGCCGGCAAGGGCAGCTTCGGACACGCGGCGGCGCTCGCGCTGATGCTGGTGGGTGGCTTCGCGGTCGGCAGCGCGGGGCTGGGCTTCCTGGAGCGCCAGCTGCGGTCGAGAAAGCCGATTCACGCCCCTGTCGCCGGCGGCTCCACCGACGTGCTGACCGCCCACGATCAGCGCCACATCGCCAGCCAGGAGGACCGCGTGCGCTCCCAGGCGCTGCGGACCGGGCTCATCATCGCCGCCGCGATCGGCGTGCACAACTTCGCCGAGGGGCTTGCCATCGGCGTCTCGGCCCAGAGCGGCGAGATCGGGCTCGCCACCGTGCTGATCATCGGCTTTGCCCTGCACAACGCCACCGAGGGCTTCGGGATCGTCGGCCCGCTCGGCGACGTGAGGCCCTCCTGGAGCTGGCTCGCGCTGGCCGGCCTGATCGGCGGCGGCCCGACCTTCCTGGGCTCGATGGTGGGCTACAACGTCACGTCCGAGCCGCTCGAGCTGGCCTTTTACGCGGTCGCCGGGGGGGCCATCCTCTACGTGATCGGCGAGATCTGGCACGGCATGCGCCGCTACGGTCACCGCGAGCTCGGGCTCTGCCTGCTCGCCGCCGGCTTCGCGGTCGGCATCCTGACGGACCTCGTCGTGGCGTACGGCGGCGGCTGACCCAGCTCTCCGGCCTGCCAAGCTGCGGTGGTGGCCAGCCGCACTCCGCTGCCCGGCGTCGACCTGGTCGAGCCCAGCCGCTTTCGCCCCCGCTTTCACTACGAGCTGCTGGTCTGCGGCCTCAGCGGGCACGAGTTGATCGGGGTCGACGCCCGCGATCTGCGCGATGACGAAGGCGTAATCGCGCGGGAGTACGACGGCGTGCGCTGGCACCGCTGCCTGCGCTGCGACTCCTGGCTGCCCGTACCGCACCCGGACGCCCCTGCGCGGGACCTGCCGCCGACTCGCGAAGAGATCGACCTGCCGCTGCGCGGAAAGCCGCTGCGCGACAAGATCGTCCTCCGGCTCATCGCCATCAACCGCGCGCTGCACTTCCTCGTGCTCGGGGCGATCGCCGTAATCATCTTCACGTTCGCGTCGCACCGCGACGCCCTGCGCCACCGCGCCTTCCGCGTGCTCGCCGACCTCCAGACCGGAGCGAGCAGCGGGACGCCTTCGCGTCACGGCCTGGCGCACGAGGTCGAGCGGGCCTTCTCGCTGCAGTCGAACACGTTGAAGCTCGTCGGCCTCGTCTTCGCCGTGTACGCGCTCGTGGAGGGCCTCGAGGCATTCGGCCTCTGGTACCAGCGCCGCTGGGCCGAGTACCTGACCTTCCTGGTCACGGCCTCGCTGCTGCCGCTCGAGATCTACGAGCTGGCCAACAGGCTGTCGCCGCTGAAGCTGCTCACCTTCCTCATCAACCTGGCCGTCGTCGCCTACCTTCTGCTGGCGAAGCGCCTGTTCGGGATTCGCGGCGGCGTCGCCGAGGAGGAGCGGGAGCAAGAGCGCGACGTGGGCTGGGCGGCGCTCGAGCGCAACGCGCCCGAGTCGGTGGCGCAGTTCTAGCGGGTAGCGCGGCGCAGGGACAGGCTCAGCAGCGCCACGACGGCGATCGGCATCAGCCACCACGCTGCCACGCCGGCGCCCTCGAGTGCGGCCGTGAGGCCCAGTCCGACGACGATCCCCGCGGCGATGAGCGGGTCGTCGCCGATGACGAAGTCGTAGATAAATGCACCCAGGGCGCGGAGCCGGCTCATCGCGCCGCGACCTGCGGGGAGTGACGCCGGCGCATGCCGGCGACGAGCACTATCGACACAGCGAACGTGAAGGCGATCAGGATCGGAATCGCCGTGTCGCCACCCGGCCAATGCGCGCCCGCCCCCTCGACGCCCCAGAACGTCCCGAACGCGGTGAGCATCACGCCGACGCCGTACTTGAGCGTGTTCTCCGGGATCCGGCTGAGCGGCGCGCGTACGGCTACGCCGGCCGCGACGACCGCCGCGACCGCCGCGAGGGCGGCGAGCGCCGCCAGGGGGACGTTGTGCTGGTTCGAGCCGAACGTGACCACGATGAACGCCACCTCAAGGCCCTCGAGCAGCACGCCCTTGAAGCTGACCGTGAAGCCATAGCCGTCGATCCCGCGCGGGTCGCGGCCGGCCGCCTGTGCCGCGGCGAGCTCCGCGGCGAAGATCGCGTCCTCGTCGTGCAGCGCCTTGAACCCACTCGCACGCAGGATCGCCTTGCGCAGCCACTGCAGCCCGAAGACCAGCAGCAGGCCGCCCACGACCAGCCGCAACACGTCGATCGGCAGCACCGTGAGGGCCGGCCCCAGGGCGGCGACGATCGCCGCCAGCACCACAAGCGCCGCACCCACCCCGGCCAGGGCCGAGCGCCAGCCTCGGGTGAGGCCGGCGGCGAGCACGATCGTGACCGCCTCGACGCCCTCGACCGCACACGCGAGGAAGACGGTGAGGAAAAGAAGGACGTCGCGGCTCACAGGCCTTAGTTTGCGGGTGCGGCGCGCTCCATGCTGCGCTTGTGGAAGAAGGCGCCGAAGGAGCCGGCCAGCGTGGCCACCACGGTGATCGCGTAGATCTCCATGAAGATGTCGAGGATCTGGCCGCCGGTGGTGACCGGGTTCTTGAGCTGTGACGAGACCGTGAGCAGCTGAGTGGACGTCCAGAAGAACGCCTTCCAGAGCGAGTGGATCTCCGTCTGCGGCCCGTGGCGCTCCAGGTAATAGGCGAGCACGGCGCACACGAGGTCGACCACCACCGAGACCAGCCCGATCTTGAACAGCCGCTGGCGCAGGTGCAGGTGGGTGTCGGTCTCGGCCCTGAGCACCCGGCTGGCTTCGCTCATCGCCTGCCCGATCATGCCGCGCGCTGCTGCCACGGCCAGCGACCCTCCAGCTCGACGTCGAGAGTGAAGCTCAGGAAGGTCCGAACGGCGACGACCACGGCCAGCACGCCGACGCCCTGAAAGGTCGGCTCCACCGCGACGGTGCGGATGATGTCCGCGGCCACGAGGAACTCGAGGCCCAGCAGGATCGCCTTGCCCACCTGCTGGCGGAAGGTGCGGTAGGCGTCGGAGCGGTCGCGCTGGGCGAAGAAGAGCCCCGCGGCGATCACGAGCCCGACCACGATCACCACCACGCCGGCGCCGTCGATCACCTTCGAGACGGCGTCTACCGCGTCCTTGAAGTGTTGGTCGCCCATCGCCGCCACGACGGTACGGGCCTGCCAGGACGGCTCAGCCGGAGGTATCGGACCCGCGCGCCATCGCACGCAGGTCGAGTGCCTCGTCGAGCGTCTTCTCGTCGACGCCCTTGTCCAGCGCGACCTCGCGGATCGTGCGCTGGGTCTCCATTGCTTCCTTGGCGATCTCGGTGGCCTGGTCGTAGCCGATGTGCGGGTTGAGCGCGGTGACGATCGCCGGCGTGGACTCGGCGTAGCGCCTGAGGTTCTCCTCGTTGGGTTCCACGCCGTCGATGACCTTCTCGGCCAGCAGCCTGGAGACCGAGGAGAGGATCGCGATCGACTGCAGCACGTTGCGGGCGATCACCGGCACGCGCACGTTCAGCTCGAAGGCGCCCTGCGTGCCGGCCACGGTGACCGCGGCGTCGTTGCCGATCACCTGCGCGGCCACCTGCAGCACGACCTCCGGGATCACGGGGTTGACCTTGCCGGGCATGATCGACGAGCCCTTCTGGAGCTCGGGCAGCGCCAGCTCGACCAGGCCGGTGCGCGGCCCCGAGCCCATCAGCACGAGGTCGTTGGCGATCTTCGTGAGCGAAACGGCTACCACCTTCAGCGCGCCGTGCAGCTCGACGAGGCCGTCGCGGTTCGCCTGCGCCTCGAAGCGGTCGAGCGGCGCCTGGGGGTCGAGGCCGGTGCCCTCGGCGAGCTTCGCGCGCACGCGCTCGGCGAACTCGGGATGCGTGTTCAAGCCGGTCCCCGTGGCGGTGCCGCCAAGCGGGATCTGCTGAGCGCGCTTGAGCGCGTCGCTCACGCGCTCGTGGGCCAGGCGCATCTGGGCCGCGTAGCCGGCGAACTCCTGCCCGAGCGTGACGGGAACGGCGTCCATCAGGTGGGTGCGGCCGGCCTTGACCAGCTCGGAGAAGTCGTCGGCCCTCTTCTCGAACGAGGTCGCGAGCTGCTCGAGGGCGGGCAGCAGCTCGTCGCGCGTCTCGGCCACGGCGGCCAGGTGCACGGCCGACGGGAAGACGTCGTTGGAGGACTGGCCCATGTTCACGTGGTCGTTGGCGTGCACGCCCTCGCCGGCGAGGCTGGCGATCACCTCGTTGGCGTTCATGTTCGAGGACGTGCCCGAGCCGGTCTGGAAGACGTCGATCGGGAACTGGTCGTCGTGATCGCCCGCGGCGATCTCGTCGCCGGCCGCGGCCACGCGCTCGGCGATGTCGGAGTCGAGCAGGCCGAGCTCGCCGTTCACGCGCGCGGCGGCCGCCTTGATGCGGCCGAGCCAGCGCACGACAGGCGTGGGCACGCGCTCGCCCGAGACCGGGAAGTTGTCCACCGCCTTGCTTGTCTCAGAGCCCCACAGCTCCTGCTGGACAGCCATGTGGACAGCCTATCCAGCCGCCCGCCCCGCCCGTGCACCGCGCCGGTAGGCACGCGAGCTCGTGTCGATCGAGTTGGCCTCCTGGTCGAGGCGGCGCAGCAGCTCGTCGTGCACGCCCTGGGTGTGCGCGCCGCCGCGGTGGGCGGCCGCCACCAGGTAGCCCAGCTCCAGGGCGGCCTGGCCCTCGGGCTTTCGGCGTGCTCGGTCGGACAGGCGCGAGGCCGCCCCCACGAAGCCGGTTCCGACGAGCTGGAGCTGGTCGCCGCTGGCGCCCTTCTGCAGGCAGTCCGAGAGCCGGGCGCCGGCCAGGCGCACCCGCCCGGGAGCGGAGCGCAGCGCGGTGAGCAGCGCCTGGTCGCCCTCGCCGCACGCGCTGGGGAGCGGGCCGGGGTCGTCGCCGCAGCCCGAGAGCAGCGCAGCCAGGCAACTTGCGGCGACGGCGATGGCGGATCTCGTTCGGGTTCTCACGTGAAACCGGTGCATTTGCTCACCTCAGGGTGCGAAGGCGCCGGTTCCATGTTCCCATTGCAGGCCGCCCCCAGCTCAACCTATGACCGCTCTCATAAGAATCGACCGGTCCTTCATCGCGGAAGGGGACGGGCGGCCACGGCCGATCCGCTTCTGTTCGCGTTGCGGGCACCCCGCAGACGAACCGCCGCACCGGCCCGACCTGCGCGGGCGCGTCTGCGATCGCTGCGGCATGGGACTGATGCTCACCTGCTCGCGCGAGGCGCTGCCGGGCGACGCGGCCGCCTTCCTGATCGCCACCTTCGACCTGACCGTGTCCGCGGTCAGCGAGGCCGGCGAGCGCATCTTCGGCGCCGAGCAGACGCTCATGGGCAAGCCGCTGCTTGACGTGATCGGCAGCCCGCTCGGCGACGACCACTTCGGCACTCACGTGGCGCGCGCGGCACAGCGCGCCTGCGACCCGGTGGTCATGCCGGTGCGCCTGCGCGGCGCCGAGGAGTCACAGCGGGTGGGCACGATGGCCGCCCGGATCGCCACCTGCGGGCCCCCGCGCGCGGCGCTCGTCACGGTCGAGCCCAGCGAGTTCGGCCGGCACTGAAAGCGCCGACTCGGCGCTTCAACCCGTGCAAGAAGGGACCCATCAGTTGCGGAAAGGTCCTGGTTGGGCGACAAACCTGCATCAAGTTCGTGGATCTGATGCCGAAAACCTGTGCATGTGCCCTCACTCGCCCCCGCTCCCCTCGCAGACGTGGAAAGTAGTCGGATCGTGAGTGGGATAAGGACGAATGCGGCCGCCGAGCTGCTTGGTGTCAGCCCCAACACGCTGCGCAGCTGGGAGCGCCGCTTCGGCTATCCGCAGCCCCGCCGCACGCCGGGCGGCCACCGCCAGTACGACCTGACCGAGCTCGAGGCGCTGCGCCGCGCGCTGCTCGAGACGCACAACATCTCCTCGGCGATCGAGGTGGCCCGCCAGCGCGGCGAGGGCCCCAGCTCGCCCTCGCGGCTGCTCGACGCCTTCGAGCACTTCGACGAGGCGGCCGCCGACCGCATCATGGAGGAGAGCCTGGCCGTGCGCTCGGTCGAGCGCACCGTCGAGGAGGTGCTGCTCCCGGCCATCGAGATGGCCCTCGGCCGCGACGGCCGCGAGGCCGAGTACGAGCTGGCCTGCCGCTGGGCCACGGGCTGGCTGCACGCGGCCCGACGGGTGGTGCCCCCCGCCAGCCGCCCACAGGGCGTCCTGATCTTCGACTCGAGCGCGCGCCTCGACCTGGAGTCGCTGCACGTGCAGGCGCTCGAGCTTGGCCTGCGCCGCTCCGGGTTCCGCACGCTGCTGCTGGCCTTCGACCTTCCGCCTGAGCGCGTGGTGCGCGCAATGCGCGCGCTCGACCCCACCGCGTTCGTGTTCTGCGGTGGGGAGGCCACGCTCGAGGTGGTGGGCAGGCTCGTGTACACGGTCCGCCAGGTCGGCTCCGCGGCGCCGGTGTTCGAGTACCGCGAGTCGATGCCCGTGACGGGCGACCACTCGATTCCGTCGCTCGGCTCCGGCCCCAGCGAGGCGGTCGACCGCCTGAAGGGCTACGTGGACAGCGGCCGCATCGACCAGGTCGTGGTCGTGCCCGATGCCGAGGAGCGCGCCGCGCCCGGCATCAAGCTCGCCGCCCGCCCGTAGTGCCCGGTCGTTGGGGAGGCGCGCAGCCCGATCGGTGATCGGGCGAGCACCGGACCTTTCCCGTCCGCGGGGCGACCTAGCATCGCCCGCGAATGACCGTGCTCGAGCTGGGCGACCCGCTGGCACACCGTGCCCTGCAGGCGCTGCTGCGCGCCGAGGCGGCCGTGCGCCGCTCGCTGGCCGGCGAGCTGGAACGCGAGGGCGTGTCCGCCGCCGGCTTCTCGGCGCTCGTGGTGCTGACCACGGCAGAGGGCAGCCTGCACCTGCGCGCGCTGCGGCGGCGGCTCGGATGGAGCAAGGCAAACGCCACCGAGGTCACCGCCACGCTCGAGGCCCGCGGCCTCGTCCGGCGCAGGCGCCTGCCGCAGGACCGCCGCGCCGCGGCCGTGGACCTGCTCCCGCCCGGCCGCGAGCTGGTCGAGCGCCTGTTCCCGGACCACGCCAGCCGGGTCAGCCAGGCCTTCGGCGCGCTCGACGAGGGCGAGAAGCGCTCCCTGGCCGAACTGTGCCGGAAACTCGCGGCTTAGAGCCGTTCGTAGACTGGGAACGCAGTGTCCCGTTACCGGCCGGTCGACCCCGGACAGTCCTTCCCTGACCTTGAGCACGTCGTGCTCGCGCGCTGGCGCGAGCGCGACGTGTTCCACGAGTCGCTGCGCCGGCGCGAGGGCTCGCCGCAGTGGGTCTTCTACGAGGGCCCGCCCACGGCCAACGGGCGGCCCGGCTCGCACCACGTGCTGTCGCGTGTGTTCAAGGACGTCTTCCCGCGCTTCAAGACGATGCGCGGCCACTACGTGCCGCGCAAGGGCGGCTGGGACTGCCACGGGCTGCCGGTCGAGCTGGAGATCGAGAAGGAGCTCGGCATGCAGTCCAAGGAGGACATCGAGCGCTTCGGCGTCGCCGAGTTCAACGCGAAGTGCCGCGAGTCGGTGCTGCGCTACATCGACGAGTGGAACCGGCTGACCGAGCGGATCGGCTTCTGGCTCGACACCGACAACGCCTACTTCACGCTCGACGACGACTACATCGAGTCGGTCTGGTGGTCGCTCAAGCAGGTCTACGACCAGGGGCTGCTGACAGAGGGCCACAAGGTCGTGCCCTACTGCACCCGCTGCGGCACGGCGCTCTCCTCGCACGAGGTGGCGCTGGGCTACGAGGACACCGTCGACCCGAGCGTGTTCGTGCGCTTCCCGCTGAAGGATGAGCCCGACGTGTCGCTGCTCGCCTGGACCACCATGCCGTGGACGCTCGTGCCGCACGCGGCGATCGCTGTTGACCCCGTCGTCACCTACGTGCGCGCCGAGCTCGGCGACGAGACGCTGATCCTCGCCGAGGCGCTCGTGGAGCGTGTGCTCGGCGAAAAGGCAAGGGTCGTCCAGCGCATGAAGGGCGAGGAGCTGCTCGGCCTCCACTACAAGCCGCCCTTCCCCTACATCAGCGACTACGGCGAGAAGGGCCACACCGTGCTGGCGGGCGACTTTGTGTCGGTGGACGACGGCACCGGCGTCGTGCACACCGGCGCCGCCTTCGGCGAGGACGACTTCAAGCTCGCCCAGGACAACGGGCTGACGATCCAGAACCCCGTCAAGCCCGACGGCCGCTTTGACGAGCGCGCCGGCCCGTTCGCCGGCATGTACGTGCGCGACGCCGACGCGAAGATCATCGACGCGCTGCGCGAGTCCGGCCGGCTGTTCCGGGCGGAGACCTACGTGCACTCCTATCCGCACTGCTGGCGCTGCGGCACGCCGCTGATCTACTACGCCAAGTCGAGCTGGTACGTCCGCACGACCGAGGTCAAGGACAAGCTCCTAGCCGCCAACGAGGAGGTCACCTGGTACCCGGCGCACATCAAGCACGGGCGCTTCGGCAACTGGCTCGAGAACAACGTCGACTGGGCGCTCTCGCGCGAGCGCTACTGGGGCACGCCGCTGCCGGTCTGGCGCGCCGAGGAGGATGGCGAGATCGTGTGCGTGGGCTCGCGCGAGGAGCTCCGCGAGCTCGGCGCCGAGGTGCCGGACGACCTGCACCGGCCGTACATCGACGACGTCGCGTTCGAGCGCGGTGGCAAGACCTTCCGGCGCGTGCCCGACCTGATCGACGTCTGGTGGGACTCGGGCTGCATGCCGTTCGCCCAGTGGCATGCGCCCTTCGAGAACGAGGAGCGCTTCAAGGAGCAGTTCCCGGCGCAGTACATCTGCGAGGCGCTCGACCAGACGCGCGGCTGGTTCTACTCCCAGCTGGCCATCTCGGCGATGCTGTTCGACCGCTCCGACTTCGAGACCGTCCTCTGCCTCGGCCTGATCCTCGATCCCGAGGGACAGAAGATGAGCAAGAGCCGCGGCAACATCGTCGTGCCCTGGGACGTGCTCGACGCCCACGGCGCCGACGCGCTGCGCTGGTACTTCTTCACCTCGAAGCAGCCCTGGGACGGCTATCGCTTCTCGCTCGAGGGCGTCGGCGAGGGGGTGCGCCAGTTCCTGCGAACGCTGTGGAACACCTACTCGTTCCACGTGCTGTACGCGAACGTGAACGACGCCGGGGATACCGGCCCGCCCGCCCAGCCGAACGACCTCGACCGCTGGATCCTGTCGCGGCTGTCGGCCACCACGGAGCGCGTGATCGAGCGCTTCGAGGACTTCGACACCACGTTCGCCGGCCGTGCCATCGCCGACCTGGTCGATGACCTCTCGAACTGGTACGTGCGCCGCTCGCGCCGCCGCTTCTGGGACGGCGAACCGGCCGCCTTCGCCACGCTCCAGCACTGCCTCGTGACGATCGCCAAGCTGGTCGCGCCGCTCACCCCCTTCGTGGCCGACGCGATCTACGAGAACCTCGACGGCTCCGAGCCGTCGGTGCACCTTTGCGACTACCCCGAGCCCGGCGAGCGCGACGAGGAGCTCGAGTGGCAGATGCAGGTGGTACGCGATGCGGTCGAGCTGGGCCGCGCAGGCCGCGCCCACGGCAAGCTGAAGGTACGCCAGCCCCTGCGTGAGGCGGTCGTGGTGGCCGCCGACCGCGAGCAGCGTGCGATCGAGCGCTTTCAGGACCTGCTGCTCGACGAGCTGAACGTGAAGGGGATCCGCTACGTCTCGCAGGCCGACGAGCTGGGCAGCTTCGAGCTGAAGCCGAACTACCGCTCGCTCGGCCCGCGCTTCGGCAAGCACATGCCGCAGATCGCGGCCGCCGTGGCGGGCCTCGATGCCGACCGCGCCGCGCGCACGCTGCGCGAGGGCGGCCAGGTGGCCGTGAACCTCGACGGCACCGACCACCCGCTCTCGGCCGACGACGTGCAGCTCGTGCTCAAGCCGCTCGAGGGCTACCAGGTGGAGCGCGCCGGTACGCACGCCGTCGCGCTCGACGTCACCCTCGACGAGGAGCTACGCCGCGAGGGCCTTGCCCGCGAGGTGGTGCACGCGGTTCAGGCCGCACGCAAGGCGGCGGGCCTGAACGTGGAGGACCGCATTTCGCTGACGCTGGGCGGCGACGACGAGCTGGTCGCGGCCGCGCGCGCCCACGAGGGCTACGTGGCCGGCGAGACGCTCGCCACCGCCCTGGACTACGACGGCGCCGAAGGCGGGCAGCCCACGACCATCGAAGGCCGCGAGCTGCGCATAGCGGTAACGGCCGCATAGCGGCCGGCGGCGACCGGCTTAGGCGGCCAAGGCCGGCTCGAGCTCTGCCAGGAGCCGCTGCTTCGGCAGGGCGCCGATGATCTGATGGGCGACCTCGCCGTGCTTGAACAGCAGCAGCGTCGGGATCGACATCACGTTGTACTTCGCGGCCGTGTTCGGGTTGTCGTCGGTGTTGAGCTTGACGACGGTGACGTCGTCGCGCTCGGCGTCGAGCTCCTCGAGATGGGGGGCGACGATCCGGCAGGGCCCGCACCAGGGAGCCCAGAAGTCCACGAGCACCGGCTTGTCGGCCTCGAGCACCTCCGCCTGGAAGTTCGAGTCGGTTACTTCGGTGAGATTGCCGGCCACTTGTAGGTCCTTTCCATCCCTAGGTTCTGAGTCACTATATAAAATATAGCGACCCCCATTCAGCGTACGCGCAGCTTCAGCGCGGGTACCTTCCACACCGCCTCGAGCACGATCCGGGAGGTCATCTTCGACGTGCCAACCTCGCGCTCGCGGAAGAGGATCGGCACCTCGGCCACTTTGAAGCCCGCCTTGATCGCCTTGTAAGTCAGCTCGATCTGGAAGCCGTAGCCGTCGGCCTGCACGTCCTCCAGGTCGATCGCCTCGAGTACGCGCCGGTTGAAGCACTTGAAGCCGCCGGTCAGGTCGCGCACCGGCACGCCTAGGAGCCAGCGCGCGTAGGCCGAGCCGCCGCGGCTGACGAAGCGGCGCACCGGCCCCCACTGGGTCACGCCACCGCCGGGCACGTAGCGCGAGCCCAGCACGAGGTCGGCGGCCTCGCTCTCGGCCGCGGCGATCAGCCGCGGCAGGTCCTTGGGGTCGTGCGAGAAGTCGGAGTCCATCTCCATCACCAGGTCGGCGCCGCTCTCCAGCGCGACCGCGAAGCCGGCCAGGTAGGCGCGCCCCAGCCCCTGCTTGCCGGGGCGGTGGAGCACCTGCACGTGCTCCAGCTCCGCGGCCAGCTCGTCGGCCAGCCGGCCGGTCCCGTCGGGGGAGTTGTCGTCGACGATCAGGATGCGGTGGGGCAGCCCGGAGGACTCGAGCTCGGGCAGCGCGGCGCGCACCAGGGGGCCGATGTTCTCCGCTTCGGTGTATGTGGGCAGCACGAGCCAGACCCCCGACACGGGCGCGTACGCTAACCGGCGATGCGGAACACGGAGATCGCCGAGGCCTTCGACGAGCTGGCCAGCCTCTACGAGCTCGACGGCGCGGTCGTCTACCGGGTGGTGGCCTACCGCAACGCGGCGAAGGCGATCCGCGAGGCGGGCGTCTCGGTCGCCGAGCTGCAGCGCCAGGGCCGCGCCGAGGAGCTGGCGGGGGTGGGCAAGACGATCGCCGAGAAGATCGGCGCGCTGCTCGAGGACGGCAGCATCCCGTCGGCCGACAAGCTCAAGCAGCGCATCCCGAGCGGGCTGATCGAGGTCACGCGCATCCCCGGACTCGGCCCGAAGCGGGCGCGCCAGCTGAACGCGGAACTGGGCGTGGAGTCGCTCGACGACCTGCGCAAGGCGGCCGAGCAGGGACGGCTGAAGGACGTGCCGGGCTTCGGCAAGAAGGCCGAGGAGAACGTGATGCTGGCGCTCGAGGCGGGCGCCGACGGCAGCGCCCAGCCGCGCGTGCTGCTCTCCAAGGCGCTGACGATCGGCGAGGAGATGGTGGCCGCGCTGCGCGAGCACCCGGCGGCGCTGCGCGTGGAGCTGGCGGGCAGCGCCCGTCGCATGGCCGACACCTGCAAGGACCTCGACATCGTGGCCGCCGCGAGCGACCCGAAGGCGCTCACCGAGGCGTTCGCCGCGCTGCCCCAGGTCCACGAGGTGGGCTCCACGGGCGAGGCGGGAGCGCGCGCGATCACCCACTCCGGGCTGGCTGTGGACTTTCGCATCGTCGAGGCTCGGGCCTTCGGCAACCTGCTCCAGCACTTCACCGGGTCGGGCAAGCACAACGAGGCGCTGCGCGGCGAGGCGGTCAAACGGGGCCTGCACGTGAGCGAGTACGGGATAGCCGACGACGAGAGCGGCCAGACCGAGGCGTTCGAGACCGAGGAGCAGGTCTACGAGCGGCTGGGCATGCAGTTCATCCCGCCCGAGCTGCGCGAGAACCGCGGCGAGCTGAGGGCGGCCCGCGACGGCAAGCTCCCGGAGCTGATCACCGAGGCCGACATCCGTGGCGACCTGCACATGCACACGATCGCTTCTGATGGCCGCAACACGATCACGGAGATGGCCGAGGCCGCGCGCGACCACGGCTACGAGTACATCGCCATCACAGACCACTCGGCCAGTCACGGCTTCAACAACGACGTGTCGGCCGACGAGCTGAAGCGCCAGATCGAGCGCGTGCGCTCGCTCGAGCTGGACGGCATCACGGTGCTGGTGGGCACCGAGAGCAACGTGCTGCCCGACGGCTCGCTCGACTACGAGGACGAGCTGCTGGAGCAGCTCGACTGGATCGTGGCGAGCGTGCACACGTCCTTCCGGATGGGGGAGCGGGAGATGACTGAACGCATGGTCACCGCGATCGAGCATCCGCTGGTCGACGCGATCGGCCACCCCACCGGGCGCATGCTCGGCAGGCGCGAGGGCTACGCGCTCGACATCGACCGCGTGATCGAGGCCGCGGCGAAGACCGGCACCTTCCTGGAGATCAACTCGAACGCGAACCGGCGCGACCTGCCCGACAGCTACGCGAAGGCGGCCGCCGAGGCAGGCGTGACGCTGGTGATCGACTCCGACGCCCACGGCGTGGACACGCTTCCGGTCACGCTGCGCTACGGGATCGCCACCGCGCGCCGCGCCTGGCTCACGAAGGAGCAGGTGGCGAACACGCGCAGCTGGCCCGAGCTGGACAAGCTGCGAAAGCGGAGCAAGCCGTTGGGCAAGCACCCGGCTCGGCCGGGTGCGCAGCCTCGCCGTTAATGCAGCCGGGCCGCTTCGCGCTCGCTGCCGGGCATCGGCTCGATCTTGCGCAGGCCCGGCAGCCGCAGTAGGCGGGGGGCTCGGAAGGGCGAGCTGCGGTCCAGCCAGAACTCGACCCCGTCGCGGTGCTCGATCGCCTCGACGGCGGCCGCTTGGCGCCGCCAGCTGAGCGCCACCAGCAGCGCATAGCCCGTGGCCACGGCCGGTACCGAGGGCAGCACGATCCCGATCGCGCCCGCGGCCACCGCGAACACGCCGAGCGGCCAGAGGCGGTTGAACAGCACGCTGGCCGGCTCGAGCTCCGGCAGTGACGTGGTGGAGCGGGAATCGGCGAGCAGCCGGGCGATGCCGGGCGTGGCGCGCAGCCGGCGGCCCATCCAGAGTCCCGCCACCGCTGCCGCGACCCACCAGCCGAGCGCCACGTACAGCAGGACGTTGTCCTCCTGCTGGGTCGTGCCGAAGATCGAGACCACGGCAAGCGCGCTTGCCGCTCCGGCCGAGAGCAGCACCGACGAACGCAGCAGCTCGCGGAACCTCATGCCCCCGCGAGCACCTCGAGCACCCGCGCGAAGCCCTCGACGCCGTCAACCACGAGGTCGGCGCGCTCGGCGATGCCGGGCGGCCCCTCGTCGGACTTGACGCCCACGCGCACGGCGCCGTCGAGCGCGCCCTCCTGCACGAGGGCGTCGAGCGCTTCGAAGGCGTCGAGGTCGGTGGCGTCGTCGCCGCCGAAGAGCGCGGCTCGCACCTCGGCGCGGCCGACGAGGTCGCGCACCGCCTGGCCCTTGTTGAGCGGCACGGGCGGCCTCACCTCGAGGACCTTGCGTCCCCAGTGGGTCTCGAGGCCGTCGGCCTTCGCCTCCTGGGCCAGTCCCTCGAGGTGGGTGCGGGCCGCGTCCTCGTCGGGGACGTTGCGCCAGTGGAACGCCGCGATCGGGCCCTTGTCCTCGATCCGCACCCGCAGCTTTCGCAGCTCGGGCGTGTCGCGCTCGGCCGCGAAGCCGCGCACGTGTCCCTCCCAGCTCTTGAAGGCGGGGATCAGGCGCGGCTCCGACGAGCCGGGCTCGAGCAGCTCGGCCCCGTGCGAGCCCGCGTAGGCGATGCTGCCCACACCCACCAGGCGCCTGGCCTCCGCGGCGGCGCGACCCGACACGCAGGCCACGAGGGCGTAGCGGCGGCCGAGCCGGCCCAGCAGCTTCGACACCCCCTCCGGCACGTGGGCCTCCTCGGCCCGGTTCACGATCGGCGCGAGGGTGCCGTCGATGTCGCAGAAGATGGCGGCCTTCGTGGGCTCGTCGGTGAGCGGCCTGAGGCTCTCCGCGAGAGCGTCTGCGGGTGGAGCGGACACGCCCGTAGTATGCCCCGCGATGTCCTCCCGGTTCGTCCGCCTCGCCGCCATCGGGACGGTGGCGGGGGCGTTCAGCGGGCTGTTCGGCGTGGGCGGCGGAACCGTGATCGTGCCGCTGCTGGTGCTCTGGTTCGGCTACGAGGAGCACGAGGCCACCGGCACGTCCCTGGCCGCCATCGTGCTGATCGCCCTGCTGGCCGCTGTCGTCCACGGCCTGTACGGCAACGCGGACCTGGCCAAGGGAGTGCTGATCGGCCTGCCGGCTATCGCCGGGGTGCTGGCGGGAACGGCGCTCCAGCAGCGCATCTCCGCCAGGGTCGTGGCCGGGATCTTCTCGGTGCTGCTCGTGGGGTCCGCGGCCCTGCTGGTGCTCTAGGTGGACACGAGCGAGCTTCTGGGAACGCTGGCGGTGGGCTTCGCGGCCGGCGTGACGAGCGGGCTGCTCGGCGTTGGCGGCGGCATCCTGTTCGTACCCGGCCTCGTGTTCTTCCTCGGCCTTACGCAGCTGCACGCGGAGGCCACGTCGCTGGTGGCCGTCGTGCCCGTGGCGCTGGTCGGGGCCTGGCGCCAGCACGGCTACGGCAACGTGCGCCTGCGCGACGGAATCGTGGTCGGGCTGCTCTCGCCGCTCGGCGTGCTGGCCGGGGTCGAGCTCGCGAACGCCCTTCCCCAGCGCGTGCTCGAGTTCTCGTTCGCGGCGGTCCAGCTCTACTTTGCGTACCGGTTGGGGCGCCGCGCGCTGCGCGACCCTGGCGTTCGCCCGGGCTAACCGTTAGCTTGATGCGCGGTGGAGATCCTCGAGATCGAGACCGAGGTCGCTGATGGACTCGTGCGTGTCGCGCTTCGCGGCGAGCTCGACCTGTCCACGGTGAACAAGGTCGAAGAAGAGCTGCAGGCCCTGGAGGCCGATGGAGCACCGCTGATCGTGCTCGATCTGTCGCGGCTCAGCTTCCTCGATTCGACCGGTTTGCGCTGCCTTGTGACCGCGGACCAGCGCGCTCGCGAGGCCGGCCGCCGCCTTGTGCTCGTTCGCGGGCCGGATGCCGTGCAACGAGTGTTCACCATCACCCGCCTCGAGGAGAGGCTTGAAATGGTGGACGATGCTTCATCCGTGGCGCCCGAAGGGTGATACGGTCCGCACAAGGTCGCTTTTGAGGGACGGCCACGGTCGCTATAACGGCCGCGGGACGGATCTCGCAGAACACGATCTGCGAGGAGAACATGGCGGTCACCGTTCCGCCTGGAGAGCAACACAACAACAGCAATCCAGAGACGCCTGAGCAACGCCGCGAGCGAGACCACGCGCTCCTGGTGCGGTATCACCGCTCCGGCGACCTGGCCGCTCGCGAGGAGCTGGTCATCCGCTTCCTGCCCCTGGCGCGGCAGCTCGCCGGGCGCTATCGCGGCTCGGGCGAGAGCCAGGACGACCTCGTCCAGGTCGCCTGCCTGGGTCTGCTGAAGGCGGTCGACCGCTTCGAGCCCGAGCGCGGCCACGCGTTCACCAAGTACGCCGTGCCCACCATGCTCGGGGAGCTGAAGCGCCACTTCCGGGACAAGGGCTGGGCGGTGCACGTGCCGCGCGCGACCCAGGAGCTCGTGCTCAAGGTGAGCGAGGCGATGGGGACGCTGCCGGGCCGCCTCGGACGCGCCCCCACGCCGCGCGACGTAGCGGTCGCCATCGGCGCGCCGGTCGAGGCCGTGCTCGAGGCGATGGAGGCCGCCACGGCCTACGAGGCGACTTCACTTGACGCGCCGAGGCCGAGCGACGACGAAGACGCCGGCTGGACGCTCGGCGACTCGGTGTCCGCCGAGGAGTCGGGCTATGAGCTGGTCGAGATCGGCGAGGTGCTGCGCGGCAGCATGGAGGCGCTGCCTGAGCGCGAGCGGATGATCTTGAAGCTGCGCTTCGAGCAGGACCTGACCCAGGCCGAGATCGCTGAGCAGGTCGGCGTCTCCCAGATGCACGTGTCCAGGCTGCTGCGCCGCTCGCTGGATCGCCTCGCCGCCGCAAGTGCGGCAGCGGCTTAGACTCCATCAGGCAGATGGCAGATCCGAACACACGCCCGGAGATCGCGGCACTGATAGCCCGCGGCGAGGACCGCGGCGGGTGCGTGACGCTGTCCGAGGTGAACGAGCTGGCACAGGCGCTCGGGCTGAGCGACGACGAGACCGAGGCGCTCGAGACGGAGGTCGAGGAGCTCGGCATCGACATCTCCGACGACTGCGGCCGCGAAGCCGTCGAGCCGACCCACTACCGCAACGGCGAGCTGGCTGCCGCCACCACGGATGCGCTGCAGCTCTTCCTCAACGAGATCCGCCGCTACCCGCTGCTCACGAAGACCGAGGAGATCGAGCTCTCCAAGCGGATCGAGCAGGGTGACCTCGAGGCCAAGGAGCGGATGATCAACTCCAACCTGCGCCTGGTCGTCTCGATCGCGAAGAAGTACCAGGGCCAGGAGCTGTCGCTCCTCGACCTGATCCAGGAGGGCATCTTCGGCCTGATCCGCGCGGCCGAGAAGTTCGACTGGCGCAAGGGCTACAAGTTCTCGACCTACGCCACCTTCTGGATCCGGCAGGCGATCCAGCGCGGCCTCGCCAACAAGGCGCGCACGATCCGCATCCCCGTGCACATCGGCCAGCGCGAGCGCAAGATCGCGCGCAGCTGGCGTGACCTGGCGGCCAAGCTCGGCCGAGACCCCACCGACGAGGAGGTGGCCGCCGACGCCGAGCTGCCGATCGAGCAGGTGGAGGAGGTCCGCGAGGCGGCCCGCACCGTCACGAGCCTGGACCGGCCCGTGGGCGAGGAGGGCGAGACGGCGCTCGGCGACCTGCTCGAGAGCGGCGAGCCCGACATCGAGGAGGAGGTCTCGGTCAACCTCGCCGAGGAGACGCTGCGGCGCACCATCGAGGAGCTGCCGGAGCCCGAGCGCAACGTGATCAGGCTCCGCTACGGCATCAACGGCGACGACCCGCAGCCCCTGCGGGAGACGGGCCGCCGCCTCGGCCTGTCCGCCGAGCGCGTGCGTCAGCTCGAGTCGAAGGCGCTCAAGCTGCTCGCCATGAGGCGCGAGCTGGAAGCCCTGCGAGAGGCGGCCTAAGCGTGAACGTCGAGGAGCGTCGACACGTCGGCGGGCAGCTGGCGGAGGTCTCCAACGCGATCGTCGGGATCTTCCGCGAGTGCTACGGGCGCGGGCCCACCAAGGCGAAGACCTACCGCTTCGACAACTACGTCGTGACGGTGCTCGAGGACATCCTCACCACGGTCGAGGAGACGCTCGTCAAGAACGACGAGGAGGACCTGGTGCGGCAGGTGCGGCTGACCTTCCAGGACAAGGTGTCGGGCCGCTTCATCGGCGCCGTCGAGGAGATTCTCGGCCGCAAGGTGCTGACCTACCACAGCCAGGTCACCTTCGACCCGGCGATGGGCTTCGAGTTCTTCGTACTGGAGCCCGAGGCCGGCGAGCAATAAAATTGGGCCGCCGTCCCTACTCGGCGTCCCGCGAGGATCCGCTGAATAGATCCGATGGCCCGCCTATCTGGCTACCCGGCCCTCCGACGGCGAAACAGCTTCGTCCAGGCCCGGTAGCGGCGCGTCCGGCGTGCGCGTGACGCACGCGGCCAGCACGATCAGGTGCAGGCCGGGCGCGAAGCGCGCGGGGCGGCCGTCGATGCCGGCCGGGTAGCGCGAGCGCTTGTCGATCAGACTGAGCACCATTCGGCAGACCGCGGCCTGGGGCGCCTCCTCGCCCACCTCGCAGGCAAGGCCCGCCAGCTGGAGGGTCTCAGTGGGCTCGACGCCGTTGATCATCTGGCCGATCGCCGACACGAGGCACGAGTACACGCGGTCGAGCAGCGGGTCGTGCGACAGCGCGTCCGTGCCCACCGCGCCGCCCGCGTCGAGCGGCTCCTCCCAGGCCAGTAGCCGCTCCAGCTGGGCGCCGCCCACCGAGCGTGCCTGCTCGGCGCTGAGCCCGGCCTGGCGCGCGTAGCGCAAGGCCATCGACGCCCCGAACGTGGGGGTGGCGTAGGGCGCGTCGCTCCCGAACAGGACCTGGCCGGGCGGCACGAGGGTGAACAGCGTCAGAAGGTCGCTCGGCGTCCACCAGGCGGTGTCGAAGTAGAGGTTGGGCAGCTCCTGCGCTGAGCGCCAGATCCAGGCGAGGTCGCAGATGCCGGCGTGGGCCAGGATCAGGCGCGCGTCGGGGAAGGCGGCCGCCAGCCCGGCCGCGTGGCGGCCCAGCGCGGGGATCCCGCGCCCCGCATGGATCAGGACCGGGGCGCGGCGCTCGTGGGCCAGCGCGAAAACGTCACGCAGCGCCGGATGGTCGAGCGTGAAGCCCTCCGCGCGCGGATGCAGCTTGATGCCGCGCGCGCCGGCTTCGAGGCAGCGCTTCGCCTCGGCCAGCGGCTCGTCCTCGGGGTCGAGGCGGCAGAAGGCGACCAGGCGCCCGTCGGACTCGCTCGCCTGCTCCAGCACCATGTCGTTCGCCGGCGGGTAGCCGTCCGGCTCGTGCATCGGGAAGACCGCGGCGTGCGCGCCCGCCACCTCGAGCACGGCCGTGAGCTCCTCGCGGGTGCAGCGGTAGCCGTCGGGGTCGTTCGAGCCGATGTGCGTGTGGGCGTCCGCGAGCTCGAGGCCCGGGATCTCCGCGCGCATGCGTTCGAGGAACGGGAGGGTCAGATCGTCGCTGAACAGGCCGGGAAGCCTAAGCTCTGCCGGATGGCGGCGCGGCGAAGCGGGGACATAGCGATCGATCTCGGAACCGCGAACACGCTCGTCTACCTGCGTGGGAAGGGCATCGTGGCCTCCGAGCCCTCGGTGGTGGCGCTGAACGAGGCCACCGGCGACGTGCACGCCGTCGGCGACGAGGCGCGCCGCATGATCGGCCGCACGCCGGCCACGATCTCGGCCATCCGGCCGCTGCGCCACGGCGTGATCGCTGACTTCGAGGTCACCGAGCAGATGCTGCGCTACTTCCTGCGCCGGGTGCACCGCAGCCGCTTCGCCCACCCCGAGGTGGTCATGTGCGCGCCGTCGGGGATCACCGAGGTCGAGAACCGCGCGCTCGAGGAGGCCTGCCTGGCCGCCGGCGCCCGCCGCGTCTACCTGATCGAGGAGCCGATCGCGGCCGCGATCGGCGCCGACCTCCCGATAGCCGAGCCGGTGGGCCACATCGTGGTCGACGTGGGCGGCGGCACCAGCGAGGTCGCGGTGATCTCGCTCGGCGGCATCGTGGTGTCGGAGTCCCTGCGGGTGGGTGGCTACGACTTCGACGAGGCCATCGCCCGCTACGTCCGCCGCGAGCACGGCCTGGCCATCGGCCAGGTGACCGCCGAGGCGATCAAGTGGGAGGCCGCGGCGGCGCTGCCGCTCGAAGAGGAGGAGTTCGCGGAGATCCGCGGCCGCGACCTCAGCTCCGGCCTGCCGCGCAACCTGATGCTCTCGAGCGAGGAGATCCGCGTGGCGATCGCGGAGCCGCTCGACGCCATCGTGAGCACCACCAAGGAGACCCTCGAGCAGACCCCGCCGGAGCTGGCGGCGGACATCGCCCAGGGCGGCATCCTGCTCGCCGGCGGCGGTTCCCTTCTACGCGGCTTCGAGGAGCGCATCCGCCGCGAGACCGGCATGCCGGCACAGCTGGCCGAGTCGCCGCTCACGTGCGTGGCGGAAGGGGCCGGCCGCTCGCTCGAGGAGCTCGAGACGCTGCAGCGCGCGGGGATGCGAAGCCAGCGGCGCCGCTTCGGCGCACGCCGGCCGGCGCTCCAGCGCCCGCGCTGAGTCGCGCTTTTCGGAAATCGGACCTACCCCTGGTCCCGATGGTCGTCACGATCTTGGCGGGGGTGATGCGCTACGGCGGCACGTCTCGCACCTGGGTTCCTTATCGACGCGACATGGACGTCGCAGTGGTCCCGCAGGTGCACGACTCGCTGATGATCGAGGGGCTGGCGCTGGAGGTGACCGCCCGCGACGTGTATCCCGATGGGCAGGTCACCCTCCACGTGAACATCTAGCGGCCGGGGATCCATCAATCCGATCTCGATCGGATCTTCGGCGCTGACCACGGCATGCCCGCAGCGGTTCGCTGACCTGTTCGGGGCCGACGGAGCAGCGAAGGAATCGAACCTTCCAAGCGCGGGGCTGCCGCGCCCTGCCGGCTTTGAAGGCCGGATCCGCCACCAGACGGCTGCCGCTCCGCGGGCGAGTCTAGGTCGGCTGGGGCGCGCGGACTTCGAGCAGGTAGTGCTCCGGCTGGCCGTCGCGGCCACGCACGGCGGAGAGTCGCCCGACCACCGGCACCTGGAGGCCCTGGGCGTGCACGTAGGCGGTGCTCACGTCGACGGAGTCCAGCTCGCCGGTCCTCATCGCGCGTAGCTGCTCGCGGTGGCGCGACAGGTTGTCGCGGTCGATCGCCGGCGGCCAGGTCGCGGCCTGGAACTCCGACTCGCTGTAGCCGACGAGCTCGCTGAAGTGGCTGTTCAGCTCGCGGAAGCTGCCGTCGGGAGCGATCGTGGCCATCGGCTGCCGCGTGTCGTCGAACCCCGGCCGCGGCTTGCGGGCGGGGGCGGCCAGGCGCTTGCGCCGCAGCGGGCCGTCGAAGCGGGTGATGCGCGCGCCGGGTGAGCGCAGCGTGCCGCTCGTGCTAGCGGCGCCACCCTCCTCGCGGGCGCTCTTGGCGGACTCGCGCGACTCCCTGGCGAAGCGGCCGGCCTCGTGGACGTGGCTGCGCGCCGCTTCCGACTGGACCTTGGCCACCCGGGCCTCGACCTCGGCGCTCTCGCGCGCCTCGCTCGCGTCCGCGGCGCCGCGCTCGGCGCCGGCGGCGGCCTGCTCGGCACGTTCGGCGGCGCGCTCGAGCTGCTCGGCCAGCGCGTCGAGTCGCGTGGCGTGAGCCTCGGCTCGACTTGCCAGCTCGGCGGCCCGCCGCGCGCTCTCGACGGCCCGCGCGGCCAGCCGCTCGGCCCGATCCCCGTGGCTTGTCACCCCTTCGGCCAGCTTCGCCATCTCGGCGCCGCTGCGCTCCACCTGGCCGGCCAGCTCGCCGGCCCGGGCCAGGCCGGCGGCGACCTGCTCCACCATCTCGCGAGCCTCGGCCAGGCGGCCCTCCGCTCCGGCGCTCAGCTCGCCGGCCCGCTCGGCCTCGCGAGCCGTCGCGGCCACCGCCTCCTCGGCGCGCGCGCCGGCCTGCTCGACCTGCTCCAGCTTCTCTCCGGCGGCCTCGGCCGCCTGTTCGGCGCGGCCCGCCACAGCCTCCAGGGCCTCGCCGCGCTGCTCCGCGGCTGCCGCGGCCTCCGCCGAGCGCTCGGCCTCGCGGCGCGCCTCCGCCGCGGCCTCGGCGGACTCCTTCGCGGCTCGCTCGACGGCCTCCAGCGCCTTCTCGGCGCGCTTCGAGCGCTCGCCGGCCACGTCGGCCGCCAGCCGCGCCCGTCGGGTCTCCTCGCGGAGCGCCTCGATCTGCAGCTCCTCGTCGTGGCCGCGCTTGCGCCTCTTGGCCGGCTCGGCGGCGGGTTGCGGCTTCGCGCGCAGCGCCTCGAGCTCCTTGCGCAGCGTCGCCAGCTCCTGGCTCACCGTTTCGTCGGGGCGCGCCACCTCTCCGGCAAGCTCCTCCACTCGCGCCCGCGTCTCGTGGAGCTCGGCACGCAGCCGCTCGTCCGGCTCGTCTACGCGCTCGCCCACCGCCCCCAGCTCGGAGCGCAGCTGCTCCAGCGCCGGGTTCGGCGCGCTCAGCCGCGCTTCCAGGTCGCCCAGCTCCGCGCGCGTGCGCTCCAGCTCCTCGCGCAGCCCGGCGTCCGGCTCCGCGGCGCGGGCAAGCGCCTCCTTCAGCCCGCTGCGAAGCTCCTCGAGCTCCTCCAGCAGGCCGGCGTCGGGGGCCGCGAGCGACTCGCGCAGCTCGCTGGCCGAGCGCTCGATCTCCTCGCGCAGTCGCTGCTCGGGCTCATCGGCGTGCGCCGTCGCCTGCTCCAGGCGCTCGCGCAGCTCATCGAGCTGCGCCGCCAGGCGCGGGTCCGGCTCTTCGTGGCGCTGGTCGGCCTCCTGAAGCTCGCGCCGCAGCTCCAGTAGCTCGGACCGCACGGCCTCGGCCGGCTCGCCCATCCGGGCCGCTGTCCGGCCGAGCTCGCGACGCGTCTCCTCGAGCTGCTCGCGCAGCCCGGTGTTGCGCTGCTCGAGCTGCTGGATGCGGGCGGCCGCCTCGCCCGCCTCGCGGCGGGCGGCCTGGGCGTCGTCGCGCGCCTCGTCGGCGCCCGTTCGGGCCGCCTCGACGGCGATTGCCGCGGCGTCGAAGGCCTCCTCGATCGCGGAGAACCGCTGCAGCGCCTCCTCGACGCGCTCGAGCACTTCATCTGACGCCGGGGCGGGCGGGGGAACGGCGGAGGGCTCCGGGTGGTCTGGGGAAGCGTCGGGCGGGTCGAGCTCGTCCCAGATGCCGCCGTCGACGGGCCGGAACGCGACGATCGTGCCGGCGATCAGCTCGTCGGCGGCGATCTCTGGATGGCCGCCCAGGCAGCCGGCTATCCACTCGACGACCGGTGCGTGGCGGTCATACAGGCGGTCGATCATCACGTCGGCGCCACCGCCGGTCTCGAGCGCCTCGAGCATGCCCGTGAACTCCAGGCTCTGGCTCATCGGCACGGGGACGAAGGTGAGGTCGATCTCGAGCTCTCGGCCGTCGCGGCGGTGCGCGGTGGCGCGCGTGGTGCCGCCGCGGGGACCCAGGCGGCCGTCGCACTCGAGCAGCTCGAGGAGGGGGCGGCCCAGCGCGGCCTTGGCCTCCCAGGCGAACAGGATCGTCGCGGGGGTGCTCCAGCGGGTCACCGACCCGCCGCGGTCGGTCAGCACGAAGCGGTGCTGCAGGAGCTGCATGAGCAGCTCGGCGATCGCCTCCTCGCTTGCGGTTCCTTCAGCCGACGTTCCGTTCTCGAGCACCGAGGAGGAAAGTCGACCCCGCCAGGCCGCGCTCTGAGCGGCGTGAGGGGCCGCTGGACGGCCGTCCGTCGAACGAACGTCCAGGGCTCAGGTGGGCAGGCCGTGCTCCAGCGCGCCCTTGACCGCGGCGTCCACCGCGTTCAGCCGGTAGAGCGCCAGCGCCTCCGCGGAGCGGAAGCGGCGACCCGGCAGCGCGTCGGCGCCGTGGTGGGCCAGCACGCAGTGCGAGAGGGCCAGCAGCTTGTCCTCCGGGAAGCCGCCGAGGCCCCGCGCGCGCTCCGCCACGAGCTGCTGGCCGAGCGTGACGTGGCCCACCAGCGAGCCGGCGTCGCTGAGCGCGATCTCCGCACCCAGGTCGAACTCCAGCGTCTTGCCGAAGTCGTGCACGATCGCTGCGCACAGCAGCAGGTCGGAGTTCAGCCGCGGGTGCAGCACACACGCCTCGTGCGCCAGCGTGGCGACCGCCACCGTATGCTCGAGCAGACCACCGAGGTAGGCGTGATGGCCGCCGCGCGTGCAGGGCGCCAGGCTCAGCTCCTCGCGGAAGCCCTCGTCGGCGAGGAAGGCGTCGAGCAGGGAGCGCAGGTCGCGGTCGTACACGTCGCGCGCGAGGTGCTCGAGGAAGCCGTCCAGCTCGTCGAGGTCGCGGTAGGCCACCGGCAGGAAGTCGGCGGGGTCGGCGGCGCCCGGCTCCGCGGTCCGGATGGCGGACAGCTCGACCACCAGCTCGTCGCGGAAGCGCTCCACGCTGCCGGTCACCTGCACGAGCTCGCCACGCTCGAACTGGCCCGCGAGGAAGTCGGCCTCGCGGAAGGCGCGCGCGGGTATCGAGCCGGTGCGGTCCTGCAGCTCGACCGCCAGATAGGGGCTGCCGCCCTTCGTGACGAGGCGATCCTTGCGCGTGCAGGCGAAGATGCCGCGCAGCTCGCCACCGGGGCGGAGCTCGGCGATCGTCCTGCGTTCGCTGGCCACCGTTGTCACGCCTACATGGTGAGCGCGCGCTCGGACATCGGTACCGTGGACGGGCATGTCCGACGTGATCTGGACGGACCGGCCGGAGCTGCGCAACCCGGTGATGGTGTGCGCCTTCAAGGGCTGGAACGACGCGGGCGAGGCGGCCTCAGCCGCGCTGGGTTACATCCACGGCCAGTTCAGCTCCACCGACGTGGCCGACATCGACCCCGAGGAGTACTACGACTTCACGGCCGTGCGGCCGACCGTGCGCCTCGCGGAGGGCCAGACCCGCGAGATCGACTGGCCCGCCAACTCGCTCTCCGCCGCGGAGGTGCCGGGCGCCGAGCACGACCTCGTGATGCTGCAGGGCACCGAGCCCTCGCTGCGCTGGTCGCGCTTCACCGAGCAGGTCGTGGAGACCGCGCAGACGCTCGGCGTGGGCATGGTGATCACGCTCGGCGCGTTGCTGGCCGACGTGCCGCACAGCCGCCCGGTGTCGATCACTGGCATCGCCTCCGACGACTCGCTGCTCGAGCGGCTCGGCTTCGAGCCCACGAGCTATGAGGGCCCGACCGGGATAACCGGCGTGCTGCACCACGCCTGCGCCAAGGAGGGGATCCCTTCGGCGAGCCTCTGGGCCTCGGTTCCCCACTACGTGGCCGCGGCGCCCAACCCGAAGGTGGCGCTGGCGCTGGTGCGCGGCTTCGAGGGCGCAGCCGGGGTGGCCGTGGACGCGGGCGAGCTGGAGGAGGCGGCCGAGGACTACGAGCGCCAGGTCACGGCGGCCGTGGCCAGCGACCCCGAGGTCAAGGCCTTCGTCGAGCGCCTCGAGACCGCCATGGACGAAGTGCAGGCCGAGGCCACGACGCCCGACAAGCTGCCCTCGGCCGACACGATCGCCCGCGACTTCCAGCGCTTCCTGCGCCAACGCGGGCCCGAGTCCGGCAATTAGAACATCCGACTAGCAGGGGTTTCCGGAGGCCCGTGGAAGGGCACTCACAGCCCATGTACATCGGTACCTCCATCTTCCTGATCGCACTTGGCGCGATCCTCAGATACGCGGTTACCGGCAGCGTCAGCGGGCTCGACATCCAGACGGCGGGCCTGATCCTGCTGATCGTCGGGGTGCTCGGCCTGGTGCTCTCGCTGCTGATGATGACCATCTGGAACGACCGTCGCCGCCGGCCCGCCGGCGACGTGGTCGAAGAGCGCCGCTACCGCGACCAGGTCTAGCTCCCTGTTCGAACACGTCACGATCCGGGCCTCGGATCGGGAGGCGTCCGAGCAGTTCTACGCGACCGTGCTCGCCACGCTCGGCGTCGAGCAGACGTACTCCCTCGATTGGCTGGCCAAGTGGAGCGACTTCTCCCTCTCGCCGGCTGACGGCGAGAAGCCCGCCACGCGAGGCCTGCACGTCGGCTTCGCCGCGTCGTCTCGCGAACACGTGGACGCCTTCTGGCAGGCGGCACCGAGGCCGGCTACCGCGACGACGGCGAGCCCGGCCCGCGCCCGCAGTACGGGAGCGGCTACTACGGCGGCTTCCTGCTCGATCCCGACGGCAACAGCGCCGAGGCGGTGCACCACGGCAACCTGCGGCCGCAGGGCGCCATCGACCACCTCTGGATCCGCGTCGCCGACGTGGCCGCGGCCAAGCGCTTCTACGAGCTGATCGCGCCGCAGGCCGGCATCAGGCTGGCCGACGACACGCCCGAGCGGGTCAAGTTCGACGGCGAGGGCGGCTCCATGTCGTTCCTCGCGGGCACCCCCACGGAGAACGTGCATCTGGCCTTTCCCGCCACGGACAACGCGACCGTCGACGAGTTCCACCGCGTAGCCACCGAGGCCGGCTACCGCGACAACGGCGCTCCCGGCGAGCGGCCGCAGTACCACCCCGGCTACTACGGCGCCTTCGTGCTCGACCCCGACGGCAACAACGCCGAGGTCGTGAACCACAACCGCTGAGAGCCGGGCGGGCGCTGGCCGATCCGGGCAATCCGGGTTATGGTCGGCCTGTGGCTCGCACTTTGGCAGCCGCCCTCGCGGCGGCGACTCTTGTCTTCGGCCTGACGACCTCGACTGCGTCGGCGCGCTGGTGGGGCAGCACGCTCAAGGGCAGCGCCAACGCCACCTACGGCTGCGAGAGCGCCCTCGTGAACGGCGTCTTCGGCGTGCAGCTGGTGCCGACGAACCAGCTGTCCTGCACCTACCGCCACGGGGGCTACCTGTACTCGAATCGCTTCACCTTCCTCACTCCGGGCACCGGCCGGGTCACGCGCATCCGCGTGAAGTCGGGACCCCACCCGGCCAAGCTTCGCCTGACAGTGCTCACCGGCTCGAGCCGCGTCGACCCCTTTACCGGCCGCGACCAGCCGGGCACCTACACCTGCTGCACCGCCCGCTACGTGGGCAAGGCGTTTCGGCCCAAGGCCAACCGGATCACCAAGAAGAAGGTCAACGTCAAGGTCTACAGCGTCCGCAGCAAGAAGCTCCAGTACCGCATCCACTCCACCGACGGCCTGGCGCTGACCGCCAGCGGCCCGGGCACCCTCCCGCTCCACATCCGCAGCGACCTGGGCGGATTCACGCCCGGCATTCCCACCGCCGTCGGCTTCTGGCCCTCCACCCGCAAGGGCGATCCCCGGGTCGACGGCTACGCGCTCACCGGGCTCGACCTTCTGTTCCAGTGGAACTTCAAGCCGGCCAAGCGCCGCTAGCTACTTCTCCGCCGCGGGGCAGACGATCCGGTAGTCGCAGAACGAGCAGATCTCCGGTGAGGGCTTCGGCTCGAAGTCCTGGCGCTTGATGCCGTCGGCGATCTCGGCAACGGTCGTTCGCACGCGGTCGAGCTCCTCCTCGGAGTGCTCCACGGGCACCTTCTCGCCCGACATCACGTAGAAGTAGGACTGCGCCGAGGTCTCGAGGCGCCACGAGGCGCGGGCGCCCATCTGGTAGAGCGAGAGCTGCACGTCCTCGCGCAGCTCGGCCTCGGTCTTCGCCTTGCCGGTCTTGTAGTCGATCAGCTCGTACGAGCCGTCGGGGTGGCGGTCGACGCGGTCTACGCGGCCGCGCAGCAGGTGCGGCCCCATGCGGAAGGCGAACGAGCGCTCGAACCAGACCGGCTCGGAGTCGGACTCGCGGTCGGCCTGCCAGTAGTGCTCCAGCGCGGCGACCGCGCGCTGGCGGAACTGGCGCTCGTCGTCGGAGTCGCCGAAGCCGGAGCGCCGCCAGGAGGCCTCGAAGAGCGCCATCAGGCTCTCCAGCGAGCCACCCGGCTGGTTGTGGAAGCGCTCGAGCACCTGGTGCATGACGATGCCGAAGCGCTGGTTGATCGTGGGCTCCTGCGGGATCCGGAAGACCCGCGCGAACTTGTACTTGAGCGGGCAGATCCGGTAGGTGTCGATGTCGGAGGCCGAGAGCATCAGGCCCTGGCCGCGCCGCGGGATGAAGGGGTCCAGCGAGGGCTCCGAGCCGTTCTCCGCCGCCGCCGGCCGCTTCTCCATGTCGCGCTCGGCGTCGCGCAGCCAGTCGTCGAGGGCGGAGGTGGCGAGGATGTCGCGCTGCTCCGGCGTCGCGCCCTGAGCCAGGATCTCGTTCAGCCAAGGCAGCACCTCGGCGATCTCGAGGCCCTCCTTCGAGCGCTCGATCAGGGCGGCCACCTTGATCAGCTCGAGGTAGCGCGTCACCGCCTGGTCCACGTCGAGGTAGATGTCGAGCCGCATCTCGCCGAGGCGCCCGCCCACGCGCGCGACGGTGTCGAGCAGCTCGTCGCGCATGATCCGGAAGGTGGAGTGCAGGCCCTCGGCCGGCCCGAACAGCTCCTCCTCGTGCAGCTCCTCCTCGGCCTCGAGCGCCGCCCGGGCCTCCTCGTAGAAGGGCGAGGGCCGGGGCGTGGAGCCGGGCGCGCCGCTCTCGTCCCAGGCCAGCACCAGGCCCTTGCGCGCGCGCGTCATGGCAACGTGCAGCAGGCGGCGCATCTCCCCCTCGTGCGTCTCCCGCCCCGCAGCGGCCGGCAGCGTCTCCCGCAGCAGCTCGTCGGGTACATCGTCACGGGGGGGCCGGAAGGGGCCGGGCATGCGCGAGGCCGACAGGCCCAGCACGAAGACATGGTCGAACTCGAGGCCCTTGGCGGCGTGCATCGTCATCACCTGCACCGCAGGCAGGGGCGAGGGCGCCGTGGCCTCCTCCTCCCGCAGCCCCGACTCCGCCACCGCCGCCATGTAGCGCGTGAAGTCGCGCGCGGTGGCCTGCGGCTCGCGGCGCATGTACGCGGTGGCAAGCTCGGACAGCTTGGCGATGTTCCGTAGGCGCTCGACCGTGTCGGCGTGGGTGGCGAACACCTGCTGGCGACGCAGCCCGATGCGCTCCACGAGCCGCAGCACGAACATGTCGGGCCGGCGCTCCTCGAACGCGTTCGACGCCGAGCGGTACAGCCGCAGGAACGCCTGGGCCCGCTCGCGCCCCTCGGGCGAAAGCTGCGGGCCGTCGAGCGCGGCCACGATCGCCGACGGCATGTCGAGCTTGCGCCGCCGAGCGAGCTGGGTCAGCCGCGCCACGTCCACCGAGCGCAGCTCGATCGGCGGGCGCGACAGGGCGCGGACCACGGCGCCCGAGTCGCCCGGGTCTGCCAGCAGGCGCAGCCAGGCCAGCACGTCGCGCACCTCCGCGCGCTGGAAGTAGGCCGCCGAGCCGCTCAGCCGGAAGGGCAGCGCGCGCTCCTCGAGCGCGGCGCCGACCACGTTGCCCTCGTTCTTCACAGAGCGCACCAGCACGCACACCTGCGAGGCGGGAACGCCCTTGCCGGTGACGAGCCGCTCGGCCTCGGCCGCGACAGCCTGAGCCTGCGCGCGCTCGGAGTTGCAGCGCCAGAAGCGAACCTCGCCCCCGGCGGCGCCGGTGAGCTTCTTCGCGATCCGCTCCGGCAGCGGCTCCACCACGGCGCCCGCGGCCGCCAGGATGCGGCGCCCGGAGCGGTAGTTGCGCTCCAGGCGCACGACCGTCACGTCCGGCAGCTCGCGCTCGAAGTCGCGCAGGTTCTTCTGCGAGGCGCCGCGGAAGCGGTAGATCGCCTGGTCATCGTCGCCGACCACGGTCACGTTGCCGTGCTCCTCCACGAGCAGCCGCAGCAGCATCCCCTGGGCGAAGTTCGTGTCCTGGTACTCGTCCACGAGCACGTGCTTGAAGCGGCTGGCCACCCGCTCCCGCACGTGCGGCTTCTCGTGGAGCAGGCGGAATGCGCGCACGATCAAATCGCCGAAGCCGAGCGCGCCGCACTCGTCGAGCAGGCGGTCGTGGTCGGCGTAGAGCTGCGCGAACTCGCGCTCGCGCGCGGCGCTGGCGCGCTCGCCGTCGGAGTCGCCCTCCCCGAGCCGCTGGGCATAGCCGCGGTAGTCGGCCACGGACACGAGCTCGTCCTTCAAGCGGTCGATGCGCGACACGAAGCTGGCCAGCAAGGGCGCCGGGTTGCCGCGGATCTGGTGGTGGCGCAGCGTCAGCTCGTCGATGCGCTCGAGCAGCAGCGCCAGCCGGTCGGCCGGGGTGACGGTGGTGAAGAACGGGTCGAGCCCGGCCTCGAGTGCCTCGTCCTGCAGCAGCCGCGAGCAAAAGGCGTGGAAGGTGTCCACGTGCAGCTCCTCGTAGGGCGCCTCGATCAGCGACTCGACTCGCTCGCGCATCTCCGCCGCTGCGGGCGAGGAGAAGGTGAGGGCGAGGATCTCGTCGGGCGCGCTGCCCTGCTCGACCAGCCACGCGAGGCGGCGGGTGAGGGTGCGCGTCTTGCCGGTGCCGGCCCCGGCCACCACGATGAGGGGCCCGCCGGGGTGAGTGACGGCCGCGCGCTGAGAGCGGTTCAGGCCGTCGGTAGCGGCGGGCATGCCCGCCTAGGATACGCCGCGCGTGGCGAGCTCCGGAGCCCCCTCACCCGACGATTGGCTGGCCCTCTGCCGGCGCGCCGCGGAGGGCGCACGCGAGGCCGTGCGGGGCTATGCCACCACGGCCGAGCGCTCGGTGCAGACCGGCCGCGGCGAGGGCGGCGACATGGCGCTCGTGATCGACCGCGCCGCCGAGGACGCGGTGTTCGCGGAGCTCGAGGAGCTGGGCGTGCCGCTGACCGCGGTGTCGGAGGAGCGCGGCGAGCTCGAGCTCCACGGCGGCGGCCCCACGCGCGTGGTGATCGACCCCGTGGACGGCTCACTGAACGCCAAGCGCGGCCTGCCGTTCGCCTGCGTGTCGATCGCGGTGGCGAGCGGCGAGCGGATGGACGACGTGGAGGTAGGCCTCGTGGCCGAGTTCGACCCGCCGCGCGACTGGTGGGCGCTGCGCGGCCAGGGCGCCTTTCGCGACGGCGAGGCCCTGCCGCGGCTCGCGCCGGGCGGACTGGAGCTCCTCGGCCTGGAGACCGCGCGCCCCGAGGCGATTGCGGCGGCGGCCGGGCAGATCGGCGCCGTGGACGCCGAGCGTGTTCGCGCCCTCGGATCGGTGGCGGTCACGCTATGCCTGGTGGCGGCGGGCCAGCTCGACGCCATGCTCAGCCTGCGCCAGATCCGCTCGGTGGACGCCGCGGCCGGCCAGCTGATCGTGCGTGAGGCCGGCGGCTCGGTGAGCTTCCCGGAGGCCGACCGGCTGGACCTGGAGATGCGCTCGCGCGTGCTGGCCGCGCGCGATCCCCAGTTGCTCGCGCGCGTGCGGGACGCCTTTCCGGGGCACTAGGGGCTCGTGCCGAGACTGAAGCGAGTGGACTGTTCGGGCCCGGGGATCCGCCGCCGCAGGCGCGGCAAGGGCTTCGAGTACATCGACGGCGATGGCAAGCGCATCGTGGAGCCCACCGTGCTGGAGCGCATCCGCGAGCTGGCGATCCCGCCCGCCTGGGAGGAGGTCTGGGTGTGTCCCTACCCGACGGGCCACATCCAGGCCACCGGCATGGACGCGGCCGGGCGCAAGCAGTACCGCTACCACGACCGCTGGCGCGAGCGCCGCGACCGCGAGAAGTTCGAGGAGATGCACGACTTCGCGCGCGCCCTGCCGAAGCTGCGCAAGCGGGTGGAGGCGGACCTCGCGCTCGAGGGCATGCCGCGCGACCGCGCCCTCGCCTGCGCCGCGCGGCTGCTGGATCGCGGCTTCTTCCGCATCGGCTCCGAGGACTACGCCGAGGAGAACGACACCTACGGGGTGGCCACGATCGAGAAGCGGCACGTGACCGTGAACGGCGACGAGGTGGTGTTCGACTACGAGTCGAAGGGCGGGCAGCGGCGCCTGCAGGTGATCGGGGACCCCGCCGTGGCGGAGGTGGTCTCCATCTTGAAGAAGCGCCGCGGCGGAGACGACGACCTGCTCGCCTACAAGGACGGCCGCCGCTGGGTGGACGTCAAGTCCTCCGACATCAACGAGTACGTGAAGCGGATGACGGGCGGCGACTTTAGCGCGAAGGACTTCCGCACCTGGAGCGGCACGATGCTGGCGGCCGTGGCGCTCGCGGTGTCCGGCCCGGCGGCCACGGTCTCGAAGACGGCGCGCAAGCGCGCGAAGACTCGCGCCGTCAAGGAGGTGTCGCGCTACCTGGGCAACACGCCGGCGGTGGCGCGGGCCTCCTACATCGACCCTCGCGTGTTCGACCGCTACGACGGCGGCCGCACGATCGGCGGCGTGCTGCCGGAGCTCGTCGAGGACACCTCCGCGTGGCCGGACGTGCAGCCGATCGTGGAGGACGCCGTGCTCGACCTGCTCGAGGGCGACTGGTCCTCGGACGCGATCGAGAAGGTCGCCTAGCCTGCGCGCCGTGCGGCACCCGTAACGCTTCGTGGACGACGGGGCGGCAGACTTGTGCCGTGCGCAGATCCGCCCTGAGCTGGATTCTGGCCGGAGTCGCCGTTGGCTTGGGCGTGGCTCGCCTGGTGCTCTTGAGTGCCGACATGGGCGGACCGAGCAGGATCGCCGGCGTGGGAGTTCCGGAGTCCCACCCGGCGCTTGCCACGTTCGAGACGATCATGCTGGCCCTGTTCGCCGGCATCGGCGCGCTCGTGGCCTCGCGCCGCCCGCGCAATCCGATCGGCTGGCTGCTGCTCACGACGGCCGTGTCGTTCGGGGTCCTGCTGCTGAGCGAGCGACTGGCGTGGCACGGCCTGCTCGCGGACCGGGCGGTCGGCGACGGCGTATCCCGCTGGCTGTGGCTGGCCAACTGGGCGTGGATTCCCGCCGTGGTGCCGGTCTTCACGTTCCTGCCGCTGCTGTTTCCGACCGGAAGGCCACTTTCGCGGCGCTGGGGCCGCGTCCTCTGGGCGACTACGGTGGCAGCCGGCCTGTTGCTCGCGGGATATGCCCTGGCCCCCGGCCCGCTCCAGAACACCCCCGCGGTGGACAACCCGTTCGGCGCCGGACGAGCCGCGACGCTGATGGCCGGCCTCGGCTTCGCACTCGTCGCGGCCGCCGCGCTCGCGTCAGTCGCCTCCCTCGCCCTGCGCTTCCGCCGCTCGCACGGCGTCGAGCGCCAGCAGATCAAGTGGGTGTGGGCGGCGGGCGCGCTGCTGGTCGCGAGCTTCGTGGTGAGCAGCGTGGTGCAGGGGCTGGTAGGCGAGGAGCTGTCGTGGGCCATCCTTCTCACCGGCCTGCTGGGGGTCCCGGCCGCGGTGGGCGTAGCCGTGCTGCGCTACCGCCTCTACGACATCGCGGTCGTCATCAACCGCACGCTCGTCTACGGCTCGCTGACCGCGGCGCTGGCGCTCTTCTATCTCGCCAGCGTGCTTCTGCTGCAGCTGCTCTTGCGGCCGCTCACAGAGCAGTCGAGCCTCGCGGTCGCCGTCTCCACGCTCGCCGTGGCGGGCCTGTTCCGGCCCGCCCGGCGGCGGATCCAGGAGCTCGTCGACAGGCGCTTCTACCGGAAGAAGTACGACGCCGCGCGGGCGCTCGAGTCCTTCAGCGCGCGCCTGCGCGACGAGGTCGACCTCGACACCCTAAGCGCCGAGCTGCGCGCGCTGCTCCAGGACACGGTGCAGCCGTCGCACGTCTCGCTCTGGCTGCGCCCGTCAGGCGAATAGGAGCAGGCGGGAGGCGGGCGCCTCGAGATCGTCGAGCGCACCGTCGAGCCGGTCGCCGGCCAGGTCGTGCAGCTTGCGCGCCAGCTCGTCCTCGGACATCGGGTTTTGGGGGGCGCCCGTCGCGTAGGGCACCCGCGCCGCCTCCTCGTTGTCCACGACCAGCACCGCCTCGGACTCGCCGAGCTCGTCGTCGGTGACCACGGTGACGCGCTCTGCGGCGAGCGCCCGGGCGGCGGGGTCCACCGAGCGGAAGGCATCGGGTGCGCGCGGCGCGCCGTGCAGCAGGGTGTAGGCCACGAGGTAGGGGATCGAGAACTTCGCCTGCAGGCCGTCCTCCACGTCGTCGTAGGCGGCGGCCTGCCGGGTCCGCGGGTGCACGCTCACGGTGAGCTCGCCCTCGGCCGGGCCGGTGGCCGCCACCTCGATCGCCGAGTGCGCCTGCAGGCAGCAGGGGTAGGCCTTGATCCAGTTGCGCGGTGCGGCCGGCTCGCCGTCGCCGGCCTCGGCGAAGCGGCCGCCAAAGGCCTCCTCGAAGCCGGCGGGGCCGCTCGGCACTCCCTCGCCGATCGAGGCGCCGGCGGCAGCAAGCTCCGCCGCGTGGGTGCCGGCCGCCGCGGCAAGCCCGACCTGCAGCGCCTTTCCGTCGTTTCCGAACGCGGCGCGCAGGCCGCCGGCGCGCAGCAGCGCGAGCCGCACGGCCGTCCGCTCGCGCTCGGCGTCGAGCTCGAGCAGCCGCGCGGCGGTCACCGCCGCGCCGGCCACCCCGCACACCGCGGTCGGATGCCAGCCGCGCTCGTACAGAGCCGGATGCGACGCCTCGGCCAACGCGCCCATCGCCTCGAAGCCTGCCGCGAAGGCGTCGAGCGCCGCACCGACCGGGGCGCCCAGCTCGGCGCCGAGCACAACGGCGACGGGCGCCGTGGGCGCGCTCAGGTGGGAGAGGCCCGGCTGGAAGGTGTCGTCGAAGTCGAGCACGTGGCCGGCGGCGCCGGCGAAGGCGATCCGCTCGAGCTGGCCGTCGCCGGCGGCTCTCGCCGCGCGGGGTCCCGGCTCGTCGCGGCCCGCGTACGCGCAGGCCAGCCAGTCGAGCAGGGCGACCCGGTGCGCCGCGCTCGCGGCCACTGGGGCGCTACTCGACGTTCGGGTCAGGCGTCTCGGGACCCTTCGGGTCCGGCTGGGGCGCGTCCGGGGCGCCCGGGTCCGGCTGTACCGGCGGCGAGGGCTCCGGGACGTCCGGCCCGTCGGGCGGCGGCGGCGCCGGGTCCGGGCCCGGGTCGGGAACCGGCGGGCCCGTGGGCGCCTCCGGTAGCGGCGACTCGGGAACGCCGGGCTGCGGGACTTCCGCGCTGATCGTGGGGGCCGTCATGGCCCCATCTTTGCAGTTCGGGGGGGCGCGGTCGATCGCAGGCTCGCCGCGGCCGTTCGCGGGCTCGCTATTACCCGCGCATGCCGAAATCGGTGGTGTAGGTGGCCGCCGATCGCGCCGCGATGCGCACGGGGGCGCCGAAGGAGATGCCGATACCGATCTGGCTGAAGCTGCCCTGCAGGATGTTCGCACGGTGGCCCGGGCTGTTCATCCAGGCCCGCACGATCGAGCGCGGGGTGGAGAGGCCGCCCGTGCCCCAGGCGATGTTCTCGCCCACCGACCAGCGGCGCGCGGAGTGGAGGTAGCCGGAGCGGCGGATGCGGTCCAGGAAGCTCGCCCCGGAGAGCGAGTTGTGCGAGAAGTAGTGAACGCGCGCCATCTCGACCGAGTGGCCGCGGGCGGCGTGGCCGAGCCGCTTGCTCATCTTCAGCGCCTTCAGGTGGTGAAGTGCGCGCTGCTTGTTCAGCAGGCACAGCGTGGCGCGTGCGAGCGCGCTGCGGCTGACCTGGCCGGCCTGGGCCCCCGCGTGGCCGCAGCTATGGGAGCGGTGGTGCGCCTTCTTTGCGGACGTGACAGGCGCCAGGGACAGGCTGGTGGCCAGGGCGAGAGCCAGGATGAGGAGCATGCGGATGTGTGAGCGGAGGGCAAGCACGTATGACCCTGTGATCGCCCGCCGCGAGGGGTGCCCGCATACTCCATTTGGCCAATTGGACGGATGTTCTAGGGTCCGGCCCGTGCCCCCAGCCGCCATTCTCGACGTCGACGGCACCCTTGTCGACACCAACTACCAGCACGCGATCGCGTGGTACCGCGCCTTTAGCGATCACGACATCGTGTTGCCGATCTGGCGCATCCACCGCAGCATCGGCATGGGCGGGGACCAGCTCGTGGAGGCGCTGGCGGGCAAGGATGCCGACCGCGAGAAGGGCGAGGACATTCGCGACGCGGAGAAGGAGCACTACTCCGAGCTGATCGGCGAGGTCGAGCCGCTCGAGGGCTCGCGCGAGCTGATCGAGCAGCTCAAGGAGAGCGGCCACGCCGTGGTGCTGGCCAGCTCGGCCAAGGAGGATGAGGTCGACCACTACCTCGACCTGCTCGACGCGCGCGAGCTGGTGGACGGCTGGACCACCTCTTCCGACGTCGAGGCCACCAAGCCCGAGCCCGACCTGGTGCAGGCCGCGGTCGAGAAGGCCGGCGGCGGCGAGGCTGTGATGGTCGGCGACTCGACCTACGACTGCGAGGCGGCCAAGCGGGCGGGGCTCGAAACGGTCGCGGTGCTCACCGGCGGCTTCTCAGAGGAGGAGCTTCGCGACGCCGGCGCGGTGGTCGTGTTCGACTCGATCGTCGCCTTGCGCGACTCGCTCGAGAAGACGCCCCTGAGCGGCTAGCGGGCCGATGGCGGACAAGCTCGGCGCCTACAGGAGCAAGCGGGACCTGAGCGCCACGCCGGAGCCCGGCGGCGGTAGGGGCTCGCCAGGCGGCCAGCGCTTCGTGGTGCAGGAGCACCACGCGCGGCGGCTGCACTGGGACCTTCGCCTGGAGCACGAGGGCGTGCTCGCGTCGTGGGCGCTTCCGCGAGGCATCCCCGAGCACCCCGACGAGAACCGCCTGGCGGTCCATACCGAGGACCACCCGCTCGAGTACCTCGAGTTCGAGGGCGAGATCCCGAAGGGCAACTACGGCGCCGGCACGATGGCGGTCTGGGACAGCGGCACCTACGAGGCCGAGAAGTTCCGCGACGACGAGGTGATCGCGGTATTCCACGGCGAGCGCGTGAGCGGCCGCTACGCGCTCTTCCAAACGCGCGGCGACGACTGGCTGATCCACCGCATGGACCCGCCGGCCGACCCGGCCTACGAGCCCATGCCCGGCCGCCTGAAGCCGATGCTCGCGCGCAGCGGCTCGCTGCCGCGCGACGAGCATGCGTATGGCTTCGAGGTCAAGTGGGACGGCATTCGCGCGCTCATGTACTGCGACCACGGCCACGTGGAGCTGCAGGGGCGCAACTTCACCGACTTCACGCCGCGCTACCCGGAGCTGCGCGAGCTGGCGAAGGAGCTGGGCGCGCGCCGCGTCGTGCTCGACGGCGAGGTGGTCGCGCTCGGCGACGACGGCAAGCCGAGCTTCGAGCGCCTCCAGACGCGGATGCACCTCGCCTCGGACTCGGCGGTTCGGCGGCGCATGAAGGACACGCCCGTGAGCTACGTGATCTTCGACCTGCTCTACCTCGACGGCCACTCGTCGATGGGCCTGGCCTACGAGGAGCGCCGCGAGCTGCTGGAGTCGCTCGAGCTCGAGGGCCCGGCGTGGCGCACGCCCGGCTACCACCGCGGCGAGGGGCGGGCGCTGCTCGACGCCACCGCGGAGCTGGGCGTGGAGGGCGTGGTGGCGAAGCGGCTCGACTCGCGCTACGAGCCCGCCCGGCGCTCCTCCCGCTGGGTCAAGGTCAAGAACGTGGCCCTCCAGGACGTGGTGATCGGCGGCTGGACTCCGGGCGAGGGAGGCCGCAGCTCCCGCTTCGGTGCGCTCGCCGTGGGCGTGGTGGAGGAGGAGGGCCTCAAGTACGCCGGCAAGGTGGGCACCGGCTTCACCGAGCAGACGCTGGGGCTCGTGCAGCGCGAGCTCGAGCCGCTCGGCACGGACACAAGCCCGTTCCACGGCCGCCAGCCGCCCAAGGGCACGCATTTCGTGGAGCCGAGGCTCGTGGCCTCGGTCGAGTTCCGCGAATGGACGCGCAGCGGCACCCTGCGGGCGCCGTCGTTCAAGGGCCTGCGACCGGACAAGGACCCCGCCGAGGCCGTGCGCGAACCGCAAATTCCCGCCCGCCAGGAAGGTTAAGCGGCTCGAGCCGGGTAACTTTCAGGGCTATGCCGCGCGCCATCTGGAGTGGAGCCATCAGCTTCGGGCTGGTGAACATCCCCGTGAAGCTGTTCAGCGCCGTCTCTCGCAAGACCGTGCGCTTCCACCAGCTCGACGGCGAGGACAACCAGCGCATCCAGCAGAAGCGGGTGAACCCGCGCACGGGCGAGGAGGTTCCCTACGAGAACCTCGTCAAGGGATACGAGATCGGCCCCGAGCGCTACGTCGTGATCACTCCCGAGGAGCTCGACGGCCTCTCACCCGAGAAGACCCGCACGATCGATATCGAGGACTTCGTGGACCTGGACGAGATCGACCCGATCTTCTACGACCACCCCTACTACCTGGTTCCCGACAAGGGCGCCGAGAAGGCTTACCGGCTCCTGCTCGACGCGATGGAGGCCGCCAACAAGGTGGCCATCGCGCGCGTGGTGATCCGCTCGAAGGAGAACCTCGTGGCCATCCGCCCGCGCGGCGACGTGCTCACGATGGAGACCCTGCTGTTCGGCGACGAGGTGATCGAGCCCGACCAGCTGGACGGGGTGCCGGAGGCCGCCGACCAGAAGAAGACCAGCAAGCGCGAGCTGGACATGGCCCAGCAGCTGATCGACTCGCTCTCGTCCGAGTTCGATCCCGACAAGTACCGCGACGAGTACCGCGACCGCGTGCTCGATATGATCGAGCGCAAGTCGCAGGGCGAGGACGTCGTGGTGGAGGTGCCGGCCGAGGAGCCGAAGAAGGTGCCCGACCTGATGGCCGCGCTCGAGGCGAGCATCGCCGAGAGCAAGCAGCAGAGCAAGCCGAAGAAGAAGGCCGCGAGCAGCTCGAACGGCTCGAAGTCCTCGTCGTCCAAGTCGTCCTCGCGCAAGAAGCCGGCAGCCAAGAAGCCGGCCGCCAAGAAGTCATAGCCGCGTCCAAGCGCGTACAGGTCGAGGTCGAGGGGCGCCAGCTCAGCCTCTCCAACCTCGACAAGGTGATGTACCCGGCCACCGGCTTCACCAAGGGGCAGGTGATCGACTTCTACACGCGCGCGGCCCCGGCGCTCCTGCCGCACCTGCGCGGCCGCCCGCTCACGCTGAAGCGCTACCCGAACGGCGTGGAGGGCAAGTTCTTCTACGAGAAGAACTGCCCGTCGCACCGGCCCGACTGGGTCCAGACGGCGCGCGTCGACGAGATCGACTACTGCCTTTGCGACGACCTCCCGACGCTCGTCTGGATGGCGAACCTGGCGGACCTCGAGCTGCACCCCTCGCTCTCGCTCGCGGAGGAGATCGAGCGCCCCACGGTGATGGCCTTCGACCTCGACCCGGGGGAGCCGGCCGCGATCATGGAGTGCCGCGAGGTCGCCCTGCTCCTGCGCGAGACGCTCGAGCGCATCGGCCTCGAGTGCTTCCCGAAGACCTCCGGCTCGAAGGGAATCCAGGTGTACGCGCCGCTGAACTCGGACGGCGTGACCTACGACGACACGAAGCCGCTCTCCGAGGCGCTGGCCCGCCACCTGGAGGCCGAGCACCCGAAGCTGATCGTGTCGCAGCAGAAGAAGGAGCTGCGCAAGGGCAAGGTCCTCATCGACTGGAGCCAGAACGACGAGCACAAGACCACCGTGAGCGTCTACTCCCTACGCGCGCGTGAGCGGCCCACGGTCTCGACGCCGCTGACCTGGGAGGAGCTCGAGGCCGCCGAAGGCCCGGACGACCTGTCGTTCACCCCCGACGAGGTACTCGAGCGCCTCGAAGAGCACGGCGACCTCTTCTCGCCGGTCCAGGAGTTGCAACAGCAACTCCCAAGATTGTGAATCGCGTCCCTTAGCGCGCGAGGGGGCCAGCCTCCTGCCCGCGGCCACACGTGCCCCCTACGCCACCGGTGGCACTTCGGCTCTGCTCTCTGCTCTCTGCCCTCTGCCCTCTGCTCAAGACTGCCGCCCCCGCGCCGATGCTCGGGGCGTGCACGTCCACGCCGTCTACCAGCCGATCGTCGAGCTCGAGGGGCGGCGGACGATCGGCTATGAGGCGCTCGCTCGCGGGCCCCAGGGATCGGAGCTCGAGCGGCCCGACCGGCTCTTCGAGGCCGCGCGGCGCTCGGGGAAGCTGGCCGAGCTCGACTGGCGCTGCCGCGAGGTCGCGGCCGCCGGAGCGTTCGAGGCAGGCCTCACTCCGCCGGCCGCGCTGTTCGTGAACGTGGAGCCCGAGGCGCTCGGCAGCGCACCGCCCGCGGCCGTGGGGGCCGTGCTGAGGCGAGCCCGGCGAGAGCTGAAGCTGATCCACGAGGTCACCGAGCGAGGGCTGGTGCTGCAGCCCGCCGAGATGCTGCGCGCGGTCGAGGACCTGCGCGGCGAGGGCTGGGGCATCGCGATCGACGACCTCGGCAGCGAGTGGAGCTCGCTGGCGATGCTGCCGCTGATACGCCCCGACGTTGTGAAGCTCGACATGGAACTCACCGCGGGGCCGCCCAGCGCCGAGCACGAGCGGATCGCCCGCGCCGCTCGCGCCTACGCAGACTGGGCCGGCGCATCCGTGCTGGCCGAGGGACTGGAGACCGAGGAGCACGTGGAGCGGGCGCTTGCGCTGGGCGCGACGCTCGGGCAGGGCTGGCACTTCGGCCGGCCCGGACCGCTCGAAGCCGCGGCGCCGCTGCACACCGACGCGACACCGCTCGCCGAGCGCCAGCCGCGCATCTCCGACGAGACCCCGTTCGAGCTGGTCGAACGCCTGCTGCCGACAGCCGAGGCCACAAAGCGGGACCTGCTCGGCATCAGCATGGACCTCGAGGGCCGCACGCTCGAGGCCCGCGACTCCGCGGTGGTGCTTGGCTGCTTCCAGGCCGCCCGCCACTTCACGCCGGCCACAGCCCAGCGCTACACGGAGCTGGCACGGGGCTCAGCTTTCGTCGGCGCTTTCGGCGGCGGCCTGAGCGACGCCCCCGCCCCTGGCGTGCGCGGCGCCTCGATGCCCGACAACGACCGCCTGGCCGGCGAGTGGAACGTGATCTGCATCGGCCCCGACTTCACCGGCGCCCTCATCGCGCGCGACCTGGGCGACGACGGCCCGGACATGGATCGCCGCTTCCGCTTCGCCGTCACCCACCAGCGCGACGTGGTCGCCTGGGCCGCCCGCACCCTGATGCTCAAAGTAACTAAAGCGCGACCCTTTACGCCGGCCGACACCAGCGTGCTGCCCGCGGCCACACGCGGCTTTGGCTGGGTACGGCCAAGAGTCGTCACACCCCACGGATAACCAATCGCTAAGGGTCGCGATACTTGCGTATATGAACTGGTCCATTGCCCGGCAGCTCGCCCGCCTCACAGCGGGCTCCGACGAGCCGGCCGAGCTGGGCGTTGACCTTCGGGCGCTGTGCGCCGACCTGGAGCTGCACGTGGCGGGCTGCACGCAGCTGGAGCTGGCGGCTCCCGCGCCGGCGGCGGAGGTCGTCGGCCGGGCTGAGTGGGCCGAGCTGAACCTGGCTTCGTTCGAGCAGATGCTCGACCCGGTGGTGGAGCGGCTGGACGAGCGGCTTGCGTTCGCGGGGCCGCTGGCGGGCGCGCTGCGGATGGGCGCCGGGGCGACGATCGCCGCCGAGGTCGGGCTGGTGATGGGCTACGTGTCGCAGCGCGTGCTCGGTCAGTACGAGCTGTCCCTGCTGGGAGCGGAGTCGCCGCCGCGGCTGCTGTTCGTGGGCCCCAACCTGCACGCGGCCATCGGAAAGCTCGACGTGGACCCCGAGAGCTTCTTCGGCTGGATCGCCATCCACGAGCTGACGCACGTCTTCCAGTTCCAAGGCGTCCCGTGGCTGCGCGACCACATCGGCGGACTGATGCGCGAGTACCTGGAGACGGTGGACGTAAAGATCGAGCGCGGCGATGCCGGCGGACTGCCGGCGCTGCCCGACTTCTCGAAGCTCGCCACCTCCTTCCGCGAGGGCGGGCTGGTCGCGCTGGTGCAGTCGGACGAGCAGCGGGAGCTGATGGGCCGCATGAACGCCGCCATGGCGGTCGTCGAGGGCTACTCGGAGTACGTCATGGACGCGCTTGGAGAGCGCCTGCTGCCTTCCTACGCGGGCCTGCGCGAAGCCATGGACAAGCGCCGCAAGGCCCGCTCGGCCCCGGAGAGGGCGCTTCAGCGCCTCCTGGGCCTGGAGCTGAAGCTTCGCCAGTACGAGCAGGGCCGCGACTTCTGCGACGCCGTCGTGGCCGAGGCGGGGATGGAGGGCCTGAACCGGGTGTGGTCATCCCCCGGGGCCCTGCCCTCCGCCGGCGAGCTCACCGACCCGCTGCGCTGGCTCGAGCGGGTCCGCACAAAGAGCCTCGAGCCCGCTCTCTAGGCCCCACATGTAACTCCTCGCAAGGGGAGGTTTACGTACATGTGTTCGGTGGTATATTACTACCGAGGTTAAATCTAATAAGATTCCACGACGAAGTCCCGACACCGTCGGGAAGGAGAGTCGAAAGCCACCATGGCAACCACACCCCAGACAGAGACCCAGAGGAAGGCGACGGCCCGCAAGGCCGCTGCCACCCGCAAGCGCAACGCCGCCAAGCGCAGCCAGTCGGCGAAGAGGGCCGCTGAGACCCGCGCCCAGGCCGAGCTGAACACCCTTCAGGTCGTTCAGGCCCAGGCCGAGCGCGCCGTGCTGATCCCCGTCGGCGCTTACCTGACCGCGCGTGACGAGGTCATCGAGGCCGTCAAGCCGTACACCGCCGGTCGCGAGAGCGCTGAGCGTGAGCTCGGCAAGGTCCAGCGTCGCGTCACGACCAACCTGCGCAAGTTCGAGCGCCGTGGCAATACCGCTCGCAACCGCGCGCTGCGTGAGGTCAAGCGCACCCGCACCAAGGTCGAGCGCGAGCTTCGGCAGCGCCGCACCCAGGCCACTCGTGTGGTCAAGCGCAACCGCCGTGAGGCGGAGCGCCAGGTGAAGGTCGGCCGCCGCGAGGCGCAGACCTTCGTCAAGCGGGCGCAGGAGCAGGTCGGCACGCTGGCCTAGCTCTCAAGCAGCTTCCCCCCGGGCCTCTCGGAGAGATGGCGCCCGGGGAGAGACTGCCGGCATCTACATATCCGCCGGCAGTGTGCAGTATCTCTCCTCCCTCAGTAAGCAAACGGGGCTCCCACAAGGGGCCCCGTTTGTGTTTGCCACAATGGAGGGACTCCATGCCCAGCCAAGAACAGATCAACGAGGTGCTGCGCCGGGTGATCGACCCGGAGCTGCGCAAGGACATCGTTTCGCTGGGCATGGTGCGCTCGATCGAGCAGCCGGAACCCGGGCGGGTCGACGTGATGGTGTCGCTCACCACCCCGGGCTGCCCGATCCGCTCCCACTTCGAGCAGGCTGTGGTCCAGAACGTGACCTCGCTCGACGGCGTCGACCGCGTAAACGTGGCCTTCGACGTCCTGAGCGCCGACGAGAAGCAGGGGCTCCAGCAGAAGCTCGGCCGCAGCGGACTGCCACAGGGCGCCCTGGCCAAGGTCAAGAACGTGATCTGCGTCGGCTCCGGCAAGGGCGGCGTGGGCAAGTCCACCGCCACCGCCAACCTGGCCGCCGCGTTCCAGCTCGAGGGCAAGCAGGCGGCGGTGCTCGACGCCGACGTCTGGGGCTACTCGATCCCGCGCATGCTCGGCGTGCATGGCCGGCCGATGGTGTCGGGCGATCGCAAGATCCTGCCGCTCGAGGCCCACGGCGGCGTGAAGGTCATCTCGATCGAGTTCTTCCTCAACGAGCAGGACCAGGCCATCACCTGGCGCGGGCCCATGCTTCACAAGGCCATCCGCCAGTTCCTCGAGGACGTGGACTGGGGCGAGCTCGACTACCTGCTGATCGATCTGCCGCCCGGCACCGGCGACGTGGCGATGACGCTCGCCCAGCTGCTGCCGCAGGCGCAGTTCGTGATCGTGACCACCCCGCAGCCGGCCGCTCAGAAGGTGGCTGCCCGCGCCGCGGAGACCGCGCAGAAGTTCGACCTCTCGATCGCCGGCGTGATCGAGAACATGTCCGGCTTCACCACGCCCACCGGCGAGCGCTTCACGATCTTCGGCGAGGGCGGCGGCCAGCTGCTGGCCGACGACCTCGACGTGCCCCTGCTCGGCAAGATCCCGCTCCAGGAGGAGTTGCGGGTCTGCGCCGACGAGGGCCGGCCGCTGGTGCTCGAGGATCCCGACGCGCCCGCCTCGCAGGCGCTGTTCCACACGGCGCGTGGCATCATCGCCGCCACGCCGCAGGAGATCCCCGTGCTGCAGGCGCCCTCGGGCCCGCCGATCCCGGAGGTCACCGGGACGGCGCTGCCGATGGCGACGTAGCGCGCCAGGTTTAGGGCCTGTTCAGGTTCGATCCCTAGGCTGGGTGGAGTATCACCCCCGCCAGGAGGATCGATGTGCGCCGGATACGCCAGCTCTCCACCAAGCGCCTGATCGGCGCGACAGCCGGACTAGTCGCAGCCGTCGGGGCGGGAACCACGATCGCCCTCGCGGCAGGTGGCGGAGCAACGCCCCCGCCGCGGCCGCTCGACAAAGCCGTCCGGCATTCCCTCGCCGGTCCCTCCGTCCCGGGCGTGAGCGCGCGGATCCACTTCACGAACCGCCTGATCGACACGTCCGGCGTCGAAGGCGTCGATCCGATCCTCAAGGGCGCGAGCGGGCGCCTGTGGGCTTCGGCCGACGGGCGCCTTCGCCTCGAGCTCCAGGCCGACGATGGCGGCCGCGGTGACGCCATCGCGGCAATCGACGGCAACCACTTCAGCCTGTACGACCCGGCCTCGAACACCCTCTATCGCGGTGACCTGCCGCAGAACAAGAAGAAGGCCGAGACCCGGCACGAGGCTGCGGGCGGGCCGCCCACCCTCGCAAGCATCGACAAGGCTCTGGCGAAGCTCTCCGAGCACGCGCGCCTGTCCGGCGCGCAGCCGGGCAACGTCGGCGGTCAGGGCGCCTACACCGTCAAGGCGGCGCCTAAGGCGAACGGCGGACTGCTGGGTGGACTCGAGCTTGCGTTCGACGCGTCCAGGGCCGTGCCGCTCAAGGCAGCCGTCTACGCCAAGGGCAGCAGCGACCCGGTGCTCGAGCTGAAAGCCACTCACATCTCTTACGGCAGCGTCGCCGGCTCCGACCTGGCGCTCCCGAATCCGGCTGGCGCAAAGGTCGTGGACCTCGGGACGAAGACCGCCCGGCCGACGCGCAGCAAGCGCAAGCACGAGCGGCCCGTCGAAGGCCTCGCCTCCGTGCGCAAGGCGCTCCCGTTCGGCCTGACGGCGCCCGACACGCTGGCCGGGCGCCCGCGTACGGGTGTGAAGCTGATCGGCTCGGACGGCAAGGCGGCCGCGCTCGTCACGTACGGGCGCGACCTCGGCGCCATCGCTGTGATCGAGTCGCGCGCGAAGCCGGGCGACACCGCCAGCAGCTCCCAGGCCGACCATCACCACGGCCGCGATCTGAGCCTGCCCAAGGTGTCCGTCAACGGCCACTCCGGACAGCAGCTCGAGACGGCCCTGGGATCGCTGGTGCGCTTCGACCGCGCCGGCGTGAGCTACGTGGTCCTGGGCTCGGTCCGCCAGGCCACCGCGCTGGCCGCCGCGCGCGGGCTGTGAGCGACAGCCCGGACGCGGCTCCGGTCGAGGTGCGCGGGCTGGTCAAGCGCTACGGCGACCTGACCGCGGTCGATGATGTGGACCTCACCGTCCGGGCGGGCGACGTGTTCGGCTACCTGGGTCCGAACGGCGCCGGGAAGACCACGTCGCTCCGGATGATGCTGGGCCTCATCCGGCCGACGGCGGGCAGCGTGCGGCTGTTCGGGCGCGACCCGCAGCTCGGAGTGGCCGCGCTGGAAGGTGTGGCGGGATTCGTGGAGGCCCCGCAGTTCTACCCCTACCTGCCCGGCATGGTGAACCTGCGGCTGCTGGCGGCTCTGGACGGGGGCGATTCCGCGTCCCGGATCGACGAGGTGCTCGACGTGGTGGAGCTGCGCGACCGGGCCAAGGACAAGGTGGGCGGCTACTCGCACGGCATGCGCCAGCGGCTCGGGATCGCGGCGGCGCTGCTCCGCAGGCCGCGGCTCCTGTTGCTGGACGAGCCGGCGACCGGACTCGATCCCGGCGGCATGCGCGACATGCGGCGCCTGGTGAAGCGCCTGGCGTCCGAGGGGATGACGGTCCTCCTGTCGAGCCATCTGCTGGCCGAGGTCGAGGAGCTCTGCAACCGCGTGGCCATCGTGCGCTCGGGGCGGGTGGCCTACGAGGGCTCGCTCCAGGACCTGCGCAGCGCCGCGGGCCTCCGCTTCCGCGTGCGAACGAGCGACGACGAGCGGGCCCGGCGCATCTGCGCGGCACAGCCGGGCATCGAGCTCGACGAGGACGACGTTCGCCTGATTGTGCGCGCGGACACGGAGGACGCCGTCGCGCAGCTGTCGCAGGCCCTCGTGGAGGGCGGCGCCCTGGTCATGGAGCTGAGCCCGCAGCTCGCGACCCTCGAGGACCTCTTCTTCCGGCTCACCGAGGACGAGCAGCCGGCTGTGGTCGCGTGAGGCCCGGCGTCCTGACCATCTATCGCTGGGAGCTGCGCAAGCTGCGCTCGCAGAAGCGCACCTACCTGGGGCTGGGCGCCGCGGCGCTGGTGCCCGTGATCTTCGTGGTGGCGCTGGTGGCGCAGGGCGGCTCCGGCCCGGAGGACGTGGCGTTCGGGCGCTACCTCCACTCGACCGGCCTGGCGGTGCCGCTGGTGCTCCTCCTGTTCGGCTCGATCTGGATGTTCCCGCTGATCACCGCCCTGGTGGCCGGTGACATCGTGGCCTCCGAGGACCACAACGGCACGCTGAAGACCATCCTCACCCGCTCGGTCGACCGCGGGCAGATCTTTGCCGCGAAGGCGCTGGCCGCGATGAGCTACGCCGCGCTCGCGATCGTGATCACCGGCATCGTGTCGCTGAGCGCGGGGATCCTCGCCTCCGGCCTGCACCCGATCACGAGCCTGTCAGGGACTCCGGTATCCGCTCAGCGAGGGCTGTGGCTCGTGATCGCCAGCCTTGGCGTCTACCTGCTTCCCATCCTCGCGATAGCCGCGATCGGGCTGCTCCTCTCGACCGTCACCCGCAACAGCGCCGCGGCGGTGGTGGGCACGCTCATGACCTCGCTGCTGTTGCAGCTGATCGGCATCCTCCCCGGCCTCGGCGCACTGAAGCCGTACCTGCTGAGCACGCAGTTCAACGCCTGGCAGGGCTTCCTCCGTACCCCGACCGACTGGGCGCCCATCGGCCGCGCCGCCTGGGTGTGCGCTCTCTACGCGATCCCGGCGCTCGCGGCGGCCACGACGGTCTTCCTGCGTCGGGACGTGGCCGGCGGCTAAGAGGCGTTCTTGAAGTAGGCGGCGTTCGCCTCGGCGAACTTCGACCACTCGTCGGGGAGCTGGTCCTCGGCGAAGCAGGCGTCCACCGGGCAGGCCTCCACGCACGCGTCGCAGTCGATGCACTCCTCCGGATCGATGAAG
>JBBQRG010000006.1:0-60110 GCA_038215095.1 Solirubrobacterales bacterium | reverse complement strand
CCAGGACGACGTGACCTCCTACGTGGCCGGCATCAACGCCTACATCGCGGAGTCGCGCTTAAACCCGCAGAAGGTGCCCGGCGAGTACGCCGCGCTCGGGCACCCGGGCGGCCCCGAGACCTGGAAGGTCACCGACGTGATCGCCACCGCCAGCCTGGTGGGCGGCATCTTCGGCAAGGGCGGCGGCAAGGAGCTCGACTCGGCCCTGGTGCTCCAGGACGCGCGCAAGCGCTTCGGGCGCAAGGGCGGCCTGAAGGTGTGGAACGACCTGCGCACCGCCGAGAACGGCGAGGCCCCCACCACCGTGCTGAAGAAGCACTTCCGCTACCAGGCCGAGCCGCGCAAGCTGCGCAGGGGAAGCTCTGGAATTCCCGACCCCGGCACCGTGAAGAGGACTCCGGTCGTCGCCTCGGCGTCCGCGAGCGCAGCGGCCGCCGCCCGCTCGAACGCCCCCGGGCTGTCGGGCATGCTGCGCTTCCCGAAGGGCGAGTCGAACGCGCTGCTGGTGTCGGCGAAGGAGTCGAAGAGCGGGCACGCGCTGGCCGTGATGGGACCGCAGACCGCCTACTTCGCACCGCAGCTCCTGATGGAGGTCGACGCGCACGGCCCCGGCATGGACGCGCGCGGCGCCACCTTCGCCGGCGTCAGCCTCTACGTGCTGCTGGGCCGGGGTCGCGACTACGCCTGGAGCGCCACCTCGGCGGGCCAGGACATCATCGACACCTTCGCCGTCGCGCTCTGCAACACGAACGGCTCCAAGCCCACCACCGCCTCGATGGGCTATCGCTTCAACGGCAAGTGCCTGCCGATGGAGGTGCTCAGCCGCAGCAACAGCTGGACACCGAACCTGGCCGACAGCACGCCGGCCGGCTCGGAGACCCTGCGCTCCGAGCGCACCAAGCTCGGGCTGGTGGAGGCGCGCGGCAAGGTGAAGGGCAAGCCGGTGGCCTACACCAAGCTGCGCTCCACCTACTTCCACGAGGCCGACTCGGCGCTCGGCTTCGCCGACTTCAACAATCCCGCCGCGATCAAGGGCCCACGCGACTTCCAGCGCGCCGCCAGCAAGATCGGCTTCACCTTCAACTGGTTCTACAGCGACCCGAAGAACATCGCCTACTTCAACTCGGGCAACAACCCGGTGCGCTCGAGCAAGGTCAGCGCGAACTTCCCCGTGAGCGGGAAGTTCCACTGGAAGGGCTTCAACGCGGACCTGAACATCGCCCGCTACACGCCCTTCAAGCAGCACCCGCAGACGATCAACCAGTCCTACCTTGTGAGCTGGAACAACAAGCAGGCGAAGGGCTACCGGGCCGCCGACGACAACTTCGCCTTCGGCTCGTTCTTCCGGTCGAGCTCGCTGTCGGACCGGATCAAGCGCGACATCAAGGGCAAGCGCAAGATGACGCTCGTCCGCCTGATCAACGACATGGAGGACGCGGGCACGGTGGACCTGCGGGCCACGAAGGTGCTGCCCTACCTGCTGCGGGTCGTCGGCCCCCCGAGGAACAAGCAGCTCAAGCACGCGGCATCCGTGCTGCGCGCCTGGGTCAACTCGGGCGGCCACCGCATCGACCGCAACCGCGACGGCAAGTACGAAAACAGCGAGGCCATCAAGATCATGGACGCCTGGTTCCCGCTGCTGATCGACTACGAGTTCAAGCCGTCCTGGGGCAAGCGGCTGTTCACCCGCATGAAGGGATTCCTGGCGCCGGACAACGACCCGAACGGGGACGGCGCGCACCTGGGCTCCGCGTACGACGGCGGTTGGTACCACTACATCCAGCAGGACATCCGCAGCGTGCTCGGCAAGCGCCGCCTGAAGGGGCTGCTGGGGCCGCCGAAGCGCGGCACGCGCCTGTCGCGCACCTACTGCGGGGGGTCGACCCACAAGCGCGGCAACCTGAAGGTCTGCCGCCGCCGCATCCTTACCTCGCTGGGCCGGGCGCTCGGCGTCGACCCCAAGAAGACCTACGCGGACGACGTCTGCGAGAAGTACGGCCTGCCTAGCGACCAGTGGTGCTTCGACACCGTCCGCCAGCGGCCGATCGGCGCGATCGGCCAGCAGCTGATCGAGTGGATCAACCGGCCGACCTTCCAGCAGGTGGTCGAGGTCAAGAAGAAGGCGCCTCGCTGAGGTGAGGCGCGGGCTGGCCATCGCCCTCGCGGCGATCGGCGTGGCCGTCGCCCTTCCGGCGGCGGCACAGGCGCGCATCCTCCAGGCCGAGGACGTCCTGCCGCCCGGCCAGAGCGGCTACGTGTCCCTGGCGGGCACGGCCAGCGGCACCGGCTCGCCGCACCTGACCGACCAGACCTCGCTGTTCACCACCTTCGGCATGAAGTCGGCGATGTTCGACCAGGCCGGCGCGGAGAGCTCCCCGCGCGCGGGCGTGAGGATCGTGCGCGACCGCTACGGCGTGCCGTCGATCACCGCCGGCAGCGACTACGACGCCTGGTGGGGCGTCGGCTACGCGGTGGCGGAGGACCGCCTGTTCCAGCTCGAGCTGTTCAAGCGAGCGGCCAGCGGGCGCCTCGCGGAGATCCTCGGGCCGGACTACCTCGACGACGACCTGATCGCGCGCCGTGACTACTACACGACGCCCGAGATCCAGGCCATGGGCAGGCGCATGCCGGCGAACCTCTACCACCGCGTCGAGGCCTACCGCGACGGCATCAACGCCTACATCTCGAAGGTGCGCTCGAACCCGTCGCTGCTGCCCGGCGAGTTTGCCGCGCTGGGCGTGCAGCTCGCCGATTGGACCGCCGAGGACTCCCTGCGCGTGGGCGTGCTGTTGGCGCGCACGATCCCCTCCGGCGACGGGCTGGAGCTCGACAACGCCCACGCGCTGCAGTCGATCGGGGCGAAGGCGTTCTCGAAGCTACTGCCCCTGCGTACTCCCGGGCGCGTTTCCACCGTGCCGCGCAAGGAGGGCCTCTTTCCCTCCCAGCCGGGCCGCACGCGCAAGCAGGAGCGCTCCTCCTACGCGCGCTCGCAGCGCTTCGTGAAGCGGCTGCCGCTGCCGCCGCACGTGACCGCCTCCGCCGCTTCGGTACGCCGCCCGCTGATCCCCACCGGCGGCTCCTACATGTGGGCGATTCGGGCGCCGCACCACCGCGCCTACCTCTTCAACGGGCCGCAGCTCGGATTCTCGATCCCCGAGCTGTTCGTGGAGTTCGAGGTGCACTCGCCGACGCAGCGCGTGAGGGGCGTGAGCGCCGCCGGCGTGCCGATCGTGGGCATCGGCCACAACGCGAACATCGCCTGGGGCTTCACCTCCGGGCTCTCCGACGAGGACGACCTCTACGCCGAGCGCCTGACCGGCTCGGAGAGCTACCGCTTCAAGGGCAAGACCCGGCAGATGGCCTGCCGCAACGAGACCTTCCAGTACCGAACGCCGCCGACCGGCCTGCCGGACACGATCGGCCAGCTGCTGGGCGGCCAGACCGGCCCGCCGGCGGGCAGCAGGACCGAGCGCGTCTGCCGCACGATCCACGGCCCGGTCCAGGCCCGCGCCGGCGACCGCGCCTTCGCCCGGCGCTACGCGATCTGGGGCCGCGAGCTCGAGACGATCGTGGGCCTCTCGGCGCTCGACGACGCGAAGACCGTACGCGGCGTGGACAGCGCCATGCGCAAGGTCACCTGGAACGAGAACGTGATCGCGGCGGACTCGCGCGGGAACATCGGCTACTGGCACCCGGGCCTGCACCCGCTGCGGCCGAGAAACTACGACGAGCGCCTCCCCTACCCGGGCACCGGCGAGGCCGAGTGGCGCGGGCTGCTGAACCGCAAGAAGACGCCGCACTCGATCAATCCGCCCCAGGGCTACCTGTTCAACTGGAACAACATGCCCTCGCTGGGCTGGACCAACGGCGACAACCCCGCGCGCGAGCGCGCCTCGGGCCGCTTCCACCGCTCGGCCTGGCTGGCGCGGCTGGTGCGGGCGGTCAAGCGCAAGCCGAGCTACGCCCGCCACCGCCGGATCGACCGCCTGAAGGGAACGATCGCCCAGCAGCGCCCGCTGTTCAGCGCGCGCCTGAAGCAGGCCCGCAGGCACTCGCACGGGCGGGCGCGGGCCGTGCTGGCCGAGCTGGTGCGCTGGAACGGCAACTACGACGACGCCGACGGCGCGAACAGGGTGGCGCCGGGCGTGGCGATCTGGGAGGAGTTCAAGACCCAGGCCGAGCAGGTGGCCTTCAGGGCCTTCCGCCCCGGCGCCGGGCTGCTCTCCGACGGGGCCAGCTCGTCGCACCAGTTCGACATCACGAACGGCGAGGCCTACGGACTGCGGACGCTGTCGCTGAAGGGGCTGGCGCTGGCTGCCACGCGCGCCGACGCGCTGCTCACGAAGCGCTTCGGCACGCCGGCGCTCGGCGCCTGGCGCGAGCAACGGCGCCAGTACGAGGTGTCGGCGATGGGCGCGGCGAGCGCGGCGCCGCTGCCGTTCTTCGATCGCGGGACGTGGGAGCAGTCTGTGGCGCTCGGGCCCTAGCGGGTGCTTTGGCGGCCGTTCGGCACTCCCCCTCGGGGCGACAGTGAGCACCCTCACGGGAGTGCCGACCGGCCGCCTCGACAGTGGCTGTGCCGCGGTCGCGTGGCTCTCGGAGGGGCGCGCCGCCGCCGCTCTTCGCGGGAAGCAGCGAACGTCCCGTTTGTACCCCTATAGCGGTACGAAATGGACGTTCGCGGATATCGGCGAAAGCGAGGTGCAGCCGCTCTCGCGTGAAAGCGACCGCCGGAGCTTGCCGAGGACCGGTCTCGGGCCTTAACGTCCCGGTCGGGAGGAGCATGGTCGACCTGGTCATCGACATCGAGAACACGCCGGGCGCGCTCGCCGGGGTCGCGGCCGCGATCAGCGACGCGGGCGTGAACATCGCCGCGGCCACATGCATCGGGCCGGGCGAGCGCGCCGAGCTCCACATCCTCGTGCCCCACGCCGAGGCCGCGAAGCACTCGCTGGGGATTCCCCATCTCGCCGTCACCCGCGAGCGCGAGGTCGTGGTCGTCGAGGTCACGGACCGTCCCGGAGTGCTGGCGGACCTGACTCGAAAGATCGCCCAGGCTGGAGTCGACCTCGACCTCGTCTACGTCGCCACGCGAAATCGCGTGGTTTTCGGAGCAGCCGACCTGGACGCGCTCAAGGCGGCGCTGGACACCGAGAGCTAGATCTCCAGGCGGGTGTCCTCCAGGTCGATGTCGTGCTGGACCTTTCGCATCACGTCGTCTGAGATCTCGCGGTCGCGCCGCAGCCGGTTCAGCTCGTCGCGCTGGGCGTTCAGCAGCTCGCGCTGGAGGCGCTGGTAGGCGGCCGAGCGCTCCTCGATGCCCTCCGAGCCGTCGCCGTCGGCCTGCGCCTGGAAGCGGCGGCGGCGGTACTCGTAGAGGCCGCGCACGCGCTCGACCGTCTCGTCGCGGGTCCAGTCCTCGGACTCGAGCTGCTCGAGCCGTTCCAGCGCGGCCTCCGCCGCGGCCCGGCGGGCGTTCACCTCCTCGCGCTCCTCGCTGTCGTCCTCCTCGATGCCGACACGGCGGATCAGCGCCGGCAGCGTCAGGCCCTGCACCACGAGCGAGAACACGATCACGGCGAAGACCAGGAAGATGATCAGGTCGCGCCCTGGAAACGGCGCGCCGGAGTGCGTGTGGAGCGGCAGCGCCAGGGCGGCCGCCAGCGATACGGCGCCGCGCAGTCCGGCCCACGCGATCACCACCCGCGACTGCCAGGACGACCTGCCCTGGCCCGCCCGCAGGCGCGGGTCGAGCACGCGGATCAGGTACGGCACCGTGAAGCCCCAGAGAAAGCGTGCGCCCACGACAGTGGCGACCACCGCGGCCGCGTAGCCCATCAGCTCACCGAACGCCCGCGACTGCAGCCCGTCCAGGACCACCTGCAGCTGCAGCCCGACCAGGATGAACAGGATCGCGTTGAGCAGGAACGTCACCGTGTCCCACACCGCGAAGCCGCGCATGCGCATCTCGGCCGAGGCGATCACGGGCGACTGCCACGCGAGGTAGATCCCCGTGGTCACGGCGGCCAGCACGCCCGAAAGGCCCAGCGCCTGTACGGGGAGGTAGGCCGCGTAGCCCGTTGCGAGCGAGATCGTGACCTCCACCTGCGGGTCGTCGAGCGGCTTGCGCACCTCGGTCACGAGCCAGCCGACCGCAAGGCCGACCAGCACGCCGCCGCTGGTGTCGAGGACGAACTCGAGGGCCGTGTGCGTGACAGAGAAGCCGCCGCCGACCGCGGCCGCCACGGCGATGGCGTAGGCCGTCAGGGCGGTGCCGTCGTTGATCAGGCTCTCGCCCTCGATCACCGACACGATCCGGCGCGGCACGCCGAGCCGGCGTGCGATCGCGGTGGCCGCCAGCGGGTCGGTGGGAGCCACGATGGCGCCGAGCGCGAAGGCGGCCGCCCACGGCAGCCCTGGGATCAGCGCGTGCGACACGGCGGCCACGGCGAAGATCGTGAGCACCACGAGCCCGATCGCCAGAAGCGAGATCGGCCGCCACGCGGCGCGCAGCTCGCGCAGCGAGGTGAAGAAGGCCGCGCCGTACAGGAGCGCCGGCAGGAAGAGCAGCAGCACGAGGTCCGGGTTGAGCCGGACGTCGGGCAAGCCGGGCACGAAGCCCAGGCCGAGCCCGGCGAGCACCAGCAGGATGGGGTACGGACGCGTACCCAGCGCGCCACCACGCTGAGGCCCGCCACGGCCACCATCAGCCCCAGAAACAGCTCGCCCGTGTTCGCCATCCGTGCGAGGGTACGCACCCGTGTCCTGGGTCGAGTCCCACTCGCTGTCGTTCTCCGCGCGCCACGAATCGGACCAGGCCGAGGACGCGGCGGCGGTACTCGAGTCGCTCGAGATCTTCCGTGACCAGCTCGGCAGGCTGTTCGAACGGACCCCCGGCGAGGTGTCCGTCGTGATCCACCCGCGACCGCTGATGCTCGCCTTCGCCCACCCCTGGCTGCCGCTGGCGCGGATCGTGGCGGCACCTGCCGGCCGGCGCTACATGGCGGGCTGGTTCTCGAGCGAGGAGATCCACGTGCTTGCGCGGCCCGCGCTGGAGCGGCGCGCCTCGGGCGTGGCGGGCTCACTCGAGGCGCTGCTGCTGAGCCCGCGCCACGAGTACGCCCACCTCGTGGTCGGCGCCAACAACCCCGACCTGCCGCCGCCCTTCAGCGGCGGCGGCTTTCGGCGCTACCTGCGCTGGGCCTGGCTCTGCGAGGGCGGCGCGACCCACTTCTCGGGCCAGACGCCCCACCTGCGGGCCGCGATCGTGCGCCGCCTCCACGAGGGCCAGCGGCCCGACTTTCCGCCCGCGGCGCGCGACGCCCAGCTGCTCGGGGGCACCGTCTTCTCTCTATTGGAGCAGCAGAACGGCACCTCAGCGGCCGTCGGGCTGGCCGAGGCCACGCGCGACGAGGACGGCACGCGGCGGGCGATCGAGTGGGCCTTCGGGCGCCGCGCCGCCAGCGTCGAGCGCGACTGGCGCGACTACCTGGACTCGCTCAAGGCCGCTTGAGGGCGGGCGCGGCGGCCCGCACGAGCGAGGCGCGCTGCGCGATTCCCCGCTGGCCCTCGTGCTTGGCGAAGCGCAGCGCGCGGTCGGCGCGCTCGATCAGCTCCGTGGACGTCTCGCCCGAGTCCCACTCGGCGACACCGGCCGTTGCCGCGGCGTGCTCCACTCCCGCGAGCGCCGTCAGCGCTCGTTCGGCCAGCTCGGCGCCCGCGGCCTCGCCGGCGTCCAGCGCGATCAGCGCAAACTCGTCGCCGCCGTAGCGGGCCACCGGGTCGTAGGCGCGCACCTGGTCGCGCAGGGCCTGGCCGACCCCGCGCAGCACGTCGTCGCCCGCAAGGTGGCCGTGCAGCTCGTTCACCTGCTTGAAGTCGTCCAGGTCCACCATCGCGAGCGTCAGCCGGCCCCCGGTGCGCCGGGTGCGCTCGAGCTCCAGCCGCAGCGAGGCGTGGAAGGCCGCGTGGTTCAGGCAGCCGGTCAGCGCGTCGGTGCGGGCCGCCACCGCCAGGTCCGCGTGCGCGCTGGCGTTGCGGCAGGCCGCCGCGGCAATCTCGGCGAAGGTGGCGAGCAGGCCCAGCTCGTCCCCCGTCACGAGCTTCGTGCGCGTGAAGCCCGCGGTCAGGGCCCCGCGCGGCTGCCCGTCCCAGTGCAGCGGCACCGCCAGGCCGCTGCGGATCGCCTCGTAGATGGGGTCGCGCGGGGGCCGCTCCAGGGCGCGGAAGTCGTTGGTCATCAGCGGCCGGCCCTCGGCGACGGCCTGGCCGGCCAGCCCCTCCCCCGGCTCCAGCCGCCCGCCGATCGCATGCGCCGGCAGGCCCAGCGCCGCCTCTACTCGCAGCCCCTCGCGCTCGTTGCCCATGTAGACCGCGCTGACCTCTGCGCCCAGCATCCGCGCCGATTCCTCGCAGATCTTCACCAGCACCTGGTTCAGGTCGAGCGTGTCGTTCAGCGTCCTCGCCGCGCGCGCCAACGCGGCCTGCCGCTCGGTCTGCGCGGCCTGGCCGGCGGCTTGCTCCAGCTGCATGAGCCCCGCGCTGGCCGCGGAGACGAACGCCTCCGCGAGCTCGGCCTCCTCGGCGCTGAAGCCCTGCTCGCCCGGATCGGTAAGCGCCAGCACGTAGCGCACCTCGCCGCCCAGGCGCATCGGCAGCAGCAGCATGCTGCGGTCGGCCGGGCGGCCGGCGAGCGCCCGCGCCCGCGCCTCGGCCTCCCCGCCACCCAGGCGCACGGCCTTGCCGTCGTCGATCGCAGCGGCCAGCTCGGGCAGCGCCGCGATCGCCAGCAGGTCGCCGCCGCCCGGCTTCGCCGGCGGGTCGGCGGCCAGCAGCTCCACCCGGCCCTCCAGCTCGACCACCTCGAACAGCAGCGCGGCGCCGACCCGGAAGTAGCCGCGCGCCTCGCGTACCAGCTCCTCGCCGCCCCTGCCCAGCAGGCGCGAGAGGCCCTCCATCGCTTCGCGGGCGTCGCCGAAGCGCACGCCCATCAGAGCCCGAGGGTCTTACCGATGATGTTGCGCTGGATCTCGGAGGTTCCGCCGTAGATGGTGGTCACCACCGCCGAGCGCAGGTAGCGCTCCATCGGATACTCCGTGGCGTAGCCGTAGCCGCCCATGATCTGCATGCCCTCGAGCGCGCAGCGCTTGGCCAGCTCGGTGGCGGCCAGCTTCGCCATCGAGGCCTCCTGCGGCAGCATCCGGTCCGGCTGCTCGTCGGTCAGCTGCGCCACCCAGCGGATCAGCAGCCGCGCCTGCGTGAGGTCCGTGGCCAGGTCGGCGAAGCGGTGCTGGATCGCTTGGAAGGTGCCCACCGGCCGCCCGAACTGACGGCGCTCCTTCGAGTAGGCAAGCGCGTCGTCGAAGGCGCGCTGGCCGAGGCCCAGCGCCAGCGCGGCCAGGATCACGCGCTCGTTGTTCAGGCCGGCCATCAGCTGGAGCCAGCCGTTGCCCTCGGTGCCGAGCAGCGCGTCCTCGGGCACCCGCACGCCGTCCAGGTGCAGCTCGTTGGTCTCCTCGCCGCCGAGCGTCGGGATCGGCGTGACGGTGAAGCCCTCGGCGTCGCGCGGCACGAAGACCATGGAAATGCCCTCGTGGCGCTCGGAGCCCTCGCCCGTGCGGCACACGATCAGCACGTGACTGGCCTTGTGGGCGAACGAGCACCACATCTTCGATCCGTCGAGCACCCACTCGCCGTCCTCGAGGCGGGCGCGCGTCTTCAGCGCTGCCACGTCTGAGCCCGCGTCGGGCTCCGACATCGCGATCGCCAGCGTGCCGCCCTTGGCCACCCGCCCGAGCAGCTCCTGCTTCTGCTCCTCGCTGCCGAAGCGGTTCAGCGCGCCCACGCAGATCAGCGTCACTCCGTAGGCGCCGATCGGGATCTGCCCGTGCGCGACCTCCTCCAGGAACAGCGCGGCGTCGAAGAAGCCGCCGCCCGAGCCGCCGTAGCTCTCGTCGATCGTCAGGCCGTACCAGCCGAGCTCGGCCATCTTCGCGGCGACGTCGTGCTGGTGCGGGTCGTCGCCGTCGAACGTCTCGCGCTCGGCGAACGCGCGGATCGCCTCTACGAAGGCTTCCTGCTCGTCTGTGAGCTTCACGCGGGTGAGGCGGCGGGCTCGCGCGGCTTGAAGCGATTCAGCTCCCGCATCGCGATGACCATCTTGTGCACCTCGTCGGGGCCGTCGGCTATGCGCAGCCAGCGGCCCTGGCGCCACATCGCCGCGAGCGGCACGTCGTCGGACATGCCGAGCGCCCCGTGCACCTGCATCGCGCGGTCCAGCACGCGCTGGTGCATCTGCGCCGCCATCACCTTGATCAGCGAGATCTGCTGCCTGGCGGCGCGCTTGCCCTCGGTGTCCATCTTCCAGGCGGCGTGCAGCACCATCAGCCGCGTGGAGTCGATCTCCATGCGCGACTTGGCCACGAAGTCCTGGATGAACTGCTTCTCGGCCAGCGGGCCGCCGAACGAGGAGCGCTCGTGCGCGCGCTCGCACATCAGCGCGAAGGCGCGCTCGGCCGAGCCGATCGCGCGCATGCAGTGGTGGATGCGCCCGGGGCCGAGCCGGTCCTGGGCGATCGTGAAGCCGGCGCCGCGCTCGCCCAGCACGCTCTCGGCGGGCACGCGGCAGTCCTCGTAGCGCACCTCCCAGTGCCCGGGGCCCTTGTCGTGTCCCATCACCGGCACCGGGCGCACGCCCGTGAAGCCCTCGTTGTCTACCGGCACCAGGATCATGCTCGCCCGCTTGTGGGGCGGCGCGTCGGGGTCGGTGACCACCATCGCGATCGCCACCGAGGCGCCGTTGTAGCCAGAGGTGAACCACTTGTGGCCGTTGATGACCCACTCGTCGCCGTCGAGGTCGGCGCGGGCCGCCAGCTGCGTGGGGTCGGAGCCCGCGGTCTCGGGCTCGGTCATGGAGAAGCAGGAGCGGATCTCGCCGTCCAGCAGCGGGCCGAGCCAGCGCTCGCGCTGCTCGTCCGTGCCGTGCTCGGCCAGGATCTCCATGTTGCCCGTGTCAGGCGCCGAGCAGTTGAACACCATCGGCGCGATGCCACTGCGGCCCGTCTGCTCGCAGAGCATCCCGTACTCCCAGTTCGTCAGGCCCGGGCCGTAGCGCTCGTCGGGCATGAACAGGTTCCAGAGGCCCTCGGCCTTGGCGCGCTCGCGGAGCTCCACGAGCAGCTGCGGGTAGGCCACGCCGGCCTTCACCTCGTCGTCGAGCGCCTGCACGCCCTCGGCCTCGACCGGGTCGACGTGCTCCTCCATGAAGCCGCGCACCCGCTCCAGCAGCTCGGCCACGCGGTCTGAGGGAGCGAAGTCCATGCCGCGGCGAAGCCTACAGGCGAGGCCCGGGTCAGCCCACCGCGCGCTGGAGCACCCAGGCCACCAGCGCGGCCAGACCGCCGCCGGCCACCACGACCGCCGTGAGCTTGCCGGCGTGCGGACGGGCCGCCCCTCCGCCCGGCGGGGGCGCCAGCTCGCTCTGGAGCAGCACGTCTCGCGCCGCCTGGAGCCCGGCCTCGGGCACCAGCACGTCGCGCGGCCCGGCGGCCAGGAAGTCCGGCACGTCCGCGCCCGCGCTGCGGCGGGTCACGCTCGGCACGCCCTCCTCCAGCAGCAGGTTCTGGATCAGCTCGGCCTCGGCCTGGTGGCGGCCTCCCGCGACCAGCCTCAGGGCCCCCTCCGTGTAGGCGGGGTCGATCTTGCGCGCGCGGCCGTGGGCCTCGCTCAGCGGCGCGTCGAGCGTGCCACCGCCGTCGCGTACGCGCGGCATGCCGCAGCTCGAGCAGAAGCGGTCGGCGCCGTCGTGGCGCTCGCCGCAGGAGGGACAGACGAGCGTCTCAGTCGTCAACGTCCACCTCCTCCTCGCTCACCTTTCCGTCGGCGATCCGCCAGGCGCGAACGTTCGGCTCGATCTCCGGCGACACGATCACGTAGAGCCAGCCGGGATAGAAGGCGAGGTTGATGTCGGTCTGCGACGGCTCCGCCGGGCTGCGCGGGTGCGAGTGGTAGACAGCCACCCCGTAGCCCTCGTCCTCCAGCTCGTTCACCGCGAACAGCGCCTTGTCATCGAGCTGGTAGCCGTAGGGCGAGCGGCGCTTGCTCTCGGCTCGCTCCACCCGGTCGACGCTGCCGTCCTTGAGCGGGAGGTAGCCGCAGCATTCGTTCGGGGACTCCCCGCGCGCGTGCGCGAGGAGCTCGTCCCTTTGGGCGCGCGAGAGCCTCACCGTCCCTAGGCTAGCCGCGTGCTTACGCGCAAGCAGCTCCTCGGGGCGGGGGCGGCGGCAGGCTCCTCCGCGCTGCTCGCCGCGTGCGGCGGCGACTCGGGGCCAGACCGCTCATCGCGCAGCCAGGCGGAGGCGCTCGACCTGAAGCTGATCGGCTCGGCGCTCGACCTGGAGAACACCGTGATCGCCGCCTACGCGGCCGGCGCGGCCTTGCTGAGCGGCCCCGCACGGCGCGCGCGCGCGGCGATCGTCGAGCAGGAGCACGAGCACGCGCGGAGCCTCAGCGGGCTGGTGCGCGACCTCGGCGGCCGGCCGAACCCGCCGAAGACACGCGAGGAGTACGCGCGGGCCTTCCCGAGGTTGCGCAAGCGCGCCGACGCGCTGCGCTTCGCGATCGACATCGAGAACAACGCGGTGCGCTACTACCTCGAGAGCCTGCCGCACCTGAGCACGCCTGAGCTGCGTCGGGTGGCGGCCTCGATCGCCACCAGCGAGGCCCAGCACGCGGCGCTGCTGCGCGGCGAGCTGGGCCGCACGCAGGTGCCCGACGCCTTCGTGACAGGGAGGTCGCAGCCCGGATGAGCCTCCGCCGGCGCGAGCTCGTGGCTGGCGCGGCGGCCCTGGCGGCGCTCGGGCGCGTGACCCCCGCCGTCGCCAAGGCCTCTCCCGACACCGGCCCGCTGGCGGAGCTCGTGGGAATCGAGCAGGAGGCGAGCCTGCTCTACGGCACCCTTGACGCGCCGCGCGTGCCGGCTCGCGACTTCCGGGCGCAGTCGCGCGAGCACGCGCGCGGCCTGACCACCGCGCTGCGCGACCGCGGTGGCCAGCCGCCGGCGCCGAAGGCGAGGGTGGGCCGGGCCACCCCGCAGCAGGCGCTCGCCCTCGAGGAGCGCGCGCTCGCCGCGTACTCCCGCGCCATCGGCGAGCTCCGCGACGACCGACTGCTGCCCACCCTCGCGTCGGCGATGGGCAACCACGGCCAGCACGCGGTGGTGCTGCGCCAGTCGCTCGGCCGCGATCCGATTCCGGCTGCGTTTCCCGGACGGGCAGTCCGTTAGCCTGAGGGCATGATCTCGACCCCGGGTCCGATGGAGCTGCTCCTGATCCTCGGGCTCGCGCTGCTGGTGCTCGGCCCGACCCGCTTGCCGGACGCCGCCCGCTCGGCGGGCAAGGCCTACCGCGACTTCCGCGCCGCCCTCTCCGGCGACGACGAGGACGAGGACGAGTTCGCGGCCGGCGACGAGGAGCACGACCTGGCCGAAGCCGGCCCCGCTGCCGAAGAGGCGTACCGCGAGAAGGTCGCCGGCGAGTACGAGGACGGCGAGGATCACGCGGCCGAGCTGGCCGACGCCGGCCCGGCGGGCGAGGCGGCCTACCGCGAGAAGGCCCCGGGCACCGGCACCGAGGCCGGCGACCCCGCGCCACCGCCGGTCAGCTGAAGCCACCCAAGCCGCGCAGCTAGCTGATGCCGGCGGGCGCCATCGCCCTGGCGCTGGCCGCCGCGTTCGCACACGCGATCTGGAACCTGCTCGTGGCGAGCGCGCGCGACCCGAGCGCCGCCACCGCGGTGGCGGTCTGGGCGGGCGTGCTGGCATTCGCGCCGGTGGCGCTCGTCACCGGCGGCGTGCACACCGCGGCGCTGCCCTACGTGGCCGCCTCGGGCGCGCTGCACCTCGTGTACATGGGCCTGCTGGCAGCCTCCTACGGGCGCGCCGAGCTCAGCCTGGTCTACCCGCTATCGCGCGGGTCGGCACCCGTGCTCGTGCTGGGCGCGGGGGCGGCCTTCGGCACGGTCCCGAGCGCCGGGCAGGCCGTAGGCGTGCTCGTGGTGGTGGCGGGCATCCTGATGGTGCGCGGCCTCGAGCGCCCGCACGACATCCGCGACCTGGGCTTCGTGGCCGGCGTGGCGGTGTGCATCGCGGCCTACACGCTCGTGGACAAGGAGGGCGTGTCGCACGCCTCGCCGATCGCCTACCTCGAGCTGGTGCTGCTGATAGCCGCGCTCGCCTACCTCCCCGTGGCCGCGAAGCTGAGCGGCACGGCGGCGCTGCGCGCCGAGCTGCGCCCGCGCATCTTGCTCGCAGGCCTGTGCATGTTCGGCGCCTACACGCTGGTGCTGGCGGCGCTCACCTTCGCGCCCGCCGCCCCGGTGGCGGCGGTACGCGAGACGAGCATCGTGGTGGCCACGGCGCTGGCGGCGGTCTTCCTGAGAGAGAAGGTCAGCCGCGCCCGGATGGCGGGCGCGGTGGTGGTGGCGGCCGGAGTGGCGGTGCTGGCGCTGGCCTGAGCGCTGTTCGGCAAGCAGCCGGCTCGGCCGGCTGCGCAGCCTTCGACTACCAGAAGGAGGCCGACTCGATGGCCTCTTCCAGCTCTTCGATCGGCTTCGTGTAGACGCCGGAGCTGAGGTACCTCCAGCCGTCGTCAGGGGCCACGAACACCACGTCGCCCCCGTCGAGGCTCTCGGCCACACGCACGGCGATCGCGGCGATGGCTCCGCTCGACACGCCCAGGAACAGGCCCTCCTCGGCGAGCAGGCGCTTGGTCCAGACCACGGAGTCGCGGTTGGACACGAAGATCTTGCGGTCGAGCAGCGAGAGGTCGAGGATCGGCGGGATGTAGCCGTCCTCGAGCGAGCGCAGGCCCTGCACCTGCTCGCCCTGAAGCGGCTCGGCCGCAACGATCAGCGTGTCCGGGTCCTCCTCCTTGAGCCGGCGGGCGTTGCCCATCAGGGTGCCGCCGGTGCCGAGGCCGCCGACGAACGCGGCCACATGCCCCAGCTCCTCGAGGATCTCGCAGGCTGTGCCGTGGTAGTGGGCGTCGGGGTTCGCCTGGTTGCCGTACTGGTAGGGCATGTAGACCGACGCGTCCTGCTCGGCCATCTCGAGCGCCATCGAGACGGCGCCGTTGGAGCCCTGCTCGCCAGGCGAGTAGATGATCTCCGCGCCGTACATCTTCAGCAGCTGGGTGCGCTCGTGGGTGACGTTGTCGGGCATGACCACCTTCAGCGGGTAGCCCTTGCGCGAGCAGATCATCGCCAGCGAGATGCCGGTGTTGCCGGACGTTGGCTCGAGGATGGTCTGGCCCGGCTCGATCAGGCCCTGCTCCTCGGCGCTGACGATCATCGCCCGCGCCACGCGGTCCTTGACCGAGCCGGTCGGGTTGTAGCTCTCGAGCTTGGCCCAGATGCGGACGCCCTCCTTGGGCGAGAGCCGCTTGAGCTCGACCAGCGGCGTGTTGCCGATGGCGTCGACGATGCTGCCGTACTTGCCGCCGCACGGCTTGTTGTCAAGGTGCGCCTCCAAGACTTCAAAAAGAATAGCGGTGCGGTTAGAGGGGCCTGCGGTAGCGCACCTCGAGCGCGCCCGCGGAGAACTCGCGGCGTTGGCCGGCGCCGTCGCGCCTGAAGCCCAGCGATTCGTAGAAAGCGTTCGCCCGGTCGTTCTCGTCGAACGACCAGACGGTGACCTCCACGTAGCCCTCCTCGGCCAGCAGCTCGAAGGCGCGCTCGACCAGAGCGCGGCCCACGCCGCTGCGCCAGTCGTCGGGGTGCACGTTCAGTCCGCGCACCTCGCCGGTGCCGGGCGGGGCGTCGGGGTCGCGGTTCAGGCCGAAGCTGATCCATCCACTCAGCCGGTCTCCGTCGCCGCAAGCCAGCAGCTTTCGCACCCCGGGCGTGGCCAGCGACTCGGCCAGCCGCGGCCGGAACTCCTGCGCGCTCGGCACCCGGAAGCCGCTTGGCAAGATGGGCACGAAGCCCTCCTGCCAGGCGTCCAACTGCAGGTCCACCATGGCGTCCACGTCGGCCTCGGTGGCCGCACGTAGCTCCAGCCTCAGACGCCCCCCGCCATGGCAGGCAGGATCACGATCGTGTCCTGCGGCTTCACCTCGGTGTCGAGACCGTCGAGCACGCGCACGTCCTCGTCGTTCAGATACACGTTCACGTAGCGGTTCAGCTCGCCGCCCTCGGCGAACAGCTGGCCCTCGGTGGCCGGGTGGTCGCCGGCGAGCGCTCGCAGCACCTCGCCCACGTTGGAGCCCTCCGCCTCGACCTCCTTGGCGCCGCCGGTGGAGCTGCGCAGGACAGGTGGGATCTTGACCGTGCTCATGGAGGCGGAGAGCCTAGCGGGCGTCTCCGCGCGGGCGTCGCCGTGCGGGCGTCTCGCCTTCGGTCTCGGGGGTACGCTCGCTTCGCTCGCTCAGAGAGCCCCCCTCGACCCGAAGGCGAGTCGCCCGCGCCACAGCCGCGGTGGCGCACTCGCCCAGCTCTCGGTCGGCCTGCTTGGGCCGCGGGTCAGCCGCTGCCCATGAAGGAACGCGGTGCCGTGGCGTAGAGCGCCTCGCGGGGCACCGCCGCTGTCTCGTCGCGCCAGACAGTGGGCCGAAGGCATGCGCATCGCTGGCTCACCCGGCGGCTACTTCTCGCGCAAAGCGGAAGCCAAGTGCACCGACGGTCCAATCCCGCGCTGAGCGAACGCTCGTCACTCTAGGCTGCGCGTCAAGTACTGCTCGTCGACCACGGAGGACGGCCCATGAGTGATGCAACCGGCGCATACGTCTACAGACCCGGAGAGGGTGAGCTGCGCTGGATGGGTGAAACGACCACATACTTTCTTGCCACGGGGGAGCAGACCGCAGGAGCGTTCTGCCTCGTCGACGAGCGGGCCGGTCGCGGGGAAAGCGTCCCACTACACCGCCACCCGGAAGACATGGAGTCCTTCTACGTCTTGGAGGGCGAAATAACGCTCTATATCGGTGCCCAGCCAGGAGTACGCGCGCCGGCCGGTTCATTCGCGCACCTACCCGGCGGAACCGTCCACGGCTTTCGAGTCGAGTCGCAAAAGGCGCGCTACCTCATCCTCACGACACCGCGCCATGGGCAGTTCTACCGCGCGATCACGCTCGCCTCGCGACCGGGCGGTTTGCCGCCGCTCGACTCAGTCGAAGGGTCGCAGATCAAGCAGGCGAGCAGCGATTACGGCGTCGAGTTCGTCGGACCGCTACCCGATCAAATCGATTAGCAACGGAAGCAACTCGCTGAAAGCCACTTGCGGATGTTCGTTTTCGACCGCAGGGCAACCCGGTATTAGGCGACACGCGCGGCCCGGGTGCCGAGACCCTGGACATGCCCGAGAGCGCTCTTGCTTTCGCGTGAAAGCGATAGTCAGGGGCGACGCTGTCCATCACACCGACGCTCCGCGAGGCGAGTTCGACCAGTCCTGGAAGGTCCTGCCGGTCAACCCGCTCATCCACGAGGGCAGGCTTAGCCGGCCTAAGCGCGGAGCCGAGGGCCCGAAAACCGAGGAGGCCAAGGAAGCAGGGTCGAAGGCTTGGCCAGCCAAGCCGAGACCCGATGACGCCGGTATCCGACGGTTTGCAGGGTTCTCAGCCCGCGCAGAAGGCTTCGTAGTCCGGAAACACGCCCATCTCCTCGTCGGAGATCTCGCTCGGGTCGCGCGAGCAGATCGGGCAGTCCGGGTCGCGGCGCACCTTCAGCTCGGTGAAGGTGGCCCCGAGGGCCTCGTAGAGCAGCAGGCGGCCGATCAGCGGCTCGCCGGCGCCGGTCACCAGCTTGATGACCTCGACCGACTGCAGCAGGCCCATCACGCCGGGCAGCACGCCGAGCACGCCGGCGGCGCCGCACGAGGGGGCCAGCTCGGCCGGCGGCGGAGTCGGGTAGAGGCAGCGGTAGCAGGGGCCGTCGAAGGGCTTGAAGACCGAGAGCTGGCCGTCGAAGCCGAGGATCGAGGCGGACACCACGGGGATGTTCAGCCGCACCGAGGCGTCGTTCAGCAGGTAGCGCGTGGGGAAGTTGTCCAGCCCGTCCACGACCACGTCGTAGTCCTTGATCAGGTCCATGACGTTGTCCGGCCCAAGCCGCACCTCGTGCTTGTCGACCTTGACGTCGGGGTTGATCTCGTGGATCGCGATCTCGGCGGAGTCGACCTTCGGCATGCCCACGCGGTCGCTCGAGTGAGCCACCTGGCGCTGCAGGTTGGAGAGGTCGACCACGTCGTTGTCGACCAGGCCGATGGTGCCCACGCCGGCGGCGGCCAGGTAGAGCGCGGCGGGGGAGCCGAGCCCTCCGGCGCCCAGCAGGAGCACCTTCGCGTCGAGCAGCTTCATCTGACCCTCGAGGCCGATCTCCGCCACGAGGATGTGGCGCGAGTAGCGCTCCCGCTGCTCGGCGGTGAGCGAGCGCGGGACCTCGACGTCGAAGCCGCGGTCCTTCCACAGCGTGATGCCGCCGGCCATGGACTCGACGTTCTTGTAGCCGAGGTCCTGTTCGAGCGTCTTGGCGGCGAACGCCGAGCGCTGCCCGCTCTGGCAGTAGAGGATCACGCGCGCGTCGCGGTCGGGGGCGGAGCCCTCGATGCGGGTCTCGAGGTAGCCACGCGGGACGTGCTTGGCACCGGGCAGGTGGGACTCCTCGTACTCGTGCTGCTCGCGCACGTCTACGACGACGGTGCCGTTGCCGTTCCCGTTGCTCGTCAGGTCGTAGACCTCGCGGGGATCGACCTCGCGGATCTGTTCCTTGACCTTGCGTTGGAGTTCTGCGCCACTGGCCATGCTTCAGAAAGTATAGCGCCGGGGCGCCCGACGTTCGGGCGCCCCGGCTGGAAGACCAGACCAGTGCTGCGGAAGCTTCAGCGTCATCCAAAGCTTCGCCCATATTTTCGTCCTGCGGGCGCCCTGCCGATATGGGGTGTGGACCCCATTCTCCCCCGAAGGCGGCTCTCCGATCAATGCATAGACCCCGCATGACGCGGCGCGACGACTCCCTCATAGGCCAGGTCGTGGCCGCCAACGTAGTGCTCGTCGCCTTGACGATCTTCGGCGCCAGCCTGGCCGCCGGCATCGGCGACATCCACGAACAGCAGTGGCAGGCGATGGTGCTCGCCCTGGCGCTGGTGCTCACCTTCGCCGTGAACCTCTGGATGCTGCAGCGCCGCTTTCGCCCGCTGGATCGTCTGATCGACCGGATCGAGCGCATCGACCCCGCCGAGCCGGCCACCTTCGAGCTCGAGCAGGGCGACCCGGTGGCGGAGATCGACCGCCTCGGCCAGTCCTTCAAGCGCCTGCTCGAGGGAATGGAGGAGGAGCGCCGCCGCTCCGGGCAGCTCGTGATGCGCGCCCAGGAGGACGAGCGCAGGCGCCTCGCGCGTGACCTCCATGACGAGGTGAACCAGGCGCTCACGGCGATCCTGCTGCGGCTCGAGGCGCTTTCGCAGGACGCGCCCCCCGAGCGCGCCGCCGAGGTGGCCGAGCTCAAGCGCCTTGTGAACCAGGCGATGGAGGAGCTCCTGAACCTGGCCCGCCAGCTCCGCCCGTCCGCGCTCGACGACCACGGCCTGGTGCCCGCGATCGAAGCCCAGCTCAGCCGCTTCGCGGCGCAGGGCGGCGTCGAGGCGCGGCTGCGGACCGACGGCGACCCGGAAGAGCTCGGCGAGTCGGCACAGACCGCCATCTACCGGACGGTCCAGGAAGCGCTCCAGAACATCGGCCGCCACGCCGCCGCAACGGCGGTGGAGGTGGAGCTCGACGTGGAGGGCCCGCGCGCCCAGCTGCGGGTGCGCGACGACGGCAGCGGCTTCGACCCGCGCGAGGGCACCAACAGGCTGGGCCTCAAGGGCATGGCCGAGCGAGCCCGCCTCGTGGGCGGCGAGCTGGACGTGCGCTCGGCGCCCGGCGGTGGCACCACCGTCACTCTGAGGATCCAGTGATCCGCGTACTGATCGCCGACGACCACGGCATCGTGCGCTCGGGGCTTCGCATGCTGATCGACCGCCAGCGCGACATGAGCGTGGTGGCCGAGGCCAGCGACGGCGTGGACGCACTCCAGCTGACCCAGGCCGAGCGCCCCGACGTGGCGGTGCTCGACGTGTCGATGCCGCGCATGACGGGGCTGCAGGCAGCGCGCGAGATCCGCGCCCACTCCCCTGACACGCGCGTGCTGCTGCTCTCGATGCACGACGACGAGCGCTACTTCTTCGAGGGCCTCCAGGCCGGCGCGGCCGGCTACGTGCTCAAGCGCGCCGCCGACACGGACCTGATCGACGCGCTCCGCACGGTCGCCGCGGGGCGCACCTTCCTCTCCGACGACGCACAGGCCACGCTGATGCACGCCTGGCAGGAGGGCCGCGCGGAGCCGGAGGACCCGCTCACCCCGCGCGAGCTCGAGGTGGTCAAGCTGATCGCCGAGGCCTTCACCAACCGGCAGATCGCCGACACGCTGCAGGTGTCGGAGAAGACCGTCGAGTCGCACCGCTCCAACCTCTTCGCGAAGCTCGGCATGAGGGACCGGGTCGAACTGGTGCGGTACGCGATTCGACGCGGCCTCGTCGAGCCGTAAGGAAGAGAACGATCGCGCTCTCGGCGCGGTCCGCCAGGCAAGCGCCTCTTCCGCGTTGCCCCGCGCCCCCTACACCAACGGGCTTGGCTCGGGCTAGCCTCTTCTTGGTGAATCCCCGAGTGGCCATTGCCCTCGCGATCGTCGGTGTCCTCGCGCTCGCCACGGCCGTGTTCGCGGCCACCAGCCGCCACGGCCACTCCGCCGAGCCGGCGCCCTCGAAGTTCGAGGGCTCGCTGATCCCGAAGGGCGTCCGCGCGCCCGACTTCGACCTGCGCGACCAGGACGGCCGTCCGATCAGCATGCGCGCGTTGCGCGGCAAGCCCGTGATCGTGGCCTTCCTCTACACGACCTGCCGCGACACCTGCCCCGCCCAGGCCAACCAGGTGCGCGGCGCGCTCGACGACCTCGGCCACGACGTGCCGGCGATTGCCGTGGCCGTGGACCCGCCGCGCGACACGCCGGAGTCGGCCAGGGCCTTCCTCTCGCACACCCACACGCTCGGGCGAATCGACTTCGTGCTGGGCTCGCGCCGGCAGCTGCGGCCGCTCTGGAAGGGCTTCGCGGTGGCGCCCCAGCTGCCCAGCGTCGAGCACCAGTCGCGCATCACCCTGGTGGACCGCCACGGCTTCCAGCGAATCGGCTTTCCGGGCTCCGAGGTCACCCCCGAGCGGCTCGCCCACGACGTGCGTTTGCTCGAGAGCGAGAGCTAGGAGATCGAACGCGCCCTCGGCGCCGGTTCCAGGCCAGCGCCACCTCCGCGTTGCCCCGCGCCCCCTACGCCAACGGGCTGAATCGATCGCGATCTCGGCGGCTGCCTGAGGCAAGCCGCGTCCACCGCGTTGCCCCGCGCCCCCAACGCCAACGGGCCAGGGCTCGGGCAATACCTAGTCCGTGGGTAGGATTACTTCTTCATGATGTTTTCCACCAAGGCGGAGTATGGGGTTCGGGTCATGGCGCACCTCGCCGGCAGGCCGGGCGACGAGCCCACTTCGCTCGGCTCGATCGCCGAGACCGAGGGGCTTCCGCTCGCCTACCTCGAGCACCTGGTGCAGCGGCTTCGGCGGGCCGGTCTGGTGGAGTCGCGCCGCGGGGCTCACGGCGGCTACTCGCTGGCGCGCCCCGCGCAGGAGATCGCGATGGCCGAGGTGGTCCGGGCGCTCGAGGGTGAGATCGCCCCGATCGAGTGCATAACCTCGTCCCCCGACGGCTCTCTCGTGTGCGCCCGCGAGGGCGAGAGCCCGTGCCCCACGAAGCTGCTGTGGACGCGAGTCCAGGGCTCGATCGTGCGAACCCTCAACGAGATGACGCTGGCCGACCTGGTCCGCCCCACGACGATGAAGGAGAAGCTTCCAGCTTGACCTTGGAGATCCAGAACCTGCACGTGCGCACCGAGGAGCGCGAAATCCTCCACGGCGTCGACCTCGTCGTGAAGAAGGGCGAGACGCACGCCCTGATGGGACCGAACGGCTCGGGCAAGTCGACGCTCGCCAACACGCTGATGGGGAACCCCCAGTACGAGGTCACCGAGGGCAAGATCCTGCTGAACGGCGAGGACCTGACCGAGGCCGACCCCGACGAGCGGGCGCGCGCCGGCCTGTTCCTGGCCTTCCAGTACCCCGCCACGATCCCGGGCGTGTCGGTAGCGAACTTCCTGCGCATGGCGGTGAACGCCGGCCGCGACGAGCCGATCAAGGTCAAGGAGTTCGGCCGGCTGCTCGGCGAGAACATGGAGCTGCTGCGCATCAACCGCGACTTCACGAGCCGCTACCTCAACGAGGGCTTCTCGGGCGGCGAGAAGAAGCGCGCCGAGATCCTCCAGCTGATGATGCTCCAGCCGGAGTTCGCGGTGCTCGACGAGACCGACTCGGGCCTCGACATCGACGCGCTGCGGATCGTCTCCGAAGGCGTGAACGCGATGCGCGGCGACGAGCGCGGCTTCCTCATCATCACGCACTACACGCGCATCCTCGACTACGTGAAGCCGGAGTTCGTGCACATCATGCTCGACGGCCGGATCGTGCGCGAGGGCGGCTCGGAGCTGGCGTCGGAGCTCGAGGACAAGGGCTACAACTTCGTGCGCGAGGAGGTCGAGGCGCGTGCCACCTAGTTTTGTGGAGGAGCGCCGCAAGGCCGCGCTCGAGGTCTTCGAGCGCGAGCCGCTGCCGCACTGGCGCCGCTCGGGCTTCTGGACCACGAGCCTGCGCAAGCTCGAGCTCGACGCGCTCGAGCCGCGCCGCTACGAGGAGTCTGCCGAGCTTTCGGCGCTCGTGCGCGAGCACCTGGGCGACGAGGAGCATGCCGGCCTGATCGTGCAGCGCGGCGCCTCCACGGTCTTCACCCACGTCAGCGACCCGGACCTGATCCTGATGCCACTCGAGCAGGCGGTCGAGGAGCACCCCGACCTGATCGAGCCCTACTTCGCCAGGCGCCTGCCATTCGACGAGGGCAAGTTCACCGCCGGCACCGCGGCCTTCTGGAGCGGCGGCGTGTTCTGCCACGTGCCGCAGAACAAGCGGATCGAGAAGCCGATCCAGGTGGTCTGGCTGATCGACGAGCCCGAGACGGTGCAGTGGGCGCACACGCTTGCAGTGGTCGGCGAGCACGCCGAGTGCAGGCTGCGCGAGTACTGCCTGGCGCCGAACTTCGAGGGCCAGGCTCTGCACGCCGGCGCCTTCGAGCTGTACGCGGAGCCCGGCGCCCAGGTCGACCTGGCCCACTACCAGGACTGGGGCAGCGGCGAGGTCTACGACATCTCCGTGAAGCGCGTGGAGGTCAAGCGCGACGCGCGCGTGAAGTGGGTGCCCGTGCACCTGGGCGGCAGGCTGACCAAGCAGACGCTCGACCTGATCACGGCCGAGGAGGGCTCGGACATGAAGCACACCGGGCTCTACTTCACCGAGGGCGACGAGCACCTCGACCTGTTCACCTCGGACAAGCACGAGGCGGGCCACACGACCGGCGACACCGTCTGGAAGGGCGCCCTGACCGGCGACTCGAGGGCCTCCTACGAGGGCCTGATCCACATCGTGCCGAACGCGCAGGAGACCCACACCTACCTGCAGACCCACCAGATCCTGCTCTCGCCGAAGGCCAAGGGCGACGCGATCCCGTCACTGATCGTGGAGACCGACAACGTCTCGGCCTCGCACGGCGGCACCGTCGGCGAGCTCGACGCCGAGCAGATCTTCTACATGATGACTCGCGGCCTGCCGCGCTCCGAGGCCGTGCGCATCCTCGTGGAGGGCTACTTCGAGGAGGTCGTCCAGCGCCTCGAGGACCCCGGCCTCGAGGACCTCGTGCGCAGGCGCGTGGCCGAGAAGCTGCTGCGCGCGGAGGAGCAGGTCAAGGAGTTCATCGGAGAGCGCTCTTGAGCGCCACGGCCGTGAACGTGCGCTCGGACTTCCCGGTGCTCGACCGGGAGGGCCTCGTCTACCTGGACTCGGCGGCCACATCGCAGAAGCCGCGCCAGGTGATCGAGGCCATCGACTCCTACTACCGGCACTCGAACGCGAACATCCACCGGGGCGTCTACTCGCTGGCCCGCGAGGCCACCGACCTGTTCGAGGGCGCCCGCGAGCGCGTGGCGGCCTTCGCGGGCTGGGACACCGCCTCGACGATCTTCACGAAGAACGCCACCGAGGCGATCAACCTGGTGGCCTACTCGTGGGGCCGCCACCAGCTGCACGAGGGCGACGAGGTGCTCATCACCCAGATGGAGCACCACTCGAACATCGTGCCGTGGCAGCTGGCCTGCGCCGAGCGCGGCGCGAAGCTGCGCTACCTGTCGGTCTCCGACGAGGGCACGCTCTCGCTCGACGAGCTGGACGAGGTGCTCGCGGGCGGCCGCGTGAAGCTCGTGGCCTTCGCGCACATCTCGAACGTGCTGGGCACGCTCAACCCGGTCGAGGAGATCGTGCGCCGCGCCCGTGCGGCCGGCGCCGTGACCCTGATCGACGGCTCCCAGGCCGTGCCGCAGCTGCCGCTCGACGTGACGGGGATCGACGCCGACTTCTACGCCTGGACCGGCCACAAGGCGCTCGGCCCCACCGGCATCGGCATCCTGCACGCGCGCCGCGAGCTGCTCGAGGCGATGCCCCCGTTCCTCGGCGGCGGCGACATGATCGCCCGCGTCGGCTTCGACGAATCCACCTGGAACGAGCTGCCGTGGAAGTTCGAGGCCGGCACCTCGCCGATCGCCGAGGGCGTCGGGCTGGGCGCCGCGATCGACTACCTGTCGGCGATCGGCATGGACAGCGTGCGCGCGCACGAGCGCGACCTCACTGCCTACGCCCTCGAGCGGCTGCCCGAGGTGGACGGGATCACCCTCTTCGGGCCGCTCGATCCGGATCGCCGCGGCGGCGTGGTGTCGTTCGCCATCGACGGCATCCACCCACACGACATCGCCGAGCTGTGCGACCGCGAGGGCGTCTGCATCAGGGCCGGCCACCACTGTGCGCAGCCGCTCATGCGCCAGCTCGGCGTGGCTGCCACCGCACGCGCCTCCTTTCACGTCTACAACTCACGCGACGACGTCGATCGTCTCGTGGAGGCGCTGGGCAAGGCGCGTGAGGTGTTCGAGCTCTGATGGACGCGCTCTACCGTGACTACATCCTCGACCACTACAAGGCCCCGCGGAACTTCGGCACGCTCGATCCGCACGACCTCGAGTGGCACGACTACAACCCGCTCTGCGGCGACGAGCTCGGCGTCCACCTCGTGATCGAGGACGGCAAGATCGCCCAGCTGCGCTTCCACGGCCAGGGCTGCGCGATCTCGCAGGCGGCCGCCTCGATCAGCTCCGACGAGCTGATCGGCATGCCGGTCGACGACGTGACGAAGCTCAACGCCGACTGGGTCATCGAGCAGCTCGGCATCGAGATCTCAGCCACGCGCCGCAAGTGCGCGCTGCTCTCGCTGAAGGTCATGCGCGGGGCCACCACCGGCGACGCGTCCTGGCCCGAGTAACGCTTCGCCCGCGGACGTCCAGCGCCTTGCTGACCGCCGGCCTGCTGACGCTCGCGGGCTGCGGCGGCAGCGACAAGAGCAACAAGCAGTCTTCGAAGACGACCCAGTCCGCCCCGAGCGGGGCGCAGTCCACCGCCACGAGCCCCAGCGGGAAGGTGGTCGCGATGCCGGAGAAGGCGATCGCCTCGCGCGACGGCTCGATGGACGGGAAGGCGGTCAAGCTCGAGATCGTCGAGCTGAAGCGCAGCGGCGGCACCTCCGCGCTGACGATCCGGGTCTCCGCCCTGCCCGGGACGTCCGGCGCCCAGGTGGCGCAGACCTTCGACGACGGCATCGCCCAGAAGGTGAAGGGCACGCAAGACGTGACGGTGGGCCTCGACACCCTGGACGGGATCTCATTGGTCGACTCCAAGAACCGCAAGCGCTACCTCGTGGGGCGCGACGCGAACGGTGCGTGCGTGTGCGACGGGCACCTCAGCTCCGCGTTCGCGAACGAGGACGCCCCGGTGGTCCTGTCCGCGACGTATGCGGCGCCGCCTGCTGACGTGAGCGCGGTGGACGCGGTGGTGCCGAAGTTCGGCACATTCAAGGATGTCCCTGTCTCATAGGGCCCTGGCCCTCGCCGTCGCGGCCTTCCTCGCCGTAGCGGGCTCGGCCCCGGTGGCCGCGGCTCAGGGCGGAGGCGAGGTCTCCGACCTGACCCTGCCGGTGCTGGACCTGAACCTCCCGGTGGCCTCGCTCGACCGCAGCGTCACCCAGACCGACACCAAGGTCACGCTCGCCGCCGACGTGCTGTTCGCCTTCAACAGCGCCCGCCTCGCCGGTCGCGCCGGCAGCCGCATCGACCAGGCCGCGGCGGCCATCCGCAAGGCGCCGCCGGGCACCGTGCGGGTGGTGGGCTACACCGACAGCAAGGGATCGCCCGGCTTCAACGTCGGCCTGTCGCGGCGGCGCGCAGCCGCCGTCGAGCGGGTGCTGAAGAAGGCGGTTCGGGGTCGCACTCTGGCCGCGAGCGGCAAGGGCGAGGCGGACCCGGTGGCGTCCAACACCACCAAGGACGGCGCCGACTCGCCGAAGGGCCGCGCGCTGAACCGCCGCGTCGAGATCCTGATCCCGAAGCGCTAGCGGCTCAGCGCACCCCCGGGCCTACTTCTTCTTCTTCTTGCCGCGCGCGGCGCCCGCGCGCGTGGCGGCGGCCTTGCCGGCGCCCTTCGCGGCTGAGCCGGCGCCCTTCGCGGCTGAGCCGGCGGCCTTCGCCGCGCCGGTCACGGCGCCCTTCGCCGTGCTGGCCGCGCCGCCGGCGGAATCCCGTGCGCCCTTGGCCTGCCGAGTCGACGCGGCCTTCTTGCCACGCGTCTGCGACGCGCTCTTGGTCTCGTTCCGCTTCCGCGTAGCGGCCCCCTTCTTCGCCGCTGCGGAGCGGTCCGCCTTTGTTCGTTGCGCCATCAAGCCCCCTTGTTCGAACTCCGGTCCGGCGCAGCATATTCAAGCTCCGGCTGCGCGGGCCGCGACTCGTGCCGCACCACCGCGGCCACCGACAGCACGATCGCCGCGGCGCCCACGAACACGGTCGGCGTGATCTCCTCGTTCAGGATCGCCCAGCCCAGGAAGATCGCGATCACGGGGTTCACGTACGCGTACGTGGCGACGGTCGAGATCGGCGCGTTCTTCAGCAGCCACGTATAGGCCGTGAAGGCAAGCAGCGAGCCGAAGACGATCAGGTAGCCGAAGGCCAGCAGCGAGTCGCCGGAGAAGCGCTCCGCGTGCAGGCCGGCCCACTCGCCGGTCAGCGTGCCCACGAGCACCATCCCCACGCCGCCGAAGAGCATCTGCCAGCCGGTCGACACGAGCGCCTCGCGCGGGAGCGGCGTGCGCCGCGAGTAGAACGAGCCCGCCGCCCACGAGACCGACGCCGCCACGATCAGCAGCACCCAGCCGAGCGGCGCGTTGCCCGGCCGGTCGCCGGGCAGCACGAGCACGGCGAGGCCGGCGAAGCCCACGAGCACCCCGGCGAGCGTGCGGCGCGGCACGCGGTCGCCGTGGATCGAGCGCATGACCACCACCCACAGCGGCACCGAGCCGATGATGAGCGCTGCCAGCCCCGAGGGGACGTCGCGCTCGGCGACCGTCACTAAACCGTTGCCGCCGAAGCAGAGCAGGTTGCCGATCAGCGCCGCACCGAGCAGCTCGTTGCGGGTGGCCCGGAGCTTCCCGGGCCCGCCCCTCAGGCGCAGGACGAGCAGGAAGATCGCGCCGGCCAGTCCGAAGCGCACGCCCGCGGCGAGCAGCGGGGGCATCGTCTCGACCATGACCCGGATCGCCAGATAGGTCGACCCCCACACCACGTAGACGGTCGCGAGGGCGGCGGGGACCACCCCGCCGAGACTAGGCGGGCGCGCCGGCCGTGGCGGCCGCGGGGTGGGCTCGGGCCCACTCGATGATGCGCTTCGAGTCCTGCACGACCTCGCCCTCGTCGGTTACGAGCACGGGAACCCAATCGTTCCCGGTGAGCTCGCGGACCTCCTTGCGCGTGGGGTTCATGAAGTTCGGCAGCAGGCCCCACCCATAGACCTTCTTGACCTCGGGCTTCCAGCCCGCCTCGACGAGGGCGTCGCGGGCGTTGGCACACGGGTGGCCGCCCGGGCGGGGGGTCTGGAAGGTGCCCCAGCAGATGTAGAGCTTCATTGGTGCCAGCCTATAGACTGGTATATCCGACCCCCGAAAGCGGATTTCAGAGGTTATGGCTACCACAGACAAGACCAGGGTTCAGAAGCCCAGCCCGATCAAGGAAAACGAGCAGGGCCAGCTGATCGCGAAAAAGGGCATCTCGCGCGAGGTGATCGCCGAGCTGTCCAAGGTCAAGGGCGAGCCACAGTGGATGCGCGAGAAGCGCCTGAAGTCCTACGAGATCTTCGAGCGCAAGCCCATTCCGACCTGGGGCGTCGACCTCTCGGACCTCGACCTCTCCGAGCTGGTGCTCTACTCCCCGCCCGAGGCCGGCCGCTACGACTCCTGGGACGACGTCCCGAAGGAGCAGAAGGACACCTTCGAGGCGCTCGGCATCCCGCAGGCGGAGCGCGAGCACCTTGCCGGCGTCGTCGGCGTGTGGCGCCAGGAGCCCTTCTACGAGGGCCTCAAGGAGGAGTACGCCAAGCAGGGCATCGTCTTCATGGCCATGGATCGCGCGGTCGTGGAGCACGAGGAGCTCGTGCGCGAGCACTTCATGAACAAGTGCGTGCCGCCGCAGGACAACAAGTTCTCGGCGCTGCACGGCGCCGTCTGGTCGGGCGGCTCCTTCCTCTACGTCCCCAAGGACGTCCACGTGGACCTGCCGCTGCAGGCCTACTTCCGTATGGAGGGCGCCAACGAGGGCACCTTCGAGCACACGCTGATCATCGCCGACGAGGGCTCCGACGTGAACTACATCGAGGGTTGCACCGCCCAGACCTACTCGGTCAACTCGATGCACTCCGCCGTCGTGGAGATCTTCGTCAAGGAGGGCGCGAAGGCCCGCTACACGACAGTGCAGAACTGGTCGAAGGACGTCTACAACCTCAATACCAAGCGCGCCATCGTCGAGGCCCACGGCACCGTCGAGTGGGTCGGCGGCTCGATGGGCGCCAAGAAGGTCATGCTCTACCCGGGCTCGTTCCTGATGGGCGAGGGCGCCCGCGCCGACCACCTGAACGTAGGCGTCGCGAGCGGCGACGTCTGGAAGGACACTGGCGCCAAGGTCGTGCACCTCGCGCCGAACACCACCTCGAACATCCTCGCCAAGTCGATCTCCAAGGACGGCGGCGTGATGGGCTACCGGGGCCTGGTGCGGATGGGCCACAACTCGCAGGGCTCCAAGTCCCACGTGCAGTGCGACGGCCTGATGATGGACCCGTACTCGCGCTCGGACACCTGGCCCGACATCCAGATCCAGAACCCGCACGTCACCGTGGCCCACGAGGCCGTGGTCGGCAAGATCTCCGACGAGCAGCTGTTCTACCTGCAGTCGCGAGGGCTCTCCGAGGAGGAGGCCGCCGCGATGATCGTCAACGGCTTCATCGAGCCGGTGACGAAGGAGCTGCCGATGGAGTACGCCGTCGAGCTCAACCGGCTGATTCAACTGGAGATGGTCGGCTCCATCGGCTAGGGCCGGTTGGAACCCCGGCGCGCCCGGGGGTGTAGAAGCGGCAGGGTGGAGGACCGGCCACTCGAGGAGGCGGAGCTCGTTGCGCGCGCAAAGCGCGGCGATCTGCACGCATACGAGGAGATCGTGAGGCGTCACGAGACCATCGCCTTTCGCGCGGCCTGGGTGGTTGCCGGCTCGGCCGCGGACGCGGAGGAGGCGGCGCAGGACGCGTTCCTCAAGGCGCACGCCGCGCTCGGCCGCTTCCGGGAAGGCGCGCCGTTCCGGCCCTGGCTCATGCAGATCGTCATGAACGAGGCCCGCAACCGCCGCCGCGCCGCCGGCCGCCGCGAGCGGCTCGCGCTGGCGCTGGCCGAGGAGCGCCCCGCGGCCGACCCGGTCCGGTCGCCCGAGGCGGCGCTCCTCGAGTCGGAGCGGCGCGCCGAGCTGCTGGCCGCGGTCGAGCGGCTCGGCGACTCCGACCGCACGGTGATCGCCTGCCGCTACTTCCTGCAGCTGAGCGAGGCCGAGACCGCGGCCGCGCTCGACTGCCCGCGCGGCACGGTGAAGTCGCGCGTGTCGCGTGCCCTCGAGCGGCTGCGGGCCGAGCTGGAGGAGAACGAGTGACCGAGCTAGAGCGCGCCCTCGAAGGGCTCGCCCGGGAGCTGGACCTCCCGCGGACCCCGCCCCTGGCCGCGGCCGTCGCGCAGCGCCTGCGGGAGGAGGTCCCGGCGGCGGCGGCGATCCGCCGGCGGCGGCGTGTCCCTCGCCTCCTGCCGCGGCTCGTGCTGGCCGCTCTTGTTGCGCTGCTCCTGCTTGCGGGCGCTGCCGTGGCGTTCCCTGGCGCACGGCACGCCGTGCTCGACTTCCTCGGGCTGCGCGGGGCCACCGTCGAGCGCTCCAAGCGCCGGCCGCCCGGGCCGCTGCGCTCCGAGCCCGTGCTCGGCCGGCGTGTCGGCAGCTTGGCCGCCGCGCGGGGCAGGCTCGCCTTCGAGCCGCTCGCGCCCTCGGTGGCGGGCCGGCCGCCGCGCGTGTACGTGAGCCGCCGCGCGGTCGGCGGAGCGCTGTCGCTCGCCTACCGCCCCCGCCGCGGGCTCCCGGCGCCGGCGAATGGCCGGATCGGGCTGCTGGTGACCGAGTTCCGCGGCGACCTCGATCCCGCCTTCGCGAACAAGGTGGCCGGGCAGGGCACCCACGTGGAGCGCCTCCGCCTGGCCGGCGAGCGCGCCATCTGGCTCGAGGGAGCCTCCCACTTCTTCTTCTACCGCCGGCCCGACGGCGGCTTCGCCGAGGACACCCTGCGGCTGGCGCACAACGTGCTGCTGCTCGAGCGCAGCCGGCTGCTCATCCGCCTCGAGGGCGCGATGACGAGGGAGCGGGCGATCGCGATCGCCCGCTCCCTGCGCCCCGGCTAGCCCTCGGCTTGAGCGGGCCCCTCGCGGCGCACGGCCAGCGCGGCTGCCGCCAGCGCGGCGAAGGCCCCGGCGGCAAGCGCCGCGATCGTGGGCCAGGGGAGCCCGTCGGACGCCGGAGCTGTGGGCTTCGCCGCCGGGCGGACGCCCTTCAGGCCGGCCGCCGGGAACGGCTCGTGGCGGCGCGCGACCTGCGCGAGGAGCCTGGCGGGAGCGCCACTCATCGGCATCCAGGCGCCGTCCGGGCCGCGCATCAAGCCGAGCGACGGCACCACGGCCACCGTGAAGTGCTCACCGGAGCCCTCGTGCTCGAGGAACATCGTCATCCGGTAGAACGGCGCGGCCCGCGTGGGCGGGTCGGTCGGGTCACCGCCCTGAGCGAGCGCAGCCACGACCGAACGGTCCCTGACCGTGGTGCAGCCGTGCGCGCCGCAGACCCTCGCGGCGGTCAGCTGCTTCGCCACGGCGGGCGTCGCGAGGAGCAGGAGGAGTGCGGTTGTGAGCGCGAGCGCGCATATGCGTTTCATGCCTCGTTTACAACCGCGGCCGGGTGTCGGTTCCATGGTTTTCGCTACCTACACTGGCCCTACGCGGGCAGGTGTTCTCACAGCTCTGGCTCTCGCCGCCCTGCTCGGGTGCGCGCACGCGGCAGACGCGGCGGGCTCCCCTGCGCTGAGAGTCCAGGCGGAGCGGCTGCGCCTCGGCGGCCAGGCCGAGCACCACGGAGGGGGAAGCGTGCTGCTGTCCGGACGTTCGTCGCTGAGCGGGAGCGTGAGGTTGCCGGCGGTCGTGCGGCTCTCGATGCGGGCGCGAGCCCGGCGCTGCGGCGGCTGGCCGGTCGTGTCGGTGTCGATCGACGGCCGGGAGCTGGCCCGCCTCAGGCTTCGCTCGTCGCGCTGGCGGCGCTACGAGAAGGGGATCCTGGTCGGGGCGGGCAGGCGCCCGCTTGCGGTCGCGCTGCTGAACGGCCACCGCGGGCGCAAGTGCGTGAGGGCCGTGGCGGTCGACGCCTTCGAGCTCACGCCCCGCAAGCCCGAGCAGTTCGCCAATCCCGCCTTCGGCGCCTTTGCGGACCCGATGGTGCTCGACGTCGGAAACCAGCACACCGACTACTACGCCTACGCGACCGGCGAGAAGCTCCCGATGGCCCGCTCCGACGACCTGGTGCACTGGCGGCCCGCCGGCACCGCGCTGGCCGTGCGCCCCGCCTGGGTCCCCCAGACCGGCGAGTGGAACCCGTGGGCGCCCAGCGTGATCAGCCGGCCGGCTCGCTGCCCGGGAGCGCCGCGGGGACCGTGCTACGTGATGTTCTTCAGCGCCCTGAACACGGCGGTGACGCCCGCCGCGAACTGCATCGGCGTGGCGCTGTCCTCGAGGCCGGGCGGCCCGTTCGTGGACCGCGGCCCGCTGCAGGGCGCCGCCGGCGGCACCGACGCCAGCGGCAGGCCGCCCGGCTGCGGCGACGACGCCGGCTACAGCAACATCGACGCCGCGCCGTTCTTGGACCGCGACGGCCGCGCCTACCTCTACTTCTCGACGGGGCACGCTTGCCCGCCGCCGGCGGTGCCGAGGGCCGAGTGCCCCCGCAACGCCGCCCTGTCGGTGGTCCCGCTGACCTCGAACTGGCTGCGCGCCGCCGGCCCCCGGCGCGTGCTGCTGCGAAACGACTCGCCCTGGCAGCAGGGGGTCGTGGAGGGACCGTGGATGCGCCGGCTGGGCTCGCGCTACCAGCTGTTCTACTCGGGGGGCGTGTTCACCCAGGGCTACGGCATGGGCTTCGCCACCGGGCGGTCGCCGACCGGCCGCTTCAGGAACTGGCCGCTGAACCCGCTGCTGCACGACTCCCCGGGCGTGAAGAGCGCGGGCGGCGGCTCGCTGGTGACCGGGCCGAACGGCCAGACGTGGGTGGTCTACCACGGCCGTGCCGATAGCTACGCGGGCGATCGCCTGCTGCGAGTCGATCGCGTGGGCAGCGCCAGCGACGGCAGCGTGGCCCTGCACGGCCCGACCACCGCCCCCCAGCCGGCTCCCTGAGGCCAGCTAGATTTGCCGCGGGTGGACGACCACGCTCACATCGGATCGGTCGAGCTCCGGGTGGCCGATCTCGACCGCTCCCGGCGCTTCTACACGGAGGCGATCGGCCTCGAGGTGGTGTCGGAGGACCCGCTCGCGCTCGGCGCCGGCGGACGGCCGCTCGTGGTGCTGCGCGAGGCCGACCCCGGCACGCCGGCGCCGCCCAGCACGACCGGGCTGTTCCACCTGGCGATCCTCCACCCCAGCCGGCCCAAGCTGGCCCGGGCCCTCCACAGGCTGGCCGAGAACGGCGTGCGCCTCGACGGCGCGTCCGACCACGAGGTCAGCGAGGCGCTCTACCTGCACGACCCTGACTGGAACGGCATCGAGCTCTACCGCGACCGGCCCAGGGAGGACTGGCGCCCTGGACCCGACGGCGGCGTGAACATCGTCACGCTGCCCCTGGACCTCCAGTCCCTCGCCGCTGAGGCCGAGCAGGCCGGAGGCCCCGCCCACGCGGACACGGTGATGGGCCACGTTCACCTGCGCGTGTCCGACCTCGACCGCTCGGTGGCGTTCTACCGAGACGAGCTCGGCATGAACCTGCAGGCCCGCTATGGCAACGAGGCCGCCTTCCTCGCCGCCGGCGACTACCACCACCACCTCGGCCTCAACACCTGGCACAGCCGCGGCGGCGGCCCCGCGCCGCCGGGCTCGGCGGGGCTCGAGCGCTTCACCATCGAGTCGCCCGCGGACGGCGGGCGGGACCTGCAGGACCCCGACGGCATCGAGCTGGCGCTACGAAGCCCTCAATGAAGCGCCCCCCATTGCCGATTGGCAATGGTGTGAGCGTGAACGACCTCGTCCTGGTCCAGGGCATGGCCGAGACGAAGCTCGCCCTGGGCGAGTGGAACCGGCATCCCTGGAAGGTCCTCAAGCCCTGGCTGGCGCTGAGCTTCGGCATCGCCTGCACGTTGCTCCTGGCCGTCTACGTGGTGGCCAAGCTGACCACGCCCGACGCCACGCTCTACTTCCTGCCGGGGGTCAACTCGCAGGCCACCGGCATCGACTACGTGCACGTGCTCTATCGCAACTCGCTGGTCCTGGCGCTGCACGCGATGGCCTGCGTGGCCGGCTTCATCGCCGGCAGCTCCCTGCCGCTCTCGGCCGCCAACCGCAGCGGCTTCTCCCGCTGGATCCACGACAAGTCCGGCCCGCTGGCGATCGGCTTCGTGGTCTGCGCCACCGGCTTCTCGCTGTGCACGCAGGCCTACGTGATCGGCAGCGGCGCGGCCTCGATCGCGCACCAGCTGCAGCTCTCCCCCGCCGTCCTGCTGCTCGGGCTGGCGCCCCATGCTCTGCCCGAGCTGATGGCCCTCTTCCTGCCGCTGGCCGCGTGGATGATCGCCAGCCGCCGCGACGACTGGCACGTGCTGCTGGCCGCGACGTTCGTGACCGTGGGGATCGCGGTGCCGACGCTGCTCGTGAGCGCGGCGGTCGAGCTGTGGGTCTCGCCGCACCTGCTGCTGGCTCTCGCGGGCTAGTAGAAACGCGACGGGGCGGCCCGAAGGCCGCCCCGTCGAAACCGCTTGGGCGTCGGACGCCCGGTCAGACCAGAGCTAGCACTTCTTCGTGTGGAACGTGGCCGGGGTGGTCTTCGGGCTCTCGTCCGTGAACTTGACCTGGACGGTGCGGTGACCCTTACGGCAGCCGATCGCCGAGTAGAGGCCAACGGTGCGCTTGTGGCCCTTGATCTTCACCTTCGTGGTCTTCCGCTTGACCGTCGCGATGGTGTTCGCCACGACGTTGTCGAAGTTGCCGTTCGCCCCGAGCGGATGCCGGAGGTTGCCAGGCACGGTGAACTCGAGCGACGAGGTCTCGACCTTGTCGACCTTGACCGTCTTGAACTTCGCCTTGATCGCCTGGTGCACCGGCAGCGCGCAGCCAACCGGTCCGTCCTGGCTCTGGGGAGCCGGCGGACCACCATCGAGGCGGAGCGCAAGCCCGTTGCCGAGGTTGTACAGAACCAGCTTCAGGTTGCAGAACGAGTTGTTCGACTGATCGGTGCCTGGACCGGCCAGGTTCTCGACCTTGCCGCCGCCGACCTTCGCCTTCTTGCACTTGGTCAGGTAGTCGGCGCCATTGGCCTCGGAGTACTTGCACTTCGGGAGGAACTTGGCGTACTTGCCGGTGATCCCCTCGACTGCGATCTTGTACTTCGACACGGGCTTGCCGCGCGGCTGGCTGCTGTCCTTGACCGTGTAGCCGAACTTGAGGCTCTTGGCTATCGGCTTGGCCTTCGTTCCCTTGCCGCCTGGGCTCGTGGAACCTGTGGTGATGTTGTAGACGTTGGCGGCGTATGCAACGCCGACCAGAGCGCTCGCGACTATGAGCGCGAGCGCGGTGACGAGGAACTTCCTCGGCATCTAATCCCTCCTCAGGGTGTGACGGGTTACTGGGCTAACTTGCGAGTCCTTGTGGCGACCCTACAACACCGTTACTGATTGGTCGATTCGGCATGCCTTTTACGAATACCGAGATATATGCCCCCGAGTTCCCCCCTCGCATGGAGTGGCTGAACCTCGCCTTCCTGCGAATGGACCGCCTGCTGGGGCGCCACGCGGTGCTCGTGGAGTTCTGGGACTTCGCGCGCGTGAACTCCCTGCGCACGCTCCCCTACGTGAAGGCGTGGCACGAGCGCTACCGGGATTCGGGCCTGGCGGTGGTGGGCGTGCACTGCCCGGGCTACTCGTTCGGGCGCGACCGCGACACCGTGGCCGCCGCGGCGCGGCGCCTGGAGATCGGCTACCCGGTGATGCTCGACCCGGACTTCCTGCTCTGGCGCACGTACGGCAACCAGGGCTGGCCCGCGCGGTACCTGTTCGACCGCGAGGGCAAGCTGCGCTTCATCCACTACGGCGAGGGCGCGTACCAGGAGACCGAGGGCGCGATCCAGGAGCTGCTCTCAGAGCTCGACCCCGAGCTCGAGCTGCCCGAGCCGCTCGAGGCGCTGCGCCCCGAGGACGAGCCGGGCGTGCTGCTGGAGCCCCAGACCGCGGACATCACCCTGCCCGCCGACCGCGAGCGGCTCGAGCTGGTGCGCGACTGGGAGGAGGGCGAGGACTACCTGGAGGCGGCCGACGCGGGCGCCGCCGCGCGCTTCTCGTTCAACGCCGGCGGGGCGTGGGCGGTGCTGTCGGGCGGCGAGCTTCGGCCCGGGCTCTACGAGACGGACGGCACGGTGGAGGCGGAATCGCCGGGCGTGCGCCTGCACGGAGTGCAGTTCACGCCTGCGCCGCCATCGCCCGCCTGATCTCGCGCGGGAGCATGAAGCGGACGTCCTCCTGCACGACCTCGAACTCCGACACGTCCTCGGTGCCGCGCTCCCTGAAGAAGGCCACCAGGCGCTGAACCAGCTCCTCGGGCGCGCTCGCGCCGGAGCTGATGCCGACCACGCGCTTGCCCTCCAGCCACTCCTCGCGCACCTCGCCCTCGTGGTCGATCAGGTGGGAGTCGGCGCCGTGGTCGCGGGCCACCTCCACGAGCCGGTTCGAGTTGGAGGAGTTGCGCGAGCCGATCACCAGCACCAGGTCGCACTCGCGCGCCATCTGCCGCACGGCCATCTGGCGGTTGGTGGTGGCGTAGCAGATGTCGTCCGACTTCGGGCTCGTCGCGTTCGGGAAGCGCTCGCGCAGCCGCCGGATCACGCGGTCGGTCTCGTCCACCGACAGCGTGGTCTGGGTGAGGTAGGCGACCTTGTCCGGATCCTCGACCTCGAGCTTGTCCACGTCCTCCTCGGTCTCGATCAGGATCATGCTTTCCGGGGCCTCGCCCATCGTGCCCTCGACCTCCTCGTGGCCCTCGTGGCCGATCAGGATGATCGTGTAGCCCTCCGAGGCGAACTTCTTCGCCTCCACGTGCACCTTCGTCACGAGTGGGCAGGTGGCGTCGATCGTGCGCAGCTCGCGGGTCGCGGCGTTCGCGTGGACGCTGGGGGCCACGCCGTGCGCCGAGAAGACCACGGTCTCCCCTTCTGGCACCTCGGTCTCCTGGTCCACGAACACGGCGCCGCGCTCGCGCAGCTGCTCGACCACGTGCTTGTTGTGCACGATCTCCTTGCGCACGTACACGGGCGGGCCGTACAGCTCGAGCGCGCGCTCGACCGTCTGTACCGCCCGGTCGACGCCCGCGCAGTAGCCGCGCGGGGCCGCCAGCAGCAGCTTTTCCGGTGTCGTGGACATCGCGCGTCAGAGGCTAGCTACCAGCTCGCGCACCGCCTCGCCGGACACGTCCAAGCTGCGCTCCGAGACGGCCGAGAGGTCGTCGCAAACGCGGTGCCAGCAGGGGAAGCCGAAGTCGATCAGGTCGATCGAGGGCACGCCGCGCCGGATGAACGGCACGTGGTCGTCGGAGACCGCGCCGTGGGTGGAGTCCGGGAAGTTGCGGCCGACCCCCACGCGGCGGGCAGAGGCGCGCAGCTTGCCCCACAGGCGCCGGCTCGAGTTCGCCTCGCGCGGCGTCGATAGGTGCCTGTCGCCCACGAAGTCGAGCAGGACCATCGCGTCGGCCTTGCGCCAGCGACCGGCGGCCACCTTGCTGCCGCGCAGGCCGTTGCGCTCGAAGCTCGCCTCGTCGCCGTCGGCGGCGCCCGGGCTCTCCTCGCCGTCGAACAGGACGAACACGAGCGTGTGGGGCGGCCGAGTCTTCGCCCGCGCGAACTGGCGCGCGAGCTGGGTCACGACCGCGGTGCCGGACGCGCCGTCGTTGGCGCCCACGAAGCCGGGCACCTCCTTCGTGTCGTAGTGCGCCCCCACCACCACGTAGCGCTTGCTGGCGCCCTTCACGGTGCCCACGACGTTGCGCAGGCCCCCGGGCACTGACTGGTAGCGCCCGCGCGGCATCAGCTTCCTGAGGCGCGCCGCCAGCTTCCGCGAGGCGGCCGAGCCGGCCGGGCGCGGCCCGAGCTCGACCTGCTCGCGCAGCAGCTTCCACGCGGCGTGCGAGTCGAAGCGGTCGACCTTCGCCGACCGGGTGGCCGGCGCGGCGTCGGAGTCGTAGTTCACGAACGGCACGTTCTCGGTGACCACGAGCGCGATGAAGATCGCTGCGACCACCACCTGCACGGCCAGGACGGCTGCGAGCGGGCGCATGTAGCCCATTGTGGCGGGGGCCAGGCGGAAGGTAGGCTGGGATCGTGTCGCCGCAGGGCCACAAGGACCGTCTCAGCGCCGTGGACGCGTCCTTCCTGCACCAGGAGAAGCAGGCGTCGCACATGCACGTCGGCGCGCTCGTGATCTTCGAGGGGCCGCCCCCCTCGCGCGACGAATTCGCGGAGCACATCGAGTCGCGGCTCGACCTCGTGCCGCGCTACCGCCAGAAGCTCGCCTTCCCCCGCTTTGAGATGGGCCGCCCTTTCTGGGTCGACGACCCGCGCTTCAACATCGACTACCACCTGCGCCACACCGCCCTGCCGGCGCCGGGCTCGATGGACCAGCTGCGCCAGCTCGTGGGCCGCATCTACTCACAGCGGCTCGACCGCTCGAAGCCGCTCTGGGAGGTGTGGCTGATCCAGGGCGTGCACGAGGACGGCGACTCGTCGGAGCGCTTCGCGCTGATCTCGAAGACGCACCACGCGCTCGTGGACGGCATCTCCGGGGTGGACATCTCGACCGTCTTGTTCGACCACTCCCCCGTTCCGGCGGAGACCGAGGAGCGCGCGAAGTGGGCGCCGCAGCCCGAGCCCTCGGACGTGGACCTGGTCGCCGAGGGCGTGAAGGGCCTGGTGCGCACGCCCGTCGGGCTGGCCGGCCGCGCGATCGGCGCGGTGAGCCGGCCGCGTGAGCTCGCCGGCCAGGCGCTCGAGGCTGCCGAGGGCGTGGGCGAGATCGTCTGGGCGGGCATGAACCCGGCGCCCGACGTGCCCCTGAACGTGCCGATCGGCCCACATCGCCGCGTCTGGTGGGTACGCAGCCGGCTCGAGGACTTCAAGGCGATCAAGGATGCGCTGGGCGGCACGGTGAACGACGTGGTGCTGGCGGTCGTGGCGGGCGCGCTCGGGCGCTGGCTGCGCCAGCGGGGCATCCGCACCGAGGGCCTCGAGCTGCGGGCGCTCGTGCCCGTGTCGATCCGGGGCGAGGAGGACCGCGGCTCGCTTGGCAACCGCATCGCGGTCATGCGCGGACCGCTGCCGGTGTACGCGGAGGACCCGGTGGAGCGGCTGCGGATCGTGCGCGAGTCGATGGGCGGCCTGAAGGAGTCGAAGCAGGCGCTCGGCGCCGAGGTGATCTCCGGCCTGCAGGACTTCGCGCCGCCGACGCTGCTGGCCCAGGCCTCGCGGCTGAACTTCTCCACCCGCCTCTTCAACCTGATCGTGACCAACGTGCCCGGCCCGCAGTTCCCGCTCTACCTGCTGGGCCGCGAGATGGAGGAGATCGTGCCGATCGCCTTCCTCCCCGAGAACCACGCGCTGGCGATCGCGATCATGAGCTACAACGGCAAGCTCGACTTCGGGCTGCTCGGCGACTACGACGCGATGCCTGACATCGACACCGTCGGGCGCTTGATCGAGGAGACGCTCGACGAGCTGCTCGAGATCGCCCGCTCTGCCGCCCGGCCGAAGGAGCGTGCCGGATAGCGGTACCGCCCAGCGAGCGCCGCCCGCGCGTCCTTGCAATCGACGCGGGCGGCACGATGACGGACACCTTCGTCGTGGACGATGCGGGGGCGTTCGTGGTCGGCAAGGCCCAGACCACCCCGGAGGACGAGTCGGCCGGCTTCATGGAGTCGGCCGAAGACGCGCTCGGCCAGTGGGGCTCCTCTCCCGCCGAGAGCTTCCCGAAGATCGTGTCGGGCATCTACAGCGGCACCGCCATGCTCAACCGGCTGCTGTCGCGCACCGGTCGCAGGATCGGCGCGATCGTGACCGCCGGCCAGGAGGACTACCTGCGCCTGGAGCGGGGGATCCAGACCTACCTGGGCTACTCCTACGCCGACCGTCTGCACCTGGCCACGCACCACCACAACGAGCCGGTGGTGCCGCGCGACCGGGTGAAGGGCGTGCGCGGGCGGATCGACGTGCTGGGCCAGGAGGTGCTGCCGCTGCGCGAGGAGGACGTACGCGACGCGGCGCGCGAGCTGCACGAGGCCGGCGTGGAGGGCATCGTGGTGTCGCTGCTGTTCTCCTACCGCAACGCCGAGCACGAGCTGCGCGTGGGCGAGCTCCTGGCCGAGGCCAACGGCGAGGTGCCGGTGTACCTGTCGAGCGAGCTCTACCCCACCCGCCGCGACCTGCCGCGCCTGAACTCCACCCTGATCGAGGCCTACGCGGCCGAGCCCAGCCGCGGCACCCTGCAGCAGGTCCGCGACCGAACGCGCGAGCACGACGCCGGCTTCGAGCTGCGCGTGATGGCCGCGCACGGCGGCACGATCTCGATCGAGGCCAGGGAGCTCGCGCGCACGCTGGCGTCCGGGCCGATCGGCGGCGTGGTGGGCGGCCAGGCGCTGGCGCGCGAGCTCGACCTGCCAAACGTGCTGTGCACGGACATCGGCGGCACCAGCTTCGACATCGCACTGCTCACGGACGGGCGCTTCGAGATCACGCCCACGCCCGACATCGCGCGCTTCGTGCTGAACATCCCGCTCGTCAAGATCGACTCGATCGGCGCCGGCACCGGCTCGTTCGTGCGCGTGAACCCGAACTCCAACCGGCCCGAGCTGGGGCCCGACTCGGCCGGCTCGCGGATCGGCGTCTGCTGGCCGGAGGGCGGCCTCGAGACGATCTCCGTTACCGACCTGGACGTGGTGCTCGGCCGCGTGAACCCGGACTTCTTCCTCGGCGGCCAGGTGCAGCTCGACCCCGAGCGCGCCCGCCACGAGGTGCAGCGCCAGCTGGCCGAGCCGCTCGGGCTCGGGGTCGAGGCGGCCGCCGCCGGGGTGATCGGCCTGTTCGAGGAGACGCTCAAGAACGAGGCGGTCGGGCGCATACTCGGGAAGGGCTACTCGCCCACCGACTACGCGCTGCTCTGCTACGGCGGCGGCGGCCCGCTGCACGTGGGCGGCTACACCGAGGCCGTGCCCTACCGCGACGTGCTGGTGCCCGCCTGGGCGGCCGGCTTCTCGGCCTTCGGCTGCGCCTGCGCGGACTTCGAGTACCGCTACGACCAGACCATCGACATGCCGATCATGCCCGAGTACGGCGACGACGAGAAGGCCGGCATCGCGGTGATGGTGACCGGCGCGTGGCTCGGGCTGCGCGAGCGGGTCGTCGAGGAGTTCGCGAAGTCGGGCGTCGATCCCGGCGACATCTCCTACACGCACGCCGTGCGGATGCAGTACTACGGCCAGCTCAACGACATCGAGATCGTGTCGCCCCACCCCGAGATGGAGGAGGGCTCGCACGTGAACGACATGATCGCGGCGTTCGAGGAGGCGTACGCGAAGGTCTATGCGAGCTCGGCGCGATCGCCGGAGCTCGGGTATCTGATTACGCAGGCGATCGTCCTTGGTTCCGTTGCCGTTGAGAAGCCGGCGCTGCCGCAACTGCGGGCAGCGGGCAGTGGGCAGCGGGCAGTGAAAGGCACGCGGCCCGTCTGGTGGCGCGACTCTTTTGTCGACACCGAGATTCTCGAGCTCGAGTCTGTTGGCGCCGGCCAGGTCGTCGAGGGGCCGGCGGTGTTGGAGTCACCGGCTACTACGTTCACCGTGCCGCCAGGACGGCGGGCTCGTCTCGACGAGCATCAGATCTTCCATTTGGAGGGAGGCGAATGAAGTCACGTCTCGTCACGCTTCCCAACGGCAGGATCACCGCGTTCCAGAGCGTCTGCCCGAAGACCGCGAAGGTGGGCGGCTTCTACCGCGGCAAGAGCATGCGCCAGCTCGCGCCCGGCGTCGCGCAGCTCGGCGGACGGCGCACCCAGGTGGTGCGCTCGGACGGCGGCAACCCGCTCACCGGCAAGGCGTTCGACCAGCGCACCGGTGGCGACGCCTGCAAGCCGGTGCCGAGCGCGCACGCGCCCGGCACGGCCGTCTACTCGCGCACGGTGAAGCGCGGCTACGCGCTGCTCGGGCGGCCGGTGGTCCGCGCCAGCGTCCGCGAGATCGGGCGCAACGGCTACATCGCCGCCCGGCTCTGGGATGTGTCGGCCGGCCAGCAGCGCCTCGTGTCGCGCGGCGTCTACCGGCTGACACCCAACCAGCGCGGCCGGATCGCGTTCCGGCTGTTCGGCAACGCGTACCGGCTGGCCAAGGGGCACCACGTCAAGTTGGAGCTGACCGGCAGCGACCCGAACTACCTGCGCACGGCCAACAGCAGCTACCGCGTGCGAGTGTCGAAGCTCACGCTGAGACTGCCGACGGCGAGGTTGCACCCGCGCTGACGCTCCTGCTGAAACTCACCCTGGCCCCCGGCCTCGTCGCTGTGGCCACGCTCGTCGCGCGGCGGGTCGGGCCCCGTGCCGGCGGCCTGGCCAGCGGGACACCCGTGGTGGCCGGTCCGATCGTGCTCATCTATGCGATCGAGCGTGGCGAGGGCTTCGCGCGGGCGGCGGCGGCAGCGGCGGTCCTGGGACTCATCTCCCAGCTCGGTTTCTGCGTGACGTACACGCTGGTGGCGACGCGGGCCTCGTGGCCCACCGCCCTGGCCGCTGCCTCGTTGACGTTCGGCCTCGGCACGCTCCTGCTCTCCGCGGTTGACCCGCCGCTGCTGGTCAGCGTGGTGGTCACCCTGGCCGCAATCGCGTGTGCCGCAACCGTGATCCGCAGGAGCGCCCCGCCGTCAACCGCCACCGAGAGGCCGGAGGGCGATCTGCTGCTGTGGCGCCTCGCGATCACCGCGGCGCTGGTCGTCGCGCTCACCGCGGCGGCGGGCAAGCTCTCGGCGCACCTGGCGGGCCTGCTCACGCCATTCCCGATAATCACTGCTGTGATGGCCTGCTTCACCCACGCGCGCGTCAGCGCCGCGGCGGCGATCGAGATGCTCGGCGGCCTCGTGACCGCGCTCACCTGCTTCCTGACCTTCTTCGCCGTCCTGGCGGCGCTGCTCGGCCACGTGGGCGAGGCGGCGGCCTTCGGCCTGTCGACGGCCGCCTCCCTCGCCTGCTGGCTGGCGCTCGCCTGGCACGTCGGCGCGTTCAACCGCTCCTCGGCCGGAACCGCGACGGCGCCCTGCTGATGTCGATCGTCGACTCCACCCGCGAGCTCGAGCCCCAGGAGGCCGCGCCGATCGGCTGGGACGGCCGCCGGCTCACGGAGATGCTGGCCGACTCCGACCGGCTGTTCGCCGAGACGGGGCTCTACCAGGGCATCGAGCAGCTCGAGCTCATGGAGTCCGACCCGATCGGCTACGAGAAGCTCTTCAGCCGGCTGCGCGGCGGACTCGTGTCGGCACGCGAGACGGCGCTGAACATCTCGGCCTCGCCGATCGTGCGCGAGCTGGGCGAGCTGTGCTTCGCGCTGTACACGCCGGAGGGCGATTCGGTGGCGCTGTCCACCGGGATCATCGTGCACGTGCACACCATGTCCGACGCCATCAAGTACATGGTGCGCGAGGACTACGAGCGCAACCCGGGCATCCGGCCGGGCGACATCTTCGCCAACAACGACCCGGTCATCGGCGACGTGCACAACGCCGACGTGCAGACCTTCGTGCCGATCTTCTTCGAGGAGGAGCTGGTGGCGTGGGCCGGCGGCGTCACGCACGTGCTGGACATCGGCGCCTCCACCCCGGGCGGCGTGCCCGTCGGGCCCACGAACCGGCTCGACGACGGGATCGACCTGCCCTGCATGAAGATCGGCGAGGGCGACGAGCTGGCGCGCTGGCACCTCGAGCGCTGCAAGAAGCAGACGCGCGCGCCCATGTACTACCTGCTCGACGAGCGCACCCGGCTGGCCGGCTGCCACATGATCCGCGACGCGGTCGAGCGCGTGATCCTCGAGGAGGGAATCGACCGCTTCAAGCAGTTCTCGCGCGAGGTGATCGAGGAGGGCCGCCGCTCGTTCAAGTCGCGCATCCGCGAGATGACCGTGCCGGGGCGCTACCGCTCGCCGGCGTTCTTCGACGTGACCTTCGCCGACAAGGTCGAGCTTCCGGCGCGGGCGCGGCGCGACTTCATGATGCACTCGCCGTTCGAGGTGCGCATCGGCGGCGACGGCGAGTACGAGCTGGACCTCGACGGATCGTCGGCCTGGGGCTACCACTCGATGAACTGCACGCCGTCGGGCATGCAGGGCGCGATCTGGGTGCAGTTCACCCAAACGCTGATCTGCTCCGACAAGGTCAACGACGGCGCCTACTTCGCGGTGAAGACGAACTTCCCCGAGGGCACGATCGCCAACCTGGGCGACGCCGACGGCTCCACCGGGATCGCCTGGGCCTTCCTGCAGCCGGCCTTCACCGGCTACCCGCGCACGCTGTCGCGGGCGCTCCAGGCGCGCGGCTTCATCGAGGAGGTGATGGGCTCCTACTCCTGCTCGGGCAACGTGATCCAGGGCGGCGGGATCGACCAGTACGGCAACTCGAGCGCGATCATGAACTTCGAGGTTGCCGCGCAGGGGATGGGCGCCAAGTACGTGCTCGACGGCACCGACTTCGCGGCGGCCATGTTCAACCCCGAGGGCGACATGGGCGACGTCGAGATGTGGGAGCTGATCTGCCCGATGATGTACCTGTCGCGGCGGCTCAAGGCCAACACCGCCGGTCCCGGCCGCCACCGCGGCGGCTCGAGCTTCGAGTCGCTGTCGATGATCAAGAACACGCCCTTCTGGGAGCTTCAGAACCTGGGCGCGACGCGCGTCTTCTACGCCACCGGCCTGTTCGGCGGCTACCCCGGCTCGTGCTCCTACGTGCACAACCTGCACCGGCCGACGCTGCCGGACGACTACCCGGTGGCCGACGGCTCGTTCGAGGAGCCGGCGTTGATGTCCATCGAATGCGAGCGGCGCGAGTACAAGCAGGACAACTTCACGACGCTGCACCCCTTCGAGGACGGCGACCTCTACCTGTCGGTGATGAAGGGCGCCGCCGGCCTCGGCGACCCGCTGCTGCGCCCGGTCGAGGCGGTCGAGCGCGACGTCGAGGAGGGCCACCTGCTGCGGCGCTTCGCGGAGTCCGTTTACGGCGTGTCGGACCGCGACGGCTTTCGCCGCGCGCGGCTCGAGCGGGCGCGGCCCGTGCGCGAGTGGTGGGCCGAGCAGCGCGAACGCGTGCTGGCCCAGGACGCGATCGAGCCGGTGAAGGTGATGTACGCCGAATGCATGCGGCTGTCGCCGCGCTGGGCGGCCGAGTACCGCGGCTTCTGGGACCTGCCGGACGACTTCCAGTGGGAGGCGCTGACGCCGACGGTCTCCGCGACGAAGGCGGCTCGTGGGAAGGTCAGCCCTGAGGAGACGGTCGCCGAGTTCCTGGCCTCGTCGAGCCCGGAGTCGCCGGAAGCCGACCGCGCCGCCGGCGGCGCGGGCCGCGCCATGGAGCAGACCACGCTCGCCGACATGCTCGACGAGAAGCTGTCGCGCCGGGCGGTCAAGGACATCCAGTCGGGCTACAAGGATCCCGGCCGCTTCGACAACTGGCTGGCCGTGCTCCAGGAGCGCGTGCCCTACGACGACCCGATCGTGCTGCCGCACGGCGAAGGCCTGAACATCGTGCGCTCCGGCGGCGAGCTGGTGATCCGCTGCGACTGCGGCCACGACTTCTGCGCGCACGACCGCAACTGGAAGCTCGACGCCGTGCTGAACGTGCGCGCGGACGACGAGTCGATGCGCGAGGTCTACCCGGCGATGGCCCACGCGGACACCGACTGGATGGAGCTGCGCGAGTACTTCTGCCCCTCGTGCGGCCGCCAGCTCGAGGTCGAGGCGGTGCCGCCCGGCTTCCCGGTCGTGCACGAGTTCCTGCCGGACGTGAAGGGCTTCTACGAAGGCTGGCTGGGCCGCGAGCTGCCCTGACGGGCACGCGCCCTGGATTCAACCCCTATAACGGGGTCAATGCAGGTCGGGTGCGAGATGGTCGGCCCGGAGGCGCCGCGCGAGCGCCAGGGTCTCGTCGTCGAGCGATGACTCCACGAGCTCAAACCGCTCCGCGTACTCGGCGCGGACCGCGCCGACCAGGTCGTCGAGGCCCACACCCACCTCACCCGCCGTAGTTGGATCGAAGTCCAACCCGAGCGCGCCATACACCGGCACCAAAACGCCGGCGATCCGAGCACCACCATGCGCCACCAGCACCGCCCCCACGTGAGCGGCGCCGTGTACCAGCCGCTGCCCGATCCCCGCGACCTTGACCTCCCCACGCAGGTTCACGCTGTATCCGCCAGGGCAGTACTCGCCCGGCACTTCTCCGACGCGCGCGTCCACGCCCAGGCGCCGAAGGGCGGAGGAGATCAGCCCCGCGCTCCACTCGAAGCGCCCGTGGATGCCCGGGCGCGGGTCGGGATCGGGGATCGCGTGGGCCAGCTCGAGCGTGCCCTCGTGAAACACGGCCGCACGCCCGCCGGCCAGCCGCAGGATGGCCTCGAATCCACGGTCACGAGCCGCCCGCACCGCCGCCGCGTAGCCGTCGGCGATGGCGTCCTGCTTTGCGAACGCCACCATCGGCCCGGGCCGCGCCAGCCTCAGCGTCTCGGGCAGCTCGCCCGCGCCGACCCGCTCCAGCACCGCCCTCGAGACGGCCGTGTCGAGCGCCGGATCCTCGGGAAACGAATCGGTGACTATCGCTAGTGTGCGCATTGGCCGTAATTCCAATCAGATTTAGAGTATTTGGATGGAGGATCCATGAGCGTCACCGATGAGCTGGTCAAGAACAACGAGGAGTACGCCGGGCGCTTCGACAAGGGCGAGCTGCCCATGCCGCCCGCGAAGGGCGTGGCCGTGGTGGCCTGCATGGACGCGCGGCTCCACGTGTCCAGCCTGCTCGGGCTCGAGGAGGGCGACGCCCACGTGATCCGCAATGCCGGCGGCGTGATCACCGATGACGAGATCCGCTCGCTCGCGATCTCGCAGAACCTGCTTGGCACGAACGAGATCATCCTCATCCACCACACCGACTGCGGGATGCTCACCTTCACCGACGACCAGTTCAAGCAGCAGCTGAAGGAGAGCACCGGCGAAGAGCCGAGTTGGTCCTCTGGGGCCTTCAGCGACCTCGATGAAAACGTGCGCGAGTCGATCGAGCGCATCGAGGCGAGCCCCTTCATCCCGCACAAGGACAGCATTCGGGGCTTCGTCTACGAGGTGGAGACCGGCAAGCTGCGCGAGGTCAGCTAGTAGCCGAGCGCAAACTTCGCCTCTTCGGACATCCTGTCCGGAGTCCAGGGCGGCGTGAAGACCATCTTCGGGTAGACGCGCGACACGCCGTCCAGCTCGGACACGAACTCCTCCATCTGCTCGCTCACCTGGGGCCCGATCGGGCATCCGGGTGAGGTGAGCGTGAAGGTCACGAACACCTCCTCGCCCTCGACCTCGATCTCGTAGACAAGGCCGAGCTCGACGAAGTCGAGCCCGAGCTCGGGGTCGATCACGTTCGTGAGGGCGTCCTCTACTTCGTCAACGCTGGGCATGCCGCCAAGGATAGTAGGGTCAGATCATGCCGCTCCTGGCGCTGGTGGCGCTGTTCATCCTGGTGCCGTTCGCGGAGCTCTACGTGATCCTCCAGGTGGTCGGGCCCGCGCTCGGGCCCGTCTGGACGATCCTGCTCCTGGCCGCCGATTCCGTGCTCGGCTCGCTGCTGCTGCGCTCCCAGGGGCGGATCGTATGGAGGCGCTTCAACGAGGCCCTGGCCGCCGGGCGGATTCCCCACCGCGAGGTGGTGGACGGCGTGCTGGTGATCTTCGGCGGGGCGATGCTGATCACTCCCGGCTTCCTCACGGACATTCTCGGCGTGCTGCTGCTGGTACCCCCCCCGCGGGCCCTGATCCGGCGTTTGGTGATCGCGCGGCTCGGGCAGCGATTGGCCGTGGGCGTAGTACGCACGGCCAAGCCGCGCAGCGAAGAGCGCGACTACGACGTGGAGGGCACTGCCAGCGACTACGAGCCACCGCCTGCGCGGCGACTCGAGCGGTGAGCGCCCCTCCGGTCTCCATCGCCTTCTTCGACCTCGATCGCCAGCTCCACGGCAGTACGAGGTCGGGGGCGACGCTGCTGTTCGAGGGCAGCTCGGCCAGGGCGCTGCCCGAGGGTCCCACCGTCGAGCGCGACGGCGAGAAGCTGCGAGCCGAGCTGGCGGGCAGCTTCGCGCTCGAGCTGGAGCCCGTGAGCGAGCAGATCGACCTGAGCGGAGTGACGGCGCGGATCTGCCGCGTGCGCGGCGAGGTCGGCGGAACGGCGGTGGACTGCCTCGGCACCGCCTCAGAGACCAGCAAGGCGCCCGAGTGGGACCGGCTCGACGCGCTGCGCAGCGTGACCGTGCTCGCGGGCGAGGACCACGCGCTCCTGGCGCTGTCGCGACGCCCGCGCGGGGCCGCGGGGCACGGCGAGGAGCTGGTGACCGCGAGCCTGCTGTCCGAGGGGCAGCTGCTCGCGGTCGAGGACGCCCGCATCTCCACGGTCTACGACGGCGAGGGCCGCCAGCGCAGCGCCGGGCTCGAGCTGTGGCTGCCCGGCGAGGACTTCCCCCGCCGCGCGTCCGGACAGGTGCTGGCCGGCACCTCGCTGGAGCTGGAGGGCCTGGACGTACACGCCGCCGTGTTCGCCTGGAAGCTCGAGGGCAGCGACGCGATCGGCTCGTATGAGCTGATGGTGCGCGGCCAGGCGCCCGTGGCCGCGTGATCTGCGCGCTCGTGTGCGACTTCGGCGGCGTGCTCACCTCGCCGATCGAGGATGGCTTCCACGCCTACGAAAAGGCCTCCGGGGTGACCTTGGAGCAGCTCGGCATTGCGATGGCCCGGGCGATGGAGGAGCACGGCGAGCACCCTCTCTTCGCGCTCGAGCGCGGCGAGATCACGGAGGAGGAGTTCGGCCGGCAACTGGCCGAGCACCTGGACTCCGGCTTCGACGGCGAGCGCCTGCGCGACCTCTACTTCGAGCAGCTGCGCCCCAACCGCACGATGATCGACTTCGTGGCCCAGCTGCGCGAGCGCGGCCTGCGCACCGCGCTGTGCACCAACAACGTGCGCGAGTGGGAGCCGCGCTGGCGATCGATGCTGCCGGAGCTGGACGACGTGTTCGAGGTGGTGGTGGACTCCGGCTTCGTGGGCACGCGCAAGCCGGAGCCGCGCATCTACGAGCTGACGCTCGAACGGCTGGGCGACGGCCTGCGCTTCGAGGACTGCCTCTTCGTGGACGACCTGGAGCACAACTGCGAGGCGGCGCGGCAGCTCGGCATGAGCGCCGTCCGCTTCCAGGACGCCGAGCAGGCGATCGCCGAGATCAACGCCCTGCTCGCCTAGCCACGGGCACAAAAAAGAGACGCGAACCGGCGCTTGAGGAGCGCGCCACAGGCAACACGAGGGTCGCTGCGGCTGCGCGGCGGGCCTTCACACCTCGTGGCCTCGCTCTTTGCGCTGGGGTTCGCGTCTCTGTGTCCAGTAGAACATCGGTCGGGCGAACCGTCAAGCGGGCTACTCGCGAGGATCCCGCTCGTACCGAAAAAACGCGATCAGCTCTTCGGCGAGCAGCTCGGGCGCGTGGAGCGTGGCGGAGTGGCCCTGGCCGGCGAGCGTGCGCACCTCGGCGTTCGGGAGCGCCTTCGCGACGGCATCGGTGGAGCGCACGGCCCAGGCGGGGCTCTCCTCCCCGACAAGCATCAGCGTGGGCAGCTCGAGCTCCGCGTAGCGCTCCGGCCGCAGGCGCCAGCCCGCCTCGGCGCGCAGCTCGCGCGGAATCGTGTGGGCCGCCGCCAGGCGCGCGTGCCAGCTGGGCGTGCCGCGCAGCTGCTCGATCTCCTGCTCCGACATGCCGGACACCTCCCCGAGGAAGAGCAGGAGCACATCCTCATGACGGCCCTCGGACTGCAGCCGCTCGAGCTCCTCGATCCGCTCTTCCGTGGCGAGCTGGCCGCCGACCGGCGGTTCGTAGAGCGCCAGCCGCGGCAGCTCGCCGAGCTGAAGCGCGGCCTCGAGCGCCAGCAGCGCGCCGTAGGAGTGGCCCATCAGGAGCGCGCCGTCGCCCGCCTCGCGAACGACCGCCACCACGTCGGCGACCTCAGCCTCGATCGAGTAGTCCTGCTCGTCGCCGCTGGCGCCGCGGCCGCGCCGGTCGATCGCGATCACTGTGAAGGCGTCCTCCAGGTGGGGCTGGACCAGCGCGAAGCTCGTGTGGTCGTTGGCCGCCCCGTGCACCATCACGAGCGGAGGGCCCTGTCCGGAGACCTGGCTGGCGATCACCGGGCCCGAAGGCCGTCGAGCATGATCGTGAGGTAGCGCTTCCAGTCGAGCCCGAGCGGGCCGACTCCGCGGCGCTGGAGCGCGGCCATCTTGCCGAAGCCGCACATCATCATCGGGATGTCGGCGACGGTGGCGTCCGCGCGGACCGAGCCGTCGGCCACGCCCGCGGCCACCATCCGCCCACTGACCTCCCGCAGCCGCAGAGACGCCGGCATGGTTCCGAGCAGCGGCGGCGGCTGCGACAGGATCTCGCAGAGGCCGTGGTCCTCCGCGGAGCGCCGGGCGCAATTCCAGACCATCTGCTCGAGCGCTTCCCAGGGCGAGCTGCCCTCGGCCTCCGCCCGCTCGGCGATCTCCACCAGGCGCTCGAAGTGATCGCTGATCAGCGCGGCGAGCAGGGCCTCCTTGGTCGGGAAGTGCCTGTACACGGTGCCCACCCCGACCCCGGCGCGCTCGGCGATCGACGCCACGTCTGCGTCGAGTCCCTCCTCCGCGAAGGCGGCGCGCGCGGCGTCGAGGACGCTCGCCCGGTTGCGCACGGCATCGGCCCGCTGGGGGCGTTCCACAGTCGCGCTTGACAAACGGAATGATGATTCCATATATTGCTCCCTATAGCGGAATCGGAATTCCGCTTCTGTGAAAGCGTACCCGTCGGAGAGGCCGTTTACAAATGACACCAGCACAGGAAGCAGCACGACGCAAGTGGTTCGCCCTCGGACTTCTGGCCACCGCCCAGTTCGTCGTCGTGCTCGACGCCTCGATCGTGAACGTCGCACTGCCCTCGATCGGGCGCGCGCTGCACTTCTCGCAATCGAACCTGGCGTGGGTGGTCAACGCCTACACGCTCACCTTCGGCGGCTTCCTGCTGCTGGGCGGGCGGCTCGCCGACTTCCTCGGCAGGCGCCGCATCTTCATCGCCGGCCTCGTGCTGTTCGCGCTCGCCTCGCTCGCCGGCGGGCTGTCGAACTCCGAGGGCATGCTGATCGTCGCGCGGGCCGTCCAGGGCCTGGGCGCCGCCATCGTCTCCCCCGCGGCCCTCTCGATCCTCTCCACGACCTTCACCGAGGGCGCCGAGCGCAACCGCGCGCTGGGCGTCTGGGGCGCCGTGGCCGGCAGCGGTGGAGCCGCCGGCGTGCTGGCCGGCGGCATGCTGACCCAGTGGGCCGGCTGGGAGTGGGTGCTGTGGGTGAACGTGCCGATCGGCCTGATCGCGGCGTTCGTCGCGCCGCGGCTGATCGAGGAGTCGCGCTCCGGCGCGGAGACGAGCAGCTTCGACGTGCTCGGCGCCGTGAGCGTGACCGCCGGGCTCTCCACCCTGGTCTACGCACTGGTCGACGCCAACAAGGCGGGCTGGGGCTCGACCCAGACGCTTTCACTGCTCGCCCTCGCGGCGGTGCTGCTGGCTGCCTTCGTGGCGATCGAGCTGCGCTCCCGGCAGCCGCTCGTGCCCTTCCGGATCTTCAACTCGCGCACGCTCACCGGGGCGAACGTCAGCGGGCTCCTGATCGGCGCCTCGCTGTTCTCGATGTTCTTCTTCATCTCGCTGTACATGCAGCAGGTCCTCGGCTTCGACGCCCTCAAGGCCGGGTTCTCGTACCTGCCGCTGGCGCTGACGATCATCGCCAGCGCCGGCATCGCCTCGCAGCTCTCGACCAAGGTCGGCTTCAAGCCGGTGCTGATCTTCGGGATGCTGCTCGTGGCGGCCGGGCTCGTGTGGTTCTCGCAGGTGTCCGCGGGCGGCTCGTACGTGAGCGACGTGCTCGGCCCCTCGATCGTGGCCGGCGCCGGGCTGGGCTTCGCCTTCGTCCCCGTGACGATCGCGGCCGTGGCCGGCGTGAGCGGCGAGGACTCCGGTCTGGCCAGCGGGCTGATCAACACCTCCCAGCAGGTGGGCGGAGCACTGGGCCTGGCGATCCTGGCCGCCGTGGCTACGGGAACGACCGACAACGCAATGACGGCTGCGCGCGGGGCGAAGTCCGCCCTGCCCGCTGCTCTCACGTCGGGCTTCCAGGACGCCTTCATGGTGGGCGCCGGCTTCGCGCTGGTCGGCGCGCTGGCCGCCTGGCTCCTGATCCGCACGGGCGACTCGCGCGCCCACGTGGGCGCCGACGCCGCCTCGGTCTCCGCCGCCTGATCAGCTGCGCGAGCACGCGCGCCAGAGCCCGCGCTGCGCGTGGCGGGCCTGGCGTGCGTCCGCCACGAAGCGGCCGGCGAACTCGTCGTTGGGCGGGATCGTGAGCGGCGTGGCGTAGCCGTCGGAGGCGAGCATCTCGTTGAACATGCGCCCGTCCTCGAGGTACACGTAGGCGAGCGCCCGCCCGTAGCGGTCGCGCGACTCGACGCCGATCCGGTAGCGCACCTTCGTGCCGGGCGCGAGCACACGCTCCGCGTAGGCCGAGGCCTGCCGCCCGAAGCACTCCTGACCCCCGTACACCTCGGGCGTGTCGATCCCGATCAGCCGCACCTTCCCGACGCCGGACAGCACGACGGTGTCGCCGTCGACCACCCGCACGACACGTGCGGTCGTCGCATCACCAGCCGCCCCGGTCCCGCAGCCCGCCGCCAGCGCGGCGAGCGCGAGGAGGGCCGCTAGTTGTCGCTTCCCAATCTGTCCCAGCAGTAGAGATCGACGGCTTCCGCCGCGAGCTCCATGGTGCGCTCGGCCGAGAGCCAGGGCAGCACGGTGTCGAGCGCCTGCTCCTCGGAGACGCCGGCCTCGAAAGCGTCGTCGCCCTTGAAGCCGGCGGCGATTCGCAGCGCCTCGCGGCGGTGCTCGCCCAGCCGTGCGAACGCCCTCAGCAGGAAGTCCTTGTTCGCGATCGGCTGGCCGATCTCGAGCGAGGCGTGCCACGCGGCGAGCATCGAGAGATCGTCGTCGTCGAGCTCCTCCACCGCCTTGGCGTAGTGCACGTCGAGCTCGTCGTCGGGGATCTCGTCGACCCAGGCGCGCACCACCTCCCCCAACAGCTGGCGGCGAGCTTCTCGGCCGACGCTCTCGGCGACGACCCTGATGGCTTCCTGCGGGTCGATGAAGCAAAGTGGCATGGGGCGGAATGTAGGGCCGCCCCCCGACGGAAAGGGAGTGTTCACGCGGCCTTCACCCCCTGAGCGTCAGCTCGGGCGGCCAACTGCAGAGCGCGGGCTGCCCGGGACAGCCGGCGCAGAGCTCGCGGTGCGGCTCCGGAGTGGGCTCGAAATGACCCGCCACGATTCCCTGAGCGAGGCCGAGCAGCTCGCGCTCCAGGCGCTCGGCGTCCCCCGCCGCGTACTCGGCGAGCACGGGCTCGTCGGGCCGCTCCAGCAGGACATAGGCGACCTCAGCGCACTCGGCGCCCGACCGCAGCGCCGCGAGCGCGTAGACCAGGCGCTGGAGCTCGTAGCCCTCGGTCACCAGGTCCGCCGGCTCGCGGCCCTCGAGCGGGTCGCTCTTGTAGTCCACGATCAGCGTGCGGTCCTGCTCGGCGGCGTGAACGTCCACCACGCCGTTCATCAGCACGCTGCGCCCGCGCGCCTCCGGCGGAGTCACGGTGAACGAGAAGGGCAGCTCGGCGCGCACGCGGCCGGCGCCGGCGAGCCGCCCGCACAGCTCCGAGCGGGTGAAGCGCTCGACCATGTCGATCAGGTCGGCCACGTCCTCGGGGCGCACCTCGGCGCCGTTTCGCTCGATCAGCTCCGCCACCTCCTGCTCAGCGGGCACGCGCGGGCGGCGGAAGTCGAGCCCCTCGAGCAGCTGGTGCACGAGCGAGCCGCGCAGCAGCGGGCTCAGCTCGTCGGCGGCGCGCGGCTCGTCGGCGGGACCCGCGTCGTCGCTGGGCTCCGGCTCGATGGCCACGTCAACGCCGTAGGCCTCGAGCGGGGCCGCTCCGCGTCCCGGCTCGAGCGCGCTGCCACCGGGCAGGCGCAGGGCGCGCTGGAGGTAGAAGCGGTACGAGCAGCGCTCGTAGCCGGCGATCGCGGAGTAGCTCAGGCGGCTGACGGGCAGCGCGCGCGGCGCCGGTAGCGCGGCGTGCTCCATCGGCACCTGGGCGTGGCCGTTCGACTCGACCGGCGCCGGGCGCGCCGGGGCGCGGTCGGCCGGCGGCAGCAGCTCGTCGACCGTGTCGGGCGCGCAGCGCAGCCAGCGCACCTTCACGTCGCGGCCCTCGTACTGCTCGACGTGGATGCCGGAGGCGCCCTCGGTGGGCAGCCCCGGGCAGAGCTCGCGCCACGCCCACGCCATCGGCTCGCAGAGAGGCTGCGGCGCCGGCCGCGTCTCCAGGTCGGTGGCACCGCTCAGGATCAGGTGCTCCTCGGCGCGGGTGGCCGCGACGTAGAAGATGCGCCGCTCCTCCTCCTCGCCCGCGTCCTTCTGCGCCTTCTTGATGCGCTCGAGCTCGGCGGTGTCCACCTTGCCGCCGCTCATCGAGGCCAGCCGCAGGCCCACCTCCCCGTCGCTGGAGATCCGCAGCGAGCCCGTGTCCTCGCGGCCCGTCTTGCCGAGGTCCGCCACGCACACCACCGGGAACTCGAGGCCCTTGGCGCGGTGCACGGTCATCAGCCTCACCGCGTCGAGCTCCTCCGCCTCGAGCGGGGCCTCCCCCTCGCGGTCCTGGATCAGGTCGCGCTCGGCCACGAAGTCGATGAAGCCGCGCAGGTCGCGGCCCTCGTCGGCCTCGTACTCGCGCGCCATCCGCATCAGCTTGCGAACGTTGGCCATGCGGCGGTCGCCCGCCGGCAGGGCGAGCACGTGAGCGTCGTAACCGGTCGCGGTCACGGCCCGGTCGATCAGGGTCTCGAGCGACACACGCGACGCCGCGGCGCGCTCGCGCTCGAAGCGCTCGACGAAGCGGGCGACGCGGCGCCGGTCGGCCTCGGGCATCAGCTCCATCAGCCCGTCGGGCTCGCGCAGGATCCACCAGGCGTCCCGCTTCGATCGGCGGGCGTGCAGGCCCAGCAGCGCCACCGCGTCGATCGAGGCACCCACGAGCGGGGAGGCGAGCACGGAGTAGAGCGCGAGCTCGTCGAGCGGGTTGGCGAGCGCCGCGAGCCAGTTGCGCAGGTCGGCGACCTGCTGCTGGCTCCAGTAGCCGCGGCCGCCGACCACGTGAGTCGGGATCCCGCGCTCCTCGAGGGCGCGCTCGTAGAAGCTCATATGGGTCGTGGCCCGCATCAGCAGCACCACGTCGCGCGGCTCGAACGGGCCCTTCACGGTGAGCTCCTCGATGCGCTTTGCCAGCAGGCGCGCCTCCGCGGCGCGCCAGGCCGTCGCCGAGCGCATGCCCGCGCCGAAGGGCTCCTCCTCGTCGCCGAAGCGCTCGTCCCAGCGGGCCTTGTTCCGGTCCACCACGAGCAGCTCCACGCTCGGGTCGGCGCGCGGCGGCTCGTCCCGCGCCCCGGACCGTTCGCGCAGCGGCTCGTAGGCCTCCCCCCACAGCCGCGAGAAGGTGAGGCCGATCGCGTCGAGCACCTCGCCGCGGCTGCGGAAGTTCACCGTCACGCTCTCCGCCCGGCCGGCCTCGCGTGCCGCCTCGTGGTGCTCGCGGAACACGCGAACGTCGGCGTTGCGGAAGCCGTAGATCGACTGGTTCTCGTCGCCGACCCGGAACAGGTTGTCCGTGGCCAGCAGCCCGAGCAGCTCGTTCTGGAGCGGGTTCGTGTCCTGGAACTCGTCCACCAGCACGTGGCTGAAGCGTCCGGCCCAGGCCTCCCGGATGCCCGGGTCCCCCTTCAGCAGGTCGCGGGTCACGAGCTCGAGGTCCTCGAAGTCGAGCCCGGAGCGCTCGCGCTTGAGCCTCTCGTGATGATCGCCGAACAGCTCCAGCAGCACCCGCAGGAGGTTGTGGGAGAGGTACTGGCGCTGCGCCGTGCAGAGCTCCGAGTAGTCGGCCAGCGCCTGCCGGTACTCGTCGAGCGGCGGCGTGGCGAGCGCCTTGGCGCCGCCCGCCACCTTCAGGGAGCCGAGCTCGGCCGGATCCGCCAGCTGGCCGTCGGCCAGCCGCTTCAGCGCCGCGCCGCAGCGCTCGAGCCGGTCGATGGCCGACGCGACCTTGGCGCCACTCTCACCGCCCAGCTCGGCCAGCGCCGCCGTGGAGGCCGCCGCCAGCCGCTCGTGCTGGCCCGCCGCTCGCGGCTGGGACGCGAGCTCGAGCCGAGGGCGGCGCTGGCCGCGGCTGCGCAGCAGCGAGTAGGCCGCGCGGACCATCTCGCGCAGCGTGTCCGTGGAGTAGGCCGCGGCCATCTCGAGCCGCTCTGGATCCTCGCCCTGGCCGAGGAAGTCGGCCAGCGCGCGGTCGAAGGCCTCGAGCGCCACGCGCTCCGCCTCGAGCGCGTCGAGCACCCGGTAGTCGGGGTCGATGCCGGCGCTGAGCGAGTGCGCGCGCAGGACCCGCGAGCAGAAGCCGTGGATCGTCGAGATCCAGGCGCCCTCGGAGTCGCGCGCCTCGTCGCGCCGGCCCAGCTCCACGAAGCGCCGGCGCACGCGCGTGCGCATCTCCGCCGCCGCCTTCTCGGTAAAGGTGATCGCGAGGATCGACTCGACCGGCTCGCCGTCCTCGAGCACGGCGCGCACGAAGCGCTCCACCAGCACGGACGTCTTGCCCGTGCCCGCCCCCGCCCTCACGAGCAGCGAGCCGTCGCGGCGCTCGATCGCGGCGAGCTGCTCGGGCGTGAAGTCGGGCCGCTCGCTCACGACTCCGTCCTGCAGATCGAGGGATAGGAGCAGCCGCCGTTCCAGGCGCAGGTGTCGGGGGAGCTGCACAGCTCGCCGCGGCGCATGCGCCCGGCGGTCTCGGAGATCCGGTCCCGGGCCCACTGGAGCTGCTGCTCGAAGGCGTCCCGGTCGAGCCGGTCGTTGTCGTAGAAGTCGCTGCCAAGCTCCGGCAGCTCGGCCGCCACCATGCCGCGGGGGCGCCGCTCGCCGCCCCCGAGCGGCACGTAGACGCCGCCGGCCGCGCGGAGCTCGAGCAGCCGCTCCACCACCAGCATGTAGAGCGCCGCCTGGAAGCGGTTCTTGCCCTCCCAGCTCGCGACCTTGTAGCTGTCGGCGGACTTGCCGCTCTTGTAGTCGCGCACGAGGGCGTGGCCGTCCCACACGTCCACGCGGTCGATCTTCCCGCGCACCCCGACGCCGTCGGCCACCTCGACCGGCTCCTGGCCGTCGCCGCCGAAGGAGAGCTCCAGGTGATCGGGCTCGAAGCGCCCGTCGGCCTCGGACTCGTGGTGGAGGAACCTGACCAGGTCGAACTCCAGGCGGCGCACGGCGGCGCGCATGCGCGTCGTCTTCGGGGAGATGCGGAACTCCTCACGCGCTGCGCGCAGCTCGTCGAGCGCTATGCGCTCGGCCGCCACGAGGTTGTCGGGCGTGACCCGGCGGCTGCCGGTCTCGGCCCGCAGCCGCGTGTAGGTGCGCTCGAGCACCGCGTGGGCGTAGCTGCCGCGCACCATCTGCTCGGGATCCGGCTCGAGCTGGAGCGGGCGCAGCAGGTCCTCCACCAGCCACTTCACGGGGCAGTCGGCGAAGTGCTCGAGCGCGCTGGCCGACACCGCGCGCCGCTCTGCGAGCAGCTCCAGCAGCGGCCCGGCGGTGAGCGTGCCGGGCTGGGGCTCCTCGTGGCGCGGGCCGCGCAGCGCCAGCGCGCGATCCCACTCGGCTGCCGTGGGGGCGTCGTCGGGCGACCAGGTGACCTCGGACAGCGAGCGGCGCTCCTCGGGCAGCTCCTCGAACAGGTCGCGCACGTCGTCAACGAAGAACGAGGGCGACTGCGGGTTGCCCTCCTCGTCGCAGTAGCGCGAGCTCAGCACCAGCAGGCGCTCGGCCCGCGAGGCGCAGACGTAGAACAGGTAGCGCTCGCGATCGAGCCGGTCCTCCCGGAGCGGCAGCCGCAGGCCGGACGCCTCGGCGATCCGGCGGCGGTCGTCATCCGGCAGGAACGGCTCCGGCGACGACCCGCCCGGGAACTCGCCCTCCTGGAGGCCGCAGGCGAAGACGGCCTCGAAGCGGCGCGCTCTGATCGCGCCCGGGTCGGCCACCTGCACGCGGTCGGGCTGCGGGTTCTCGCCGAGGTACACGCGCAGCTCGGCGAGCGTGTCGTGCACCCGCTGGCGGTCGATCGCCACGCTCGGGTCCGCGCTGAGCACGGCATGCAGCCCGCGCAGCGCGTTGTGGGCCGCGTTGAAGGCCTTCACGTCGTCCAGCTGGGCGTCGTCGAAGATCGGCGCCTGGCGCCGGTGGGGCGCGGCGAAGACCCGCTGGAGCTGATGGTCGAGCTCCGCGACGAAGTCGGCCGTGGTGCGCGCCGCGGCCAGCCGGTCGAGCTCCTCGAGCGGCCAGCGGTCGCGCTCCCACAGCTCGCGCACCGCCCGAGCCGAGCCGGCCCCTTCCCGCCTGGCCTCGGCCTCCAGCCGGTCCGCCCGCGCCGGCTGCTCGAGCTTGCCGGGCGCGCGCAGCCAGGCCAGGAGGTCCTCGGAGCCGCCCTCGAGCACCGCGCAGCGCACGAGCGCGAGCAACCCCCGGCCGAGGCCCGTGTGGGCGAGCTTCACCTGACGGTCGATCGAGTACGGGATGCCGTAGGCGCCGAAGACCTGCTCGATCAGCGAGGCGTAGGCAGAGGGCTTTCGCAGCACCAGCGCCACGTCGCCCGCCCGGGTGCCCTCGCGCAGCAGCGAGAGGATGCGCGCGGCGGCCAGCTCGATCTCGGCGCGCTCGCCGCCGGCCGAGTGCAGCCGTACGGCGTCTCCGGCCACCAGCCCGCCCGGTGCGCCGTCCTCGAACAGGCCGCGCTCGACGCCGTGCAGCGCGTCGCGCGAGCCGCCGGCGTAGTGGTCCGAGACCGGCTCCAACTCGATCCGCTCGGTGGCGAGCTCCGAGAGCCGCTCGTGTGTGCCGGCCACCGCCCGGAAGGCGATCCGCCCGGCCTCGAACGGGAGCGAGACGGTGACCCTGGCCTCGCAGCGCCCCGACAGCGTCTCGAGCGCGTCCAGCTCGAGCGGCGTGAAGTCGTCGAAGCCGTACACGTAAACGGGGGTGGCGCCCCAGCTCAGCGGGTCGAGCCGCAGCGCGTCCAGCGCCCTCCACGCGAACAGCTCGCGGTCGGCCAGGCCCGCGCTCTCGAGCCCGTCGCGGTAGCGCCGGTAGATGGCCGCGATCTCGTCCGCGTAGGCCCGCCGCGGCCCGTCCCCCGCCCACTGCCGCAGCGCCTGGGTGAAGCGGGCCGGGTCGACCATCGACCGCTCGAGCTCCGCCACGAAGCGCGCGGCGGCGCGGGCGAAGCCGGGCTGGGCGGCCGACTCGGCGAGCGCCTCGAGGCGGGCGCCGCGCACGGCCTCCTCCACGATCAGCTCGCGCTGGAAGCGCGACGCCACCCGCTCGCCATAGCCGGTGCGCTCGGCGATCAGGCGAAAGAGACGGTCGAACACGAGCACCTCGGCGCCGAACACCGCGCCGCGCTCGGCCAGCTCGCGCTGGGCGTGCTCGACGTCCTGGAAGGCGGGCACCACGAGAATCGGCTCGTCGTCGAGCCGCGCCCTCAGGCCGCCCAGCACCTCCCCGGCCTTGGCCGAGTTGGCGGGCCCGGTGACGAGCGTGAGCGGCACCTCAGGCGGGTCGCGAGCCGGCGGCGGCGCCTGACGCCAGAGCCTGAGCGAAGCGGGCGGCCGGCAGCATGACGGGCGCCTCCTGCAGCTCCCAGCCGCGCCCGGGCCGCAAGATCCAGCGCGCGATCCGCAGGCGGCAGCCCTCGA
>JBBQRG010000005.1:0-64628 GCA_038215095.1 Solirubrobacterales bacterium | reverse complement strand
AAGATCATCAACGTCGAGAAGAACCGCATCGACAAGGTGCTCGCCAACCGCGAGGTCCAGGCGCTCATCACGGCAATCGGCACGGGCATCCGCGAGGAGTTCGACATCGAGAAGGCCCGCTACCACAAGGTCGTGGTCATGACCGACGCTGACGTCGACGGCGCGCACATCCGCACGCTCGTGCTCACCTTCCTGTTCCGCGAGATGCCCGAGCTGATCGATGCCGGCTTCGTCTACATCGCCAAGCCGCCGCTCTACAAGATCAAGAACGGCTCGCACGATCTCTACATCGAAAAGGAGTCCGAGCTCGAGGAGGCGCTGCTGCGCGACAAGCTCGAGAAGATGGCCATCAACGACCGCGGCGGCGACGAGGCGAAGTTCACGCACGCGCGCTGGCAGCGCTACGGCCGCCAGCTCAAGCAGTACGAGGGCTGGGCCTCGGCGCTGCGGGCCGACTGGGGCCACGACACCATCACCTTCCTGGAGGAGTCGTCGATCCTCGACGCGGCGCTGACGTCCGCTCCCGAGGTGGTCGAGCTCCTGAAGGGCGCCGACCACGAGGGCGAGCCCCACGAGACCGAGCTGCTGTCCGAGGACGACGAGGAGCTGGTGGTCCGCGTGGTCGAGCGCAAGACGGGCTCAGCCTCGACCTACCACCTGCGCAAGGCCATGTTCGAGACCTCCGAGTACAAGTCGTTCGTGCGCGTGCACGGCGAGCTCGAGGCGCTGGCGGGTACGCCGCCGTTCAGCGTCGGGCTCGGCAAGAAGGAGGCGGAGGCGCTCTCGTTCGAGGAGCTACGCCGCAAGGTGCTCGAGGTCGCGCGCGACGGGGTGCCCATGCAGCGCTTCAAGGGCCTCGGCGAGATGAACGCCGACCAGCTCTACGAGACCACCATGGATCCCGAGCAGCGCACCCTCCAGCTCGTCACGGTCGACGACGCCAGCGCGGCGGACCAGACCTTCTCGATGTTGATGGGCGACGCGGTGGAGCCGCGGCGCGATTTCATCGAGACGCATGCGTCGGAGGTGACCAACCTTGACGTCTAGAGGGCAGTGGGCAGTGGGCAGTGGGCAGTGCCACGCGCCGCTGAGCCCTGAGTCGTTTCTGCCCACCCTGGAGCCGGCTTCGCCGGCTCGCCCGCTGCCCACTGTCCACCCGTCCTTGAGTGAGGTATCGCAGTGAGCATCGACCAGTTGACCGGCGGCAACATCGAGCCCCGTGGGCTCGAGGAGGAGATGCGCTCGTCGTACCTCGACTACGCGATGAGCGTGATCGTGGGCCGGGCGCTTCCGGACGTGCGCGATGGGTTGAAGCCGGTGCATCGCCGCGTGCTGTTCGCCATGCACGAGGCCGGCCTCCAGCCGAACCGGCCCTTCCGCAAGGCCTCGCGCGTCGTCGGCGACGTGATGGGCCAGTTCCACCCGCACGGCGACCAGGCGATCTACGACACGCTGGTGCGCCTCGGCCAGGACTTCGCCATGCGCTATCCGCTGATCCAGCCGCAGGGCAACTTCGGCTCGATCGACAACGATCCGCCGGCGGCCATGAGGTACACGGAGGCCCGGCTCGCGCGGCTGGCCACCGAGATGCTGCGCGACATCGACGCCGACACCGTCGACTTCACGGAGAACTACGACGAGTCGCGGCTCGAGCCGCTGGTGCTGCCGGCGCGCTTCCCGAACCTGCTCGTCAACGGCGCCTCGGGCATCGCGGTCGGCATGGCCACCAACATCCCGCCGCACAACCTCAACGAGGCCATCGACGCGACGGTCGCCTACATCGACGACCCGAACATCGACTACATCGGCCTGATGAAGCACATCAAGGGCCCGGACTTCCCGACCGGCGGCACGATCGTCGGCTACCAGGGCATCAAGGACGCCTACGAGACCGGCCGCGGCCGCGTGGTCATCCGGGCCAAGGCCCACGTCGAGCCGCTGCGCCAGGGCAAGGAGGCGATCATCGTCACCGAGATGCCCTACCAGGTCACCAAGGGTGACGGCCGGAATGACGGCGGGGGGCTGATCAAGAAGATCGCCGAGGCGGTGCAGACCGACAGGATCAAGGAGATCTCGGACCTGCGCGACGAGTCGGACCGCTCGGGCATTCGCCTGGTCATCGAGCTGAAGCGCGACGTGATCCCGAAGGTCGTGCTGAACAAGCTCTACAAGCACACGCAGCTGCAGACCACCTTCGGGGTGAACATGGTCGCGCTGGTGGACGGCGTGCCGCGCACGATGGGGCTGCTGCCGCTGGTCAAGAACTACGTTGACCACCAGCGCGCGGTCGTCGTGCGGCGCACCAAGCACGAGTTGCGCCAGCGCGAGGCCAGGCTGCACATCCTCGAGGGCCTGCTCATCGCGATCTCGGACATCGACGCGGTGATCGAGCTGATCCGCGGGTCGCGCGACCCCGACGCCGCGCGCGACGGCCTGATCGAGCGCTTCGAGCTGTCGCGCATCCAGGCTCAGGCGATCCTCGACCTGAGGCTCCAGCGCCTCACCGCGCTCGAGGCCGACAAGATCAAGCAGGAGCACGCGGACACGCTCGAGCGGATCAAGGAGCTGCGCGACATCCTCGGCGACGAGGAGCGCGTGAAGAGCGTGATCAAGGAGGAGCTGGCCGAGATCAAGGCCACCTACGGCGACGAGCGCCGCACGGAGATCACCCACTCCGAGGACGACACGGACATCGAGGACCTGATCGCCGACCAGCAGATGGTCATCGCGATCACGAAGTCGGGCTACATCAAGTCCCTGCCGCTCGCCACCTACCGCAGCCAGAAGCGCGGCGGCGTGGGCGTGACGGGCATGGACATGAAGGACGAGGACTACATCGAGCACCTCTTCGTGTGCTCGACGCACGACTACCTGCTGTTCTTCACCAACCGCGGCAAGATCTATCGCCAGAAGGTCTACGAGCTGCCCGAGGCCTCGCGCACCGCGAAGGGGCGCGCGCTCGTGAACGTGCTGCCGCTGCGCGACGGCGAGTTCGTGCGGGCGGTGCTCTCCACGCGCGACTTCACCGAGGGCAAGTACCTCGTCTTCGCCACGCGCAAGGGCCAGGTCAAGAAGACCGAGTTCCTCGACTACAACACGCCGATCAAGGCGGACGGCATCATCGCGATCAAGATCCGCGACGACGACGAGCTCGTGGCCGTCAGGCGGACGAGCGGCGACGACGACATCATCATGGTGTCGCACTCGGGCCAGGCCGCCCGCTTCTCCGAGCAGGACGCGCGGCCGATGGGCCGCGATACGGGCGGCGTGCGCGGCATGAACGTCTCGCGCGGCGACAACTACGTGCTGGCGATGGACGTCGTGCGGCCCGACACCGAGCTGCTGGTGGTCACCGACAACGGCTACGGCAAGCGCACGGACATCGAGGAGTACCCGCGCAAGGGCCGCGGCGCGATGGGCGTGAAGACCGCCAGCCTGACCGAGAAGAAGGGCGGCCTGGCGGGTGCGCTGATCGTGCGCGAGCACCAGGAGCTCGTATTCATCTCCCAGCACGGCATGGTCCAGCGCACCGCGGTGCGCGGCATCTCCAAGCAGGGCCGGCCCGCACAGGGCGTGCGCGTCATGAACCTGCGAGAGGACGACCAGGTCAGCGCCGTCGCGCTGGTCATCGAGCAGTCCGCGGACACGGCCGCCATCGTTGCGGAGGGGCCGGAGGAACGGCCCGAGGAGCTGTCGGCCGACGGCTCGGCGATGCCCGAGGACGACGCCTGATCGAAGCCCGGCCGCCCGGTCTGCTTCAATTCGCGGACCAGGGAAAGGAGGTGGTCCGAGCTTGGTACACAGACGTTTTGGGACCCTGGAGGTGTCCGGCCGCTAGACCCGAGCTGGGCCCCGTCTGAGCGGAGTCCAACCCGAGACACCGTCGGCCACGCGGGCTGGGAATGGTCCCTTCAGCCCAGGCGCAGTCGCCTGAGATGCACGGCCGATCAGGTCCAGCAGCTATTGCGAGGGGCGTCCCATTGGGGCGCCCCTCGTCAGTTCAGGCTGCTGAAGGTCTTGCCGAACACGGTGCGATGGTCCTTCTGCTCGGTGAGCGTCCACAGCTGCGTCTTCGTGGCGTAGAGGCCCTCGGGGCCGACGTGACCCCAGGCGTTCGTCTTCGCCCTCTTGCGCGGCTTGCCGTGGTAGAGCTTGCCGCCGGCGCCCCAGGTGGAGGACGCGTAGATCTGGCCTTGGTTGGTGACCACGCCCTGGAGCTGGTCGAAGCCGGTCTTCCAGGCCTGCGAGGCACGGGCCCGCACGAGCCGGCCCGTCTTCGTGCTGAGCGCCCAGCGCGCGATCCGCGTGGTCGGGTCTTTGTTCTCGTATACCTGGTACTCGCCGGCAACCAGCGCCGGGCTGGCCGGGTTGGAGTTGTCCACCGAGAGCGCCGAGAACTTCAGCGCGCCGCCGCCGCCGCGCTGGTAGCGGCCGATCTGCGGGATCAGGTAGCGGTAGTTGCCGGTGGAGCCGAGCCTGTTGTTGGGCACCCGCAGCGTGCGCGACAGGTCGAACACGAGCAAGCCGTTGTTGGTGTCGGCCACGTAGAGGTACTTGCCCACCCAGGCAATCCCGCCCGCGTGGCGCGTGATCTGCGCGAAGCCCGAGCCGCCGGTGGGGCGCACGAGCAGGCCGAAGCGATACATGCCGTTGGCGCCCTTGCTGCGGTCCACGAACGAGATCCGCACGGCCTCCTCGTGGCCGCTGGCGCCCTTGTACCAGCTCTGCGCCTGCACCCCGCTGCCGTTCCCGGTGATGCCCTGCGGCGTCCAGTAGTCGACGCCGTTGTCGCCGCCCTCCCAGCTGTAGCCAAAAGCGCCCTTCGGGGCCGCGCTCGTCATCAGCCCGGTGTTCGTGCGGTTGGTGTCGGCGATCAGGGCGCCCAGGCCGACCTGCGGATAGGTCTTGCTGAGTTGAGTGATCCGGCCCCGGTTGGTCTTGTTGAAGCCGTGCTTGACCAGCTGGAACTGGCCGGTGGAGATCGGCGTGAAGGTCTTCGCCTGCGCGCCGGCGGGCGCCAGGAGGAGCAGGGCGAGGCCGGCGGTGAGAGTGCTGCGAGCTTGGTGGTCATGACCTCAGGGTGTCGTCGTGGTGTTGGTGCCGGTGCCGCCGCTGCCGGCGTTGTTCTGCTGCTGCTTCTCCACGGCGTCCACGCGCTTCTTCAGGTCGCCGAGGTCCGTACGCACGGCCTTCAGGTCGCTGCGCGTGCTGTCGCTGCGGTCCTCCACCGCCTTGAGGCGGTCCTGGAGCTTCGACACGTCGTCGGAGCTGGGGGCCGACTTGGCCTGCTTCTCGAGCGCGTCGATGCGCTGGTCGAGGTCGCGCTGCACGCCGGCCAGCTGTGTGCCGGTCACGGCGCCGGGCGAGCGCTTGGGCTGGTCGTTGCTGTTCGTCGAGAGCAGCGCGATGATCGCGATGGCGCTGGCGGCCACGGCCCAGACGCCGGCCACCACGAGCCAGCGGCGCAGCGAGCGCAGCTCGCCGACCGTGGCCGGGGCCGCGTCGTCGATCGGCTCAAGTGGTGGCTCGGGCCCTCGCGGCGGCTCAGGCTGCGACAAGGTATTGCTCCCACGCGGCTGGAATAGTGGGCGCAGCCACGTGGATGAAGATCGTGGAGCTGGGGGCGCGCGGCGCTCGCACGGGAACCATCTTGGCCTGCCGCGGCAGGCGGTCGCCCTTTCGGCGGTTGCAGGGGGCGCAGCAGGTCACGATGTTGTCCCAGCTCGAGCCGCCTCCCTTGGAGCGCGGGATCACGTGATCCACGGTCAGGTTGCCGCGCTCGTGCCCGCAGTACTGGCAAGTCCAGCGGTCGCGGGCGAACACCGCGCGGCGGGTGATCTTGCGGCGGTGGGCGTCACGCGGGATGCGCACATAGGTCACGAGGCGGATGACCACCGGCCGCGGCAGCGTCAGCGACTCGGCGTGCAGGTTCCACTCGGAGTGCTCGAGCACCTCCGCCCGCTCCTTCAGGATCAGCACCGCCGCGCGCCGTACCGTGCAGACGTTGATCGGCTCGTACGAGGCGTTCAGAACCAGTACCCGGCCCGACGAAGTGACGCGCTGCTCGGCCCGGGCTCCGGGCAGCGCGGCGGGAGGGACTGGTTCAGCGTCCCCCGATCCGGCCCTCAGAGGGCCTGCAACTCGCACTGCCACGGCCGCCAGTTTAGCTAGACGGCGGGCGCGGACGGGTAGCTTCCGAGCACGCGCAGCTCCTGGACGCGGCCGCGCAGGGCCTGGAGCGCCTCCGAGACGGGCGCCTCCCGCTCGCCGCCCTCGAGATCTGCAAAGAACATGTAATGGCCGAGCCGCACGCGCCGCGGGCGCGACTCGATGCGGGTCAGGTTGATCTCCCGGCTGGCGAGCTCGTCGAGCACGGACACGAGCCAGCCGGGAGACTCGTCGCCGGCGCCCCAGAACACGATCGAGGTCTTGGCCGGCCCGCCGCTCTCCGGCTGAGCCTCGCCGTCGCGCGCCAGCCAGACGAAGCGCGTGAGGTTGCCGGCGTGGTCCTCCACGTCCTCGGCCAGCAGCAGGCAGTCGTACAGCTCGGCCGACAGGCGCGAGCCGAGCGCGGCCCAGGGGCCTTCGGCGTCGCGCACCTGGCGCACGGCCTCCGCGGTCGAGCCGGCCGACACCCGCTCGGCGTGGGGCAGGCGCTCGCGCAGGAACCGCGCACACTGCGCGGTGGCCTGCGGGTGGGAGATCACGCGCTCCACCGCGTCGAGCTCGAGCTCGCGCGCGGCGACCAGGCAGTGATGCACGGGCAGCACCACCTCGGCCGAGATGCGCACCCGGTCGGCGTCGGTGGCCAGCGCGTCGAGCGTGGCGGCCACGCCGCCCTCCAGCGAGTTCTCGATCGGCACGACGGCCCGCTCGGCCGCGCCGTCCTGCACCGCCATCACGGTCTCGTAGACCGATGGGTACGGAAGCTCCTCGATGCCCTCGGGGGCCGAGGCCCGCAGCGCCTCCTCGGTGTACGTCCCGGCAGGGCCGAGGAAGGCGACCCGCACGCGTCAGGCGCTGGCGCGCTCGCCCATGGCCGTCTCGATGGCCTCCTGCTCTTCGGGCGAGAGCTCCAGCTCGGACTGGCCCTGGTGCACCTGCTTGACGTAGACGCGGGCCTGGTCGCGGTGCAGGATCGACGACACCACCACGCCGGAGCGGTGCGCGTCGAGCAGCGCCACCGAGCTCGACTGCTGCCCCGACATCTCGTTGTAGGCGTCGTAGCGGATCAGCGAGGAGTGGGCCACGCAGCCGTCGATGCGCTGCTCGGCGGCCCCCATCCGCTGCTCCAGGTGGCGCGAGGTCTCCTCGACCCAGTCGCGCAGCTGGACGAAGGCGGCCTCGAGGCCGGTCGCCTGCTCGACCAGGTCGCGCTCGCCGTCCGCGCCCAGCACCGCGCGCTGGTTGGCGCGCAGGCGTCGCAGCTTCAGCCCCAGCACCGCGACCCAGATGAAGGCCGCCAGGCCGACCGCGGCGGCGGCCAGCGCCACGATTCCCTGGGTTGTGGTCAGATCGTCCATCTCGCCCGCACCATACAGGCGCCCTAGCGGGTGAAGATCACCGTGTAGGTCTGCTTGTTGTTGTCGATCTTCTTCTCGCCCGGAACCGCCGCGACGTCCACGTTCACCGGGACGTTCTGGCCGGTGGGCGGCTGTTCTTGGATCGTGAGCGTGACGGTCTTCGTCTCGCCCGCGGCGATCGAGGCGAGCGGCTGTTGCGCGGTGATCGCGTCGGCGCCCTTGCCGATCGTGACCTTCACGTTCACGTCGGTCTCGGTGTTCTGGCCCTGGTTCGCCACTTGGACGTCGGCCTTGAGCTGCTGGCTGAGCTTCACCGACACGGAGCCGCCGGGCGTGAGCGCCTGACCACCGAGTGCGACCGTGCCGAGGCCGGTGCCGTGCAGGCCGGGGGCGGCGGCGCCGCCCTTGCCGTTGCGAAGGGCGCCCACCTTCCCCGCGACGAAGCTGGGCTGCAGCCATTGCACGTTCGGAACGAACTGGCTGGCGGGTACGCGAACCTCGGCCAGCAGCTTGTCGTCGCGGAGTGCCTTTCTCAGGCCCGGCACGAAGCGCTGCGTGTAGACCACGTCGCTGGCCAGGAGGCTCTGCATCTGCCGGGTGACCTTGTCGGTGCCCTCGCGGCGGTTCTGATCGCCGAGGGCGGTCGGCAGGGCGTCGGCGATCGCCGCCAGGCCGTTGCGGCGGAACTCCAGCGTCTCGACCAGCGCGTCGTGCGCCGAGCCGGCCTCGCCCGGGTGGCTGAGGGCGCGCGCCCTGTCCACCAGCTGGGCCGACTGCACCCTGAAGCCGTTCAGGCTGTTCTGAACCTCCACCGGCTGGTTGCGGCCGCCGGGGCCATTCAGGAGGTCGAAGAAGGCCTTGCTCTGCTGCTTGGACTCCGAGGTCAGGTCGCTCACGTTCCGCACGTAGTCCTTCATCGCGCGATCCTGGCGGGCGTTCACGCAGCCGCGCACGCCGAGCACCAGCAAAACCAACACGATCAGTCCCGCTCCAAGCGCCATCGACCGGCGCACCAGAAGCGTCTGGCGGTCGGCTGTCGCTGCGCTGCCCCCACGCCGGGAAGGGCGTGCGGGCTCGTCCGGTTCGTCGAGGAAGGACAGAACGCTCCTAGTATGACCCGAGTTCCGGTTGGCAACCCGGTTGGCAACGGCAGGGACGGCCTGCCCAGAACCGAAAGGGAACCCGTGGAAGAAGGTGCCCAGACCATTCCGGCCGCGGAGCGCGCTCTGCTGGGGCGCTACCGCATGGAACGCCGGATCGGCGCCGGCGGCTTCGGCGTGGTCTGGCAGGCCTGGGACGAGAAGCTCGAGCGCGAGGTGGCGGTCAAGGTCGTGGAGCGTGACGGCGACCCGCGCGCCGAGCGCGAGGCCCGCGCCGCCGCCCGCCTGGGGCACCCGGGCATCGTGACGCTCTACGAGCTCGCCGGCGACGAGCAGCACCTCTACCTGGTGTCCGAGCTGGTGCCCGGCCGCTCGCTGGCGGAGCTGATGCGCGGCGGCGCCCTCTCCGACCAGGACGTGGCCCGCGTCGGGGCCACGCTGTGCGACGCGCTCCAGCACGCCCACTCGCGCGGAGTGATCCACCGCGACGTGAAGCCGCAGAACGTGATGGTGGTGGCCGAGCCCGCCGCCGGCGCGGGCTTCGCGAAGCTCACCGACTTTGGGGTGGCGCACGTGGCCACCAGCGATCCGGTCACCCGCACGGGGGACGTCGTCGGCACGCTGGCCTACATGGCGCCCGAGCAGGCCGAGGGCACGCGCGTGAGCGGCGCGAGCGACCTCTTCTCGCTGGCGCTGACGCTCTACGTGGCCTGGACCGGGTTCGACCCGGCGCGGCGCCTGGGCGGCCCGCTGCCGTCGCTGGGGCTCCAGCGCCGCGACCTGCCGATTGAGCTCTGCGACGCGATCGACGACGCGCTCGAGCGCGATCCAGCGCTGCGGCCCGCTCCCGCGCGCCTAAAGGCGGTGCTGGAGTCGGTGGCGGACGAGCTGGAGGACGAGGGCGGCCTGGTGGAGACGGCAACGCAGCGGCGCTTCGGCCTGACCGCCGTGCGCCCGCGCGAGCGCCCGCTCGGCCCGCGGCTGCTGCCGCGCCTGGGGGCAGGCGCCGCAACCGGACTGCTAACGCTGTTCGTGCTCACCCAGCTGGGCCCGGAGCCGCCGTTCTCCGTGGCCGGGGCGTCGCTCGGCGCCGCGGCCGCCTGCGCGCTGCTGCCGCGGGTCGGCTGGATCGCCACGGCGGTAGCCGCGTGCCTCTGGCTGGCTTCCCCCGAGGCCGGCCGTCAGGGGACCGCGCTGGTGCTTGCGGCAGCCTGCCTGCCGGTGCCGCTGCTGTTGCCGCGCGCGGGCCTCTGGTGGTCTGTGCCGGCGCTGGCCCCGCTGCTGGGCACGATCGGGCTGGCGCCCATGTTCGTGGGCGTGGCCGCGCTGGCGCCGACGCCCCGGCGCCGCGCCGGGCTGGGCGCCACCGGCCTCGTGTGGCTCGCCTTCGCCGAGATCGCGACCGGGCGCAGCCTGCTGTTCGGCATCCCGACGGGCGCCTTGCCGCGGGCCGAGTGGGCAAGCTCGGCCGGCAGGGCCGCCGCCGACGCCATCGGCCCGCTGCTGAGCTCCCCGGCGCTGCTGCCCGCGCTCGCCTTCGCCGCTTTCGCCGCGCTCCTGCCGCTGCTCGTGCGCGGTCGCTTCCTGGCCTTCGACCTGATCGGGGGCGCCGCCTGGGCCGTGGGGTTGGCCGCCGCACTGGTGGGCATCGGCGACCTGCTGGCCGCCGAGACCACGCTGGACCAGGCGCGCGGCGGGGTCGCCGGGGCGGTGGGAGCCGCTCTCGTGGCGGTGGCCCTGGCCCGCACCGGACCGACCTCAGACATGCCCCCGAGCACGCAGACCGCGACCGCGGCTTAGGACTACTCTCCGGTTTCCCATGAGCATGCTCCGCAACCTCGAAGCCAAACTCGGCGGCCTCGTAGAGGGCGCCTTCGGCCGTGCCTTCAAGAGCCGCGTCCAGCCCGTGGAGCTGGCCCACAAGCTCGCCAAGGAGATGGAGGACAACCAGGTCGTCTCCGTCTCACGCGTCTACGTGCCGAACCACTACCGAGTCTTCCTCTCGCCCGACGACCGCGAGCAGTTCACGAGCTACGAGCCGGCGCTGCGCAAGGAGCTGTCGGACTACCTGCTCGAGCACGCACGCTCGGAGGGCCTCGCCCTCACCAGCCGGCCGCAGATCGACCTGGAGACCGACGAGCGTCTCGGCCTCGGCGAGTTCGGCATCCAGGCGCAGCTGCTCGGCGGCCTGGGCGAGGACGAGGAGTCGCCGGAGGCCGAGGGCGCGCCGTCGGCCGGCGACTTCGGGCACACGATGGTCTACTCGCCGACCTCCGAGCCGCGCGTGGAGCCCGGGCCGGCCAGCGCCGGCTCGCGCCAGGCGCTGCTGGTGGGCCAGGACAAGCGCAACGTGCTCAGCGGCTCGCGCGTGCTGATGGGGCGCAGCCGCGAGTGCGACATCATGGTCAACGACCCGAACGTCTCGCGCCGGCACGCCGAGGTGCGCTCCGAGGGAGGGCGCTGGACGGTGGTGGACCTGGGCTCGACGAACGGGATCAAGGTGAACGGGCGCCGCGTGGATCAGCACGAGCTGAGCGACGGCGACAAGCTGACGCTCGGCGTCACCGACCTGACCTTCGAGCTCGACTGAGGGAGTCACGGTGGACGAGCCGCTCGCCGTCGCGCTCAAGTTCGGCTTCCTCGCTGTCCTCTACCTGTTCCTGATCTGGGTGGCCCGCAGCGCGTCGCGCGAGCTGGCCCGGAGCGACGGCAACGTGGCCGCGGAGCCGGCCGGGCCGGCGCCACGGAGGCGCGAGCGCGGCGGGCCCGACCTGCGCGCGGGAGTGTCCCCCCGACTGGAGGTGGTGGCGGCGATGGGGCACGAGCCCGGGACGGTCTTCGACGTTGGCGACGGCGCGACGATGGGCCGCGCGGACAGCTCTGACATCCCGGTGGACGACCCGTTCGCGTCGAGCGCCCACGCGCGCGTCTTCAACCGCGGCGATTACATGTACGTGGAGGACATGGGGTCGACCAACGGCACCTACCTGAACGGCCGGCAGCTGCGCCAGGCCGAGCGCCTGAAGGTGGCCGACGTGGTCCGCATCGGCGACACCGAGTACCGCTACCAGGAGTAGGTGTGAGCGGAGGGCTGCGCATCGCTGAGCACGCCGGTACGACCGACGTTGGTCGCCAGCGGAGCACGAACGAGGACTCGCTCCTGGTTCTCCCGCCGTACTTCGCGGTCGCGGACGGCATGGGCGGCGCCAAGGCGGGCGAGGTGGCCTCGCGGCTGGCCGTCGAGGTGCTCGAGGAAGAGCTGGCGCGGCACCCGGACGATGCGCCCGAGGCGCAGCTCTCGCACGCGCTGCAGGAGGCGAACAAACGCATCTTCGAGCTGTCCACCGACGACGAGTCGCGCCGCGGCATGGGCACCACCGTGACCGCCGCGCGCGTGCACGACCGCGAGGTCAGCCTGGGCCACGTGGGCGACAGCCGCGCCTACCGCCTGCGCCAGGGGGACCTCGAGCAGCTCACGCGCGACCACTCGCTGGTGGCCGAGCTGCAGCGCAGCGGGCAGCTCAGCGCGGAGGCCGCCGAGCACCATCCGCAGCGCTCGATCATCACCCGGGCGCTCGGCCCGGAGCCCGACGTGGAAGTCGACACCTACACGGTGCCGGGCCGCGAGGGTGACGTGTTCCTGCTCTGCTCGGACGGCCTGACCGGGATGGTGTCCGACGACGAGATGGCGTCGATCGTGCGCCGCGCCGGCAGCCTGGGCGACGCCGCCGAGAGCCTCGTTCGGGCCGCCAACCAGAGCGGCGGCAAGGACAACATCACGGTTGTGCTGTTCAGCCTCGCCGACGAGAGCAACGGCGCCGCCGCCGCGCCGGGAGCCGATGAGACGATCGCGGGCGGGCTGAGCGCCGCCGACCTCGAGCACGACACCTCTGAGCGCCCCGCGCCCGCCGCGGGTGGGACCGCCACGGCAGCACCGGCCACCACCGCGGCTCCCCCGCTACCGAGCGCGCGGGGCGCCAGCGCGGCTGCCGGCCCCGCGCCCGCGCGCCGCCGCCGCTCCGGCCGGCGCCGGGCCGCCGCTGCCTTCAAGCTGCTGCTCGGCCTGGCCGCGGTCGCCGCCGTGATCGCCGGCCTCTACGTGGCCAGCCGGCAGGTCTACTTCGTGGGCACCAACGACGCCGGCCTGGTCACGCTCTATCGCGGCGTCCCCTACGAGCTGCCCTTCGGTATGAAGCTCTACCAGGAGAGGTACGCCAGCGGCGTGCCGGTGGGCGCGATCCCGCGCAGCCGCCGCTCGCGTGTGCTCGACCACCAGCTGCGCGGCCGCGGCGACGCAGTCGACCTGGTGCGCCAGCTCGAGCGCGGGCGCATCGACGCTGGAGGCGCCGCAGGATGATGTCCGCCCGCTCCGCCCGCATCCGCGAGCTGTTCGGCCTGATCCCGGTCACGCTGTGCGTGACTGCCGGCTTCGCCGGTGTCCTGATCACGCGCAGCGCGCAGATCCAGGACGCCACGCTCACCTACGGAGCGTTCTTCCTGGCGCTCTGCGTCGGCGCGCACCTCTTCATCCGCGCGCGCCTGCCCTACGCCGACCCCTACATCTTCCCGCTGGCGGCGCTGCTGGCGGCGTTCGGGCTGGTCGAGATCTACCGCATCGACCCCGAGCTGGCGCGCCAGCAGGCCCAGTGGTTCGTCGTCGCGCTGATCTTCTTCTGCGCGACGATCTACTTCCTGCGCGATCACCACATCCTGGAGCGCTACCGCTACACGATCGCCGCCGCAAGCCTCGCGCTGCTGCTGATGCCCCGGCTTCCGGGCATCGGCGGGCAGACCAACGGGGCGTTCCTCGCGATCAGCGTGGGCCCCATCCAGTTCCAGCCCGCGGAGATCGCGAAGCTCGGCATCATCGTCTTCCTGGCGAGCTATCTGCGCGAGGTGGGGGACGTGCTGGTCAGGCCGCGCCTCCGGCCGCCGCCGCTGTGGCGCCAGATCCTTACGTACGGGCTGCCCCTGCTCGCCGTCGTCTTGCTAATCCTCGCCGTTCACCCGGGCATCGCCGTCAGCGTGCTGCTGCTCGTGTTCACCGCCTCGCTGGTCGCCGTGGTGCTCGAGCGGCCCTCGCTGAAGCACTTCGGCCCCCTGCTGCTGATCTGGGGCCTCGCCATGCTGATGCTGATCTTCATCCGCGACCTCGGCAGCTCGCTGATGTTCTTCGGCGGCTTCCTGGCGCTCCTGTACCTGGCGACGAGCCGTTTGTCGCTGGTCGGAGTCGGGGCGTCCATGTTCTTCGCGGGCGCGATCTTCTTCGCGGACCGGATCCCTCACGTTCACGAGCGCGTGGACACGTGGCTCCACCCCTTTGCTCCCAGGATCGCCGACAGCACCGGGTACCAGATCTCCCAGGGCCTGTTCGCGCAGGGTGACGGCGGTCTGTTCGGCCAGGGCTTCGGCCAGGCGCTGCTGAAGCTCCCCGGCGGCGGGACGATCCTGCCCGCGGCGCACACCGACCTGATCTATGCGGTCGTGGTGAACGAGACCGGGCTCTTCGGCGGCGCGGCCCTGATGATCGTCTACCTGCTGCTGACCGCCCGCGGCTTTGCGATCGCGTCGATGGCCAACGACGGCTTCTCGAAGTTGCTGGCGGCGGGCCTCTCGACGGTTCTGGCCCTCCAGGTCTTCGTGATCGTCGGCGGCGTGACGGCGGTCATCCCGCTGACGGGCGTGACGCTCCCGTTCGTGTCATACGGCGGCAGCTCGATCGTCGCGAACATGGTCCTGCTTGCCCTGCTCCTGGTCATCTCCGAACACGCTCGCTCGGAGCAGGGACGACGGGGAGGGCTGGTCTAGTGAATCGCCAGGTCAGCTCCCTCTTCGTGGTGCTGGCGCTCCTGTTCATGGTGCTGGTGGGCTCCACCTCGTGGTGGACCGTGGTGAGGGCGAACGACCTGAAGAACAAGCCGACCAACCGGCGCGCGCTGATCCAGGAGCAGAGGGTGCCGCGCGGCGTGATCTACGCCCGCGACGACAAGACCGTGCTGGCCAGGAGCGTGCCGCACGGCCGCGGCCAGACCCGGGTCTTCTCGCGCACCTATCCGACCGGGTCGCTGTTCTCACACTCGATCGGCTACTCGTTCATCCTGAACGGCCGGCGCGGCCTGGAGGAGTCGCGCAACGACGACCTGGCCGGCAAGGAGAACGAGTTCGCCTCGATCCTGTCCGGCCTCGAGTCGCGCCGCCAGGAGGGCTTCGACCTGGTCACGAATCTCGACCCGGCCGGCCAGAAGACCGCGATCCAAAGCCTCGGCGGCCAGAAGGGCGCGGTGGTGGCCCTCGAGCCGGCCACCGGAAAGGTGCGCGTGATGGCGTCGGTGCCGGGCTACGACGCCAACCAGATCCCGCGCGGCTTCAACCGCTTGAACCGCGACCCCAACAAGCCGCTGTTCAACCGCGCGACCCAGGAGCTCTACCCGCCGGGCTCGACCTTCAAGGTGGTCACCGCCACGGCGGCGCTCGACAGCGGCAAGGCCACGCCCAGCTCGATCTTCGACGGCCACTCCCCGCGCACGATCAGCGGCGCTCCCCTGGCAAACGCGGGCGGGGAGAACTTCGGGCCGATCACGCTCACCGACGCCCTGACGAACTCGGTCAACACGGTCTTCGCTCAAGTGGGCGAGCGGGTCGGGCGCAGCACGCTGCTCAAGTACATGAACCGCTACGGGTTCAACGAGAAGCCCAAGCTCGACTACCCCGCCGAGCAGCTCATCCGCAGCGGCATCCGCGACGGCAAGGGCGAGCTGGTGGACGGCGCCACGGGGTTCGACATCGGCCGCGTCGCGATCGGCCAGGGCGGCCTCGAGGGCGCCATCACCGCGACGCCCCTGCAGATGGCCGAGGTCGCGGCGACCGTGGCCAACGGCGGCAAGCTGATGAAGCCGCGCTTCACCGACCGCATCGTGCGCAAGGACGGGCGCGTGAAGCAGCGCATCGAGCCCGACATGCAGGCGCAGGTGATGAAGGCGCAGACCGCGAAGGAACTGGGTGCGATGATGACCAAGGTGGTCGAGGAGGGCACCGCCACGGCGGCGGCGCTCCAGGGAATCCAGGTGGCCGGCAAGACCGGAACGGCTGAGGTGGCCAACGGCGCCGCGAACCAGGCCTGGTTCATCGCGTTCGCTCCGGTGGAGAAGCCGAAGATCGCGATCGCGGTGACGGTCGAGCGCACGCAGGGCCAGGGCGGGACGGTGGCCGCGCCGATCGCCAAGCAGGTGCTCCAGACCCTTCTCAAGCACGAATGACCGAGGTCACCGACAACACGGTCGTCGACGGCCGCTACCAGGTGCTCAGGCGCATCGGCTCGGGCGGCATGGCCGACGTCTACTGCGCGCGCGACACGCACCTGGGCCGCGACGTCGCGCTGAAGATGCTGCACCGCCGCTACGCGCAGGACCAGGAGTTCGTCGAGCGCTTCCGGCGCGAGGCCAAGTCGGCGGCGGGGCTGCAGCACCCGAACGTCGTGGGCGTGTTCGACCGCGGCGAGCACGAGGGCACCTACTACATCGCCATGGAGCACCTGCCCGGGCGCACGCTCAAGCAGGTGGTCGAGCAGGAGGCGCCGCTGCCCCAGGGACGCGTGATCGACCTGGGCCGCCAGGTCCTCGAGGCGGCCGGCTTTGCTCACCGCCGCGGGGTGATCCATCGCGACTTCAAGCCCCACAACGTGATCGTCGACGACAACTGGAACGCGAAGGTCACGGACTTCGGCATCGCCCGCGCCGGCGCCTCGGAGATGACCGAGACCGGCTCGATCATGGGCACCGCCCAGTACCTGTCGCCCGAGCAGGCGCAGGGGCACGCCGTCACCGCGGCATCCGACCTCTACTCGATCGGCGTGATGCTCTACGAGCTGCTGGCCGGCAGGCTGCCGTTCGAGGGCGACAGCGCGGTGTCGGTGGCGCTCAAGCACCTGTCCGAGCCGCCGCCTCCGCTCTCGCAGCTGCGCCCCGACGTGGACCCCGGCCTGGAGTCGGTGGTGATGGCGGCGCTGGCGAAGCAGCCGGAGCAGCGCTGGCAGACCGCCGAGGAGTTCTCGGCCGCCCTGGGCGCCGTGGGCGAGCACCTGCACGACGGCTCCGGGCGTCGCGGCCAGGACACCGCCGCCTTCATGCCGGTGCCAGGCCCCATGGTCGTGGAGGGCAACGGCGAGGCCGTGGACGCCCCGGTCGCCGGCGCCCCGCTCGTGCCCCTGACTCCCCACGACGCCGAGCTGGCCGAGCGCGGCCCGCGGCGCTGGCCATGGATCGTGCTGGGTCTCCTGGTCTTGCTTCTCGTGGGCCTGCTGGCCTACCTCGCGGCGGGTGGCCTGCTGACGGGGACGAAGGTGCAGGTGCCGCGGGTGGTCGGCCGGCAGGTGCTCGACGCCCGCAAACGGCTCGAGGCCGCCGGCTTCAAGGTGCAGGAGTCCCGCGCGCCGAGCACGGAGGCGATCGGCCAGGTCGTGGACCAGGACCCGAATCCGGGCGTGGAGGCGAAGAAGGGTTCCACGGTCACCCTCGGGGTGTCCCAGGGGCCGGGCAACGTGCGCGTGCCCGCAGTCGAGAACCTGCCGGTGCGCACCGCGGTCAAGGAGCTGAACAAGGCCGGCCTGAAGGCAAACACCGACCCCAAGAGCTCGGACACGGTCGCGAAGGGGATCGCCATACGGACGGTCCCGAGCGAGGGGGTGGAGGTGCAGCGCGGGGGGCGCGTGCGCCTGCTGGTCAGCTCCGGGCCCGAGAAGATCTCGGTTCCGGACGTGACCGGCCTCGAGCAGACCTCGGCCGAGGGCAGGCTGCGCGACGCGGGGCTCGGCGTGGCGGTGCAGGACGCGGAGTCCACGCAGCCCCAGGGCGAGGTGATCTCGCAGTCGCCGCAGGGCGGGGCCAGCGTCAGCAAGGGCTCGCGGGTCACGATCACGGTCTCTAAGGGCACGCCGCAGGTCGACGTGCCCGACGTGACGGGGCTGTCGGCGGCCAGCGCTGTCGCGAAGCTGCGCGCGGCCGGGCTGAAGCCGGTCAAGAAGGAGCGCGCCACCACGAACCAGGACGAGGACGGCCAGGTGCTCGACGAGCGCCCCGGCGGCGGCTCGCAGGTCGACAAGGGCCGCAGCGTCGTGATCGTCGTCGGCAAGTTCAAGCAGCCCGCGCAAACCACTCCGACGCCGGCCCCGACGCCGGCTCCGCAGACGCCCGGGACGCAAGTCCCGTGAGGGTGGCCGTCCTCTCCGGGGGGCGCTCCAGCGAGCACGACGTGTCGCTGGCCTCCGGAGAGGCGGTGAGGGCCGGGCTGGCCGGCGCCGGGCACGAGGTGCTCGACGTGCGCATCTCCCGCGAGGGGGCCTGGGCGCACGACGGCGAGCCGCTCGCGCTGCGCCCGGCCGGGGGGCTGCTCGAGGCCGAGGTGGCGTTCCCGGTGCTGCACGGCCCCTTCGGCGAGGACGGCACGCTGCAGGGCCTGCTGGAGCTGCTCGACGTGCCCTACGTGGGTGCGGGCGTGGCCGCGTCGGCGGTGTCGATGGACAAGGCGCTGTTCAAGGACCTGATGAGCGCGCACGGCATCCCGCAGCTCGACTACGCGGTGGTGCGCGACGGCGACAAGGCGCGGCTCGACTTCCCGCTGCCCGCCTTCGTGAAGCCGGCGCGGCTGGGATCCTCGGTCGGGATCTCGAAGGCAACCGACGCGGGCGAGCTCGAGCAGTCGCTGAAGCTGGCGTTCCGCCACGACCCGATCGTGGTCGTCGAGCGCATGGCGGAGGGCCTCGAGGTGGAGTGCTCGGTGCTCGGCAACGCCGAGCCGCAGGCGTCGGAGCCCGGCGAGATCGTGGTGAAGAAGGGCGACTGGTACGACTACGAGGCCAAGTACACGGACGGCGGCATGGAGCTCGTCGTGCCCGCCCGCGTGCCGGACGAGGTGCGCGAGCGCGTCCGCGAGCTGGCGGTTCGCGTGTTCCGGATCGTGGGCTGCGCCGGGCTGGCGCGCGTGGACTTCTTCGCCGAGGCGGGCGGCCAGGTGTTCGTGAACGAGCTGAACACGCTGCCCGGCTTCACCGCCACGAGCGTCTACGCGAAGCTCTTCGACGCGACGGGCATCCCCTACGGCGACCTGCTCGAGCGGCTGCTGGCGCTGGCGCTGGAGCGCCACGAGCGCGAGGGCGGCTACCGCTTCTAGCGGTAGATCGCCAGCTCGCGGATGTCCGCCTTGTTGCCGGGCGGCAGCGTGCTGATCCAGACGAGGTAGTAGCGGAACGGGCTGCCCGCGGTGTCGAGCGCGATGCGCTCGTCCTGCTTCACCTTGGTCGCGCCGCTCACGGCCTTCCAGTCCTTCGAGGTGATGTCGTCGGGCACGGTGTTGCTCGCGTAGACCCGGGCCTGGTAGCCCAGCGTGGAGGTCACGAGCGCGAGACGGCGGGCCGCCACCGGCTTCCCGACGTCCAGGTAGAGGCCGACGCCCTTCTTGTGGGAGCCGGCGAAGCCGCCGCTGTAGGTCTCGGTGTCCCAGTTGGTCGTCTTGTTGCCGTCGATCGCGTTGCGCGCCTGGCCGTGGGACTCCTCGCCGTCGCCCTCGGGGTCGTAGTCGCTGGCCGCGCCACGCGGCAGCTCGATCTGGGTCAGGCCCGCGACCTTCGGCGCGCTGGCCGGCCCCGGGCCGGACTCGGTGCGCGTGGCGAGGTAGGCGATCGTCCCGGCCACCAGCGCCAGCACGAGCACGGAGGCGATCAGCGCGCGGCGCGGGCGGCGCATCCGCGCGGGAGCGAAGTCCCCGGTCTCCCCGGGAAGCGAGCGCAGCACGGTCGTGGCCTCGCCGGTCATCTCGCCGGAGCGGGCGGCCTCGATGGCCAGCACCTCCTCGAGGTCGTGCACCATCGCGTCGACGGTGGCGTAGCGGTGGCGCGTCTCCTTCGCGGTGGCGTGCTCGATGACCGCGGCGAGCGCGGCCGAGATCTCGGGGCGGCGCCGCTGTACGTCGGGCAGCGGCTCCTTGACGTGCTGCATGGCCACCGCCACCTGCGTGTCCGCCCGGTAGGGGACCTCCCCGGTGAGCATCTCGTAGATGCAGATGCCGAGCGAGTAGACGTCGGACTGCTCGGTGACGTCGTGGCCCATCGCCTGCTCGGGCGACACGTAGTCGGTGGTGCCGAGCACGCGACCCGGAGAGGTCAGGCCGTGCGCCTCCAGCGAGCGCGCGATCCCGAAGTCGGTGACTTTCGCCCGGCCGTCCTGGTCGATCAGCACGTTCTGCGGCTTCACGTCGCGGTGCACCAGCCGGTGCGCGTGCGCGGAGGACAGCGCGCGGCCGATCTCGATCGCGTAGGCCACCGCCTCGGATACCGGCAGCTGGCCCAGGCGGCGGATGCGCTCCTTGAGCGTCTCGCCCTCGACGTACTCGAACACGATGTAGGGGGCGCCGTCGTCCTCGCCGGCGTCGATCACCGTGACGACGTGCGGGTGGTTCAGGCGGGCGACCGTGCGCGCCTCGCGGCGGAAGCGCTCAAGCTGGTCCGGGTCCGAGGAGATGTCCCGGTGCATCATCTTGATGGCCACCCAGCGCTCGAGCGTCGGGTCGAAGGCGCGATAGACCGTGGACATGCCGCCCGAGCCGATCTTCTCGTCGAGCCGGAAGCGTCCGCTGAGCAGGGTGCCGATCACGAAGGTCTAGTTTCCGCGCTTGGATGACCGTACACGTGCAGTACTTCACCGATCCCGCCTGCTCTGCCTCCTGGGTGGCCGAGCCGATCGTGCGCAAGCTCATGGTGGAGTTCGGCCCGGACCTCTCCTTCGGGCCCGTGATGGGAGGCCTGGCGCGCGATTACGAGCATGGCCACGAGTTTGACTATTCCGGCTTGCTGCTGCATTGGCTCGACCGGGCGGCGGAGTCGGGCATGCCGCTCGACGCGCGGCTCTGGAGCGAGAGCCCGATCCGGACGACCTATCCGGCCTGCATGGCCGTGAAGGCGGCCGCGGACCAGGGGCCGGAGGCGGCCTGGCGCTACCTGCGGGTGCTGCGCGAGGGGCTCCTGTGCTTTCGCCGGAAGCTCGACACCACGGAGGCGCTCGTGGAGGAGGCGCGCCGCGCCGGGCTCGACGTGTCCCGCTTCCGGGTGGACCTGGCGTCGAACGCGATCGTCGAGGCCTTCGGGGCGGATTTGGAGCTCACGCGCAGCGTGCCGGACGCGGCCCGCGAGCGCGGCGGCGTGGTTCAGGGCCAGGGCGGCGAGCGAGTGGTGTTCCCGACCGGCCGCTTCGGCGACGACGAGTGGGTCTTCGGGCTGGAGCCCTACGAGGCGTGGCGCGACGCGGCGATCGCCGCTGGAGCGCAGCCTCTCGGCGAGCCGCCACCGGACGTGATGGCCGCGCTACGCCGCTTCGGCCGGATGGCGGCGGTGGAGGTGTCAACCGTCTGCGACCTGCCGGGCCCACGCGCGGAGGCGGAGCTGTGGCGGCTGGTGGCGGACTGGAAGGTGAAGGCGACGCCGCTGCTCACCGGCCACCTGTTCGAGCTGGCATAGCTCCGCGTTCGCCGAAGGTCTCAGGCCGGCGGCATGCGGAAGCCCTCATCCCGGCTGCCGATCAGCTTCAGGGTCGGCAGCTCCACGAGGCCGCCGCGGTCCGTCACCCGGCCGATCACGGCGGCGCCCTCGTGGCGGCGAGACAGCAGAGCGACCGCCGCCTCGCGCTGGTCCCAGGGCACGATGCAGCAGAAGCCGCAGCCCATGTTGAAGACCTCGTAGAGCTCGCCCGGATCGACCTCTCCGCGCTCGGCGATCAAGTCGAAGACGGCCGGCACCGGGAGCGGCTCGTCGATTTGGTAGCCCACCTGGGCGTGCAGGCGCAGCAGGTTCAGGAAGCCCTCGCCGGTGATGTGCGCCAGGCCGTGCACGGCGACCGCGGACTCGAGCAGCTCGCGCACCGCGCGCACGTAGATCACCGTCGGCTCGAGCAGGGTCTCCCCGACCGACGCGCCGCCCAGCTGGGCCGGCCGCTCGGAGAGGTCGCCCAGCGCGCCGCGCGCCAGCGTCAGGCCGTTCGAGTGCACGCCGCTCGATGGGAGCCCGACGATCGCGTCGCCGGGCTCGGCCTCCGCGCCGGTGACCATGTCGTCGAGGTCCACCAGGCCCACGCAGAAGCCGAGCAGGTCGAAGCCGCGCGGCGAGGGGTGCCCCTGGAGCAGCTCGGGCAGCAGCGCCAGCTCCCCGCCCGGGATCTCCACCTGTGCCTCCTCGGCGCCGCGGCGCAGGCCGTCGGCGATCTGCGCCAGGCGCTCGGGGTCCGCCTCCTCGACCGCGATGTAGTCGAGCACCGCGATCGGGTCGGCGCCCACGCAGATCACGTCGTTCACGTTCATCGCGATGCAGTCCACGCCGACGGTGTCGAAGCGGTCGAGCTGCTCGGCCACGATGACCTTGCTCCCGACGCCGTCCGTCGACAGCGCCAGGCCGGTGTTGCCGTCCAGCTTGAGCACGTTCGCGTAGTGGCCCGAGGGCAGCGCCGCGCGCGAGTCGCGCCCGGTCTGGATCCTGCTCAGCACGTTCACGAGAGCGGCCACGGCCCGGCCGGCACCCGACTGGTCCACTCCGGCGCGGGCGTAGGCCCCGTCAGGCATGGGCGACATTCAAGCGGAGCGGGTGGCCGTCAGGCCCGGCGCCGCAGCGCCAGGGCCACCGCGTCGTCGCTGAGGCCGCCCGCCCAGGACGCCACCTCGTCGTGCACGCTGCGCACCAGGTCGCGCGGATGCAGCTCCGCTGCGCGTTCGCTCACCAGCTGCGACAGGCGCAGCGCGCCGTACATCTCGCCCGAGCGGCGAGCCTCGATCAGGCCGTCGGTGTAGGCGAAGACGAGCTCACCGGGGCCGAGGCGAACCTCGCTCGAGGTGTACGACGGATGCTCGTCGATGCCGAGCGGCAGGCCGTGGCCGCTGAGCGCGCGCACGTCGCCCTCGCGAGTCACGTGCAGCGGCGGCAGGTGCCCGGCGTTGCAGTAGCGCAGGCGGCCGGGGGAGAGGATGCCGAGGAAGAGCGTCGCGAAGCTGTCCTCGGGCAGGCGGCTGATCAGCAGCGAGTTGGTCTGCTCGAGCACGGTGCAGGGATCCGGCGAATCCCAGCTGCGCGCCTCCACGAAGAAGCGCACCATGGCGGAGAGCGCCGCGGTCTCGACGCCCTTGCCGGCCACGTCGCCCACCAGCACCGCCACCTCGCCGCCGCGCAGGCCCCAGGCGCCGTACACGTCGCCGCCGGCCGGCTCGCCCGCGGCGGGCGCGTACAAGAGGCCGGTGTCGTGGCCCTCGACCTCGGGCAGCGACTCCGGCACGAAGCCGAGCGTGAGCGCGCGGGCGATGCGGCGCTCGCGCTGGAAGTCGATGGCGTTCGCGATGGCCGCGGCGGAGGAGCGGGACAGCTTCACCAGCAGCTCCAGGTCGTCCTCGTCGAAGCGGCCGTCCTCCTCGCACGCCACGCTCAGCACGCCGTAGAGGCGCGGGCCCAGCTCGATCGGGGCGTGCATCGACGAGCCGGCCGGGGCGCCCCAGGTCTCGTCCCTGCCGGGACCGCGAACGCATGGCACGCGCGAGCGGGCCACCTCGCCCAGTACGCCGGCGTCGAGCTGGAAGCGGCGGCCGGCCAGCTCCTCCGACAGGTCCACGCTCGCCACCGGCTGCAGCTCGCCAACACGCGGGTTGAGTCGGGTGAGCAGGGCACGGCTGGCGCCGGTCACCGTGGCCGCGTAGCGGACCACGCTGCGGTAGACCTCGTCCAGCTCGAGCGAGCTCGACATCGCCTCGGACGCGCGCTTCAGGCGCACCTCGCCGCGCGCGCGGCGTCCCTCGTGCTCGAGCAGCTCCGCTCGCTCCAGGGCAAGCCCGGACAGGTCGGCCAGCACCTGCACGGTGCGCAGCTGTGTGGGCCCGAACGGCTTCTTCGGTGGCAGGCAGCCCACCACGAGCACGCCGAGCGGCCGCCCGATCGCCGTCTTCACCGGACAGGCGATCACCGATCCCGCGCGCCAGGTCTCCCAGACGTGCGCCGCGGCCTCAGGGCCCAGGGTCTCGACCGCGGTGGCCATCATGTCGGGCGCCGCCTCCCACGCCTCCATGCGTGGCAGCAGCAGTCCGCGGTCCTGCTCCAGCGCGTACTCGACCACCCCGGGGCGCCGCCGGTCGTACGGGCGGCGGTTGACGGGCTCGAGCGCCTCGCGCAGAGCCGGCGTGGCGAACCACTCCGCGAGCGGCTCGATGTTGCGCCGCTCGGCGTCCACGACGAGGAACGAGACGCCGTCCACGTCGAGCAGCGTGCGCACGTGCTCGAGCAGCCGCGACAGCGTGGCGCCGAGCCAGGCGCTGCCCGATGGCGAGGAGTCGCCGGTGCCGGGCAGCGGCGACGTCGGTGATGCGTGCAGGGGACGGGTAGTCATGAGCCTCCCCCGCACGGAATCCACCATAGGCGCGATCGGCCGGCTACGCCAGCGATCGCCAGGTGATTCTCAGGCGGAGCCGGTGGCGGTGCCCGCGCCGCGCCGCCGCCGGCGGATCACGAGGTAGGCCACGCCGATCACGACCGCGGCCACGACCGCGTAGTCCACGTAGTGCAGGCTGTCCTTCCACTTCTCCCAGTGGTCGCCCGCCTGCTTGCCGATGAAGGTCAACATGAACACCCACGGAATGCAGCCCGCGAGCGTGAGCAGGCTGAAGCGCCAGAACGGCATCCGCGCCACGCCGGCGGGCAGCGAGATGAAGGTGCGCACGAGCGGGACCATGCGGGAAAAGAAGACGGTGGCGTCGCCGTGGCGCTGGAACCAGCGGTCGGCCCACTCGAGGTGCGACGGCTTGATGTGCAGCTTCTTGCCGTGCTTCTCGAGCACGTCCACACGCCCCGCGTAGCCGAGCCAGTAGGCGAGCCACGAGCCGATCAGGTTGGCCACCGAGCCCACGGCCACGGCCGCGACCAGGGGGTACTCGCCGTTCGCGACGTTGAAGCCGGCGAACAGCATCGTGGCCTCGCTCGGGACGGGGATGCAGGCGCTCTCGGCCACCATCAGGGCGAACACCCCTGGCAGTCCCAGTGCCTTCACTACGTCCACGGCGAGCTGCACGATCGGGTCCGTGATGGAGGCGATCAGCGCCATGCGCGCGAAGTAGGGTAGCTAGCCGCCATGCCAGAGGTCCCTCTTTTCGCGAGCTCGCTCGAGGCCTACATGCCGAAGCTCACGGAGCGGGTCTCGGCCGTGGTCGAGGGCGGGCGCTACATCCTCGGCCCCGAGGTGTCGGCTTTCGAGGAGGAGTTCGCCCGCTTCCTCGGCGTGCGCAACGTGGTCGGCGTGGGCAACGGGACGGACGCCCTGACGATCGCCCTGCGGGCGGCGGGGGTGGGCCCCGGCGACGACGTGGTGGTGCCCTCGTTCACCTTCTACGCGACGGCCGAGGCCGTGGTCACCGCGGGCGGGCGGCCCGTGTTCTGCGACGTCGACCCGGCCACCTTCTGCGTCACGCCGGACACGGTGAGGGCGGCGCTCACGCCGCGCACCAAAGCGGTCGTGCCGGTGGACCTGTTCGGCAACGTCGCACCCGACCTGCGCGAGCTGGGCGTGCCGGTGGTCGAGGACGCGGCACAGGCCGCGGGCGCGCGGCTCGGCGAAAAGCGCGCCGGCGCGCTCGGCGACGCGGCCACGTTCTCGTTCTTCCCGTCGAAGAACCTGCCCTGCCTGGGCGACGGCGGCGCGATCGCCACCGACGACGACGAGCTGGCCGGCCGCGCGCGAGTGCTGCGCTTCCACGGCTCGAAGGACAAGGACACGTTCACAGAGGTGGGCTACAACTCCCGCCTCGACGAGCTGCAGGCGGCGGCGCTGCGCGTGCTGCTTCCGGAGCTCGACGGCTGGAACGCGAGTCGCCGCGAGGCCGCGGCGGCCTACGAGCGCGAGGGCCTCGGCGAGCACGCGGAGCTGCCCCTGCCGGTGGACGGCGCGGAGCACGTGTACCACCTCTATGTGGTGCGCCACGAGCGCGCCGACGAGCTGCGCGGGGCGCTCGCCGCGAAGGGCATCGGGGCGCGCGCCTACTACCGGGTGCCGATCCACCGCCAGCCGGCGATGGCTGTGGACGTCGACCTGCCCGGCACCGAGGAGGCGGCCCGCACCCATCTCGCCCTGCCGATGGGCACGGGCCTGTCCGGGGACCAGGTGCGTGAGGTGGTGGCGGCGTGCGCGTCTGGGTCGACCTGACCAACAGCCCCCACGTGCTCGTCATGCGCCCGCTGATCGCCGCCATGCGAGAGGACGGGCACGAGGTGGAGGTCACGGCGCGCGACTTCGCGCAGACGCTGGAGCTGTGCGAGCGCCTCGGGGTGGACCACACCGCCATCGGCAGGCACCGCGGCGGGCGACTCGCCAGCAAGGGGCTCGGCCTGGCGTCGCGCAGCCTGGCGCTCGTGCGGTGGGCGCGCGGGCGGCGCTTCGACGTGGCGGTGGGTCACGGCTCCAACGACGTGATGGTGGCCGCCGCCATGCTGCGGATCCCGAGCGCGACGGCGTTCGACTACGAGTTCGCGAAGGTCCAGCACCACGTGAACTGCCGGCTGGCGCGCGCCGTGGTGGTGCCCGCGGCGATCCCGCCGGAGCGCCTGCACCCGTATGGCGCCGACGGCAAGCTGCAGCGCTACGAGGGCTTGAAGGAGGAGTACTACCTGGCCGATTTCGAGCCCGACGAGGCGGTGCTCCACGAGCTGTCGGTGGACCGCTCGCGGCCGCTCGTCGTGGTGCGCACCCCGCCCGAGGTGTCGCTCTACCACCGCTTCGAGAACCCCCTCTTCCGCGGCGTGCTCGAGCGCCTGCGCGGATCGGACGCCCAGGCCGTGGTGCTGCCGCGCACGGCCGCCCAGCGCGAGGAGCTCGCGCGTCTGGGCGGCTTCACGGTGCCCGAGCACGCGATCGACGCGCAGAGCCTCGTCTCGTTCGCGGACCTGGTCATCTCCGCGGGCGGTACCATGAACCGCGAGGCCGTGGCGCTCGGCACCCCCGTCTACACCACCTTCGAGGGGCGACTGGGCGCCGTGGACGAGGCTCTTCTCGCCGAGGGCCGCCTTCGCAGGCTCGCGCACCCGGAGGAGGTGGAGCTCGAGCGGCGAACGGTGGGCAGCGGGTTGCGCGTTCGCCGCGACCCCCGTGACTTGGTCAAGATGATCCTTTCGGCCGCGAAATGAAGACGTTGCGCTCATCGGTGAATCTGCGCCGCCTGGGACAGGTGGGGGTGGACGCCTGCCTGCTCGGGCTCGCGTACTACCTCTCCTACGTCCTGCGCTTCGACTCGGGCATCCCGGCCCGCTATCAGGATCTGCTCCAGCAGACGATCGTCTTCGCGGTCCTGATGAAGCTCACGGTGTTCGCGCTGTTCGGCCTCTACACCAAGCTCTGGCGCTTCGTCGACCAGCGCGACTTCGAGTCGGTGGTCAAGGCCGTCGTGGTGTCGAGCTTCGTGCTGATCGCCGCGCTGTTCCTGCTCTCGCTCAGCCGCGCCGACCCGCCGCGCGGCGTGATCGCGCTGGACTTCCTGCTCTCGCTGGCGTTCGCCACGGGCTCCCGCTTCCTCGTGCGCGCGGCGGTCGAGCGACCCATGCGCGGGGCGTTGCTCGAGCGCGCCACCCGCGAGGTGCTGATCGTCGGCGCCGGCAACGGCGGCCAGCAGGTGGCGTTCGAGCTGCGGCGCAACCCCGAGCTGTCGAGCGCGCCGATCGGCTTCGTGGACGACGACCCGCGCAAGCAGGGCATGCGCGTGGCCGGATTCAAGGTGCTCGGCCAGACGAGCGAGCTGCCGCGCGTGCTCGACGAGGCAAGCCCCGACGAGGTGATCATCGCGATCCCGTCAGCGCCGGGCACGCTGCGCCAGCAGGTGGTCACCGCCTGCCGCGAGCGCGACATCCCGGTGCGCACGCTGCCCACCACCTTCGAGCTGCTGTCGGGCGGCGTGAACCTCATCCGACAGGTTCGCGAGGTGCGCGTGGAGGACGTGCTGGGCCGCGAGCCCGTTCGCGTTGAGATCGACCGCGTCGGCTCTTACCTGGTCGGGCGCACCGTGCTGGTGACGGGCGCGGGCGGCTCGATCGGGGCGGAGCTGTCGCGCCAGATCGCGCGCGTGGGACCGAAGAAGCTGGTGCTGCTGGAGAACGCCGAGAACGCGCTCTTCGAGATCCGGCGCCAGCTCGAGGAGGAGCGCCACTTCGGCCGCGCCGCCGCCGTGCTGGCCGACTGCAAGGACGCCACCCGCATGCGCGAGATCGTCGCCGAGCACAAGCCGTCGGTGGTGTTCCACGCGGCCGCGTACAAGCACGTGCCGCTGATGGAGGAGAACCCGATCGAGGCCGTGCGCAACAACGCTGTGGCCACGCGGCTGCTGGCGGCCGCCGCCGGCGAGGCCGGCGTCGAGCGCTTCGTGCTCGTGTCCACCGACAAGGCGGTCAGCCCCGCCACCGTGATGGGCGCCTCCAAGGCGCTCGCCGAGTGGACCATCGAGGCGGCGCAGCGGCGCTTCCCGGACACGCGCTACTCCGCGGTGCGCTTCGGCAACGTGCTGGGCTCCTCAGGCTCGGTGGTGCCGATCTTCAGGCGCCAGATCGCCGCGGGCGGCCCGGTCACCGTCACCGACCCGAACATGACGCGCTACTTCATGACGATCCCCGAGGCGGTGCAGCTGATCATCCGCTCGGGCGAGCTGTCCACCGGCGGCGAGGTGTTCGTCCTGGAGATGGGCGACCCGGTGAAGATCCTGGACCTCGCCCACAACATGATCCGCCTGGCGGGCCTCGAGCCCGAGGTGGACATCGCCATCGACGTGGTGGGCAGGCGTCCGGGGGAGAAGGTCCACGAGGAGCTCTTCAACCCCGGCGAGCGCCCGCATCCGACGCCCGCCGAGAAGATCGTCGCGGCCGTCAGGCCGCCGCTCGACCCCGATTGGGTGGAGAGCGCCTTCGCCCGCATCGAGGAGCTGGTGTACAACGGCGACGCCTCGGCGCTGGCCGCCGCGGTGGCCGAGCTCTCCACCGAGCGCTCGCTCTCGATAGCGTCCGCAGCCGCCGACCTCGACTAGGTGCCTATTGCGGGCCGGTCCCGCTTCTAGAGTTCGGATTTCTTGCCGCTTCACATCATCCAAGACATCGGTTCGTACGCCGGCTTCGCCGCCATCCTCGGCCTGGCTGTGCTGTCGGCCCTGTACTTCTCGCAAGCACGCGATGTGAAGCGCCTGCGCGAATGGGCCGGCCGCGCCCCTGAGCGTGCCGACACGCCCACGCCGGTGCCGGGCCGCGTCACCGCCCAGCCGCAACAGCCGCGCGCGGCGGCGCCCCCCGTGCCGGGTGCTCAGCCGGCGGTCGCGGCCGCGACGCCCGCCGGCCAGGCCGCCGGCGCCCCGGCCAACGGCGCTACCGAGGACGAGGACGATGAGGCCGAGCGCGACGAGGACGCCGCGGCGGCCACGGCCAATGGGGACACGGGCGAGGACGCGGCCATCGTCGAGCCCGACGACGCTGACGACGCCGACGACGCCGACGAGGACGACGAGGACGACGAGCGCGAGGACGTCGCGGACGAGACCGACGACGAGCGCGAGCCCGTGAAGGCCGGCGCCACGGCAGCGGCGGCGGGAGCGGCCGCCGCGTCCGCGGCCGGCCGCAAGGGCGAGACCGAGGCCGGGGCGGCGACCCCGGCCGGCCAGGCCGGCGCCGAGGGCGGGGCGCCCGCGCCCACCCCGTGGAGCCAGGGCGAGGGCGCGACGACCCCCGCCGGCGAGGGCGAGGCCGGGGCGCAGGGCTCCGCGGCGGCCCCCGTTGCGCCCGCGCGCCCCGAGACGGGTGGCGGGAGCGAGGACGCTTCCGTCGGCGGCGCCCGCCCGGCTGCCCCCGGCACCACACCTGCCAGCGGCTCAGCGCCGGGGACGGCCCCTCCCACCGGCGCGCCCTTCACGCGCGGCGGGCTGACAGGGGCGCCAGGGCGGCCGCCCTCGAGGGCCGGATCCCCTCCGGTGCCCGGCCGCGGCGGAAGGCCTCCGGGCCGGGTCGCCAGCCCGGCGCAGACCGCCATCATCCCGCCGCCCTCCCGACCGCCCTGGTACCGGCGCCTGCTGGCCAGCCCGCGCTACCTCGTGCTGGCGATCGCCGGCGTCCTGATCGTGGGCGGCGGCGCCGCGTTCGGCATAACCCAGCTCACCAAGGACAACAGCAGCGGCGGCTCCGGGACGCCCGCCGGCCAGGCCACCCCGAAGGGCTCGGGCTCGAGCGGCAACAGCGGCAAGCCCGCCGCCGGCTCTTCCTCCAAGGCGATTGACCCGAAGAGCGTCACGGTGTCCGTGCTCAACGGGACCACGGTGCCGGGCCTAGCGGCGCAGCTTGGCGACAAGATCCAGGGCTTCGGCTTCCAGCTCGGCAACGTGACCAACAGCACCGACCAGCAGCGCGCCGAGTCCGCGGTGCTCTACGCTCCGGGACACGCCCGTGAAGCGGCGGCCGTCGCGCGCAGGCTGCGGATCGGCCAGCGCGAGCGCATCGACTCGCAGACACAGGGCCTGGCCGGCGACGCCAGCGTGGTCGTGATCGCCGGACTCGACCTGACGCGCTAGAGACCACGCCCGCGTTCCCCTGCGCGCATCCGGACCAGCCTCCTGCCCGCGGCCACACGCGCCCCCTACGCCAACGGGGGCGGGCTCAGCCTGGTAACCACACGCGCCCCCTAAGCCGGCGGGCGTTCCTCAGGGCGACGCCGCCAGCTCCCGTGCCCTTGCGGCCAGGTGCGGCACGCCCAGGCGCTCGCTCTCCGTGGCGGCGTCCTCGAGCAGCTTCCGCGAGCGCTCGGGATCGTGGCCCGCCAGCGCCTGTCCCGCCAGCAGCCGGCAGCGGGCCGCCTCGAGCGGCCGGTCGAGCGCGGACCAGGCCTGCTCCGCCTCGGCGAGCATCGCCGCGCCCTCCTGGGGGTCGGGTGCGGCCGCGCCCTGAGCCTCCAGCGCCGCGGCGCTGCCCACCGGGTAGTGCAGGCGCTCGGCGAGCTTCGCCGCCTCGGCCGCTGACTCGGTGGCGGCCTCGTGGCGGCCCGCCAGCGCCAGCGCGACGGCCCGCAGGCCGGTTGCCTGGATCGACTGGGCCACCAGGCCGGCCCGCTCGCACACGTCGATCGCCTGGTCGAGTGCCGTGACCGCGCCGTTCAGCTCGCCGGCGTCGCGCAGCGCCAGCGACAGCCCGTAGAGCGTCTGGAACTGGAGCTCCGACCAGCCCACCTGCTCGGCCAGCTCGTGGGCGCGGCGGTAGAGCCTGGCGGCGCCCTCGAGGTCCCCCTCGCGCCAGAGCATCAGCGCCTGCAGGGCGTAGGGCAGCGACAGCTTGCCCTCGAGGCCCTCGCGCTCGGCAAGCTCCGCGCTGGCGGCGGCTGCCTGCGTGGCGCGGCTCCAGTCCGCGCGGTACGCCGCGAGCTGCGCCAGAGCCGCCTGCAGCTCCACCTGAGCCGGCAGGCTGCCCACGCGCTCGGCCAGCGCCAGCGCCTCCTCGTAGGCCTCGCGTGCGCCGTCTGTGTCGGCTTCCGAGGTCTCCAGGTACCTGCCCAGGGCGTCGAGGGCGAGGATCGTCTCGCCGTGGTCCGAGCCGCGCGCCAGATCGACCGCGCGCTCGAGGTTCTGGCGCGCCTTCTCGGTGTCGCCGATGCGCCCGAACACGCGTCCGAAGATGCCGTGGGCGCGGCTGGCCGCGCGCGTCTCGCCAAGGCGCTCCGCCAGGCGCAGCGCCTTCTCCGAGGCGTAGATCGCGAGCATGTTGTCGCCGGTGTGGAGGTAGAGCCAGGCGGCCTCCTCGTAGAGCCGCACCAGCTCGATGGCCGGCGGCCCGTCCTTCAGCAGGTTGATGCCCTTCTGGTAGTGCTCGATCGCCGACTTGCGCTCGCCCTTGTGTGACAGCGCCGCGCCGATCTTGCGGTGCAGGTCGGCCACGCGCTCGAGGTCCTCCTGGCCGCGGTGGTGGTCCAGGCAGCGCTCCCACACCTCCACCGCCGCATCCACGCGCCCTAGCCGCAGGGAGACGTCGCCGAGCTTCTCCTCGATTCGCGCCAGTACGTCGGGGTCCTCGGCCAGCTCCCGGCCGTGCCGGTAGTGCGAGGCCGCCTCACGGTTCGAGAACAGCCGCGCGGCCGAGTCGCCGGCCTCCTCGAGGAAGCGCACGGCGCGCTCGAGCATCTCGGTGAGCTCCTCGGCCGGCACGCCGCCCTCGCGGCCCAGCGCGGCGGCGCGGCCGTAGTGCTCCGCGAGCAGCGGCACGACCTCGTCGCTGCGGTCGCCCGCGCGCTCCTCGATGAAGCCGCCGACCTCGAAGTGCTTCCGCGAGCGGACGGCCTTCGGCAGCATGCCGTAGGCCACGTCGCGAATCAGCACGTGTCTGAAGGCAAGCTCGCGCTCGCCCTCCAGGCGGCCCTCGGGCACCGGCGCCAGGATGTCCTTCTCCTGCAGGCCGCTCAGCGTGCGCTCGAGGTCCTGGCCCTCGGACGCGGCCAGCGCGGCCAGCGAGCCCTCCCAGAAGGTGCGGCCCACCACGGCCGCCTGTTGCACAACGCGGCGCTCGAACGGCTCGAGCGCGTCGAGGCGTGCGGCCAGCACGCCCTGCACCGTCTCCGGCAGGTCGCCGGCCAGTGCGCCGCCGCCCTCGGCGATGCGGCGGGCCATCTCCTCGGCGAACAGCGGGTTACCTCCGGAGCGCTCGATCACCGCCGGCAGCACGTCGCCCTCGCCGTCGGGCAGCAGGCTCCGCATCAGCTTGCCGGTGTCGTCCGGTGTCAGCGGAGGCAGGAAGAACTGCGTCGCGTTGCGGCGGCCGCCGCCCCAGGTCGGACGCCGGTCGAGCAGCTCGTCGCGTGCCAGGCAGAGCAGCATCAGCGGCGCGCGCACCCACTGGGCCAGGTGCTCGATCGCGTCGAGCATGCCGTCGTCGGCCCAGTGCACGTCCTCGAAGGCGAGCACCAGCGGGTGCTGGTTCGCGAGCGCCTCGATGCCGGAGCGCAGCGCCGAGAAGAACTCCTCGCGCACGCGCTCGGGCTCGCCGTCGAAGCGCGACAGCTCGGGCGGCACGTCGATGCCCAGCGAGCGCCCGATCAGCGCCGCCTTGCGCTGCCCCCCCTGGCCGAGCGGCTCGTCGGGCTCGCCCGACATGCGCTGGAAGAAGCCGCACAGCTTGCGCCAGGCCTCGTCGGAGGAGTCGGTGTCCACGATCCCGCACTCCGCGCGCAGGATCTCTCCGAGCGCCCAGTACACGACTCCCGCGCCGTACGGGAGGCAGCGCCCGGTGCGGATCACGGTCGGGCCGCCGCCGACCTTCAGGCGGTGGTCGAACTCGCGCAGCAGGCGCGACTTGCCCACGCCGGCCTCGCCGAGCAGCGTGACCATGTGCGGCCGCCGCTCCCTCACGACGCGCTCGTGGAGCGCCTCCAGTGCGCCCACCTCGTAGTCGCGCCCGACGAGCGGCGTCTCGTGCGCGGCCATGGCGCGCCCGCGCGCCTGCTCGGACTTCAGCCCCACCGCCTCCCAGGCCGGCACCGGCTCCGACTTGCCCTTCAGGTCGAGCGGCTCGAGCCGCTCGTAGCTCACCGCGTCGCTGGTGGCCGCCATCGTCGGCTCGCCCACGGTCACCCGCCCCGGCCGGCCCGCGCTCTGCAGCCGCGACGCCACGTTCACGGTGTCGCCGGTCACCGTGTAGCGGTCACCGACCGCGCCGGCCAGCACCTCCCCCGTGTTGATGCCCACGCGCAGGTCGAAGACCGAGCCCTCGGGGAGCCCCTCGTTGATCTCGTCCATCGACCCCTGCATGCCGAGCGCCGCGCGCACCGCGCGCTCGGCGTCGTCCTCGTGCGAGACCGGCGCGCCGAACAGGGCCATCACGTTGTCGCCGATGTACTTGTCCACGGTGCCGCCGTAGCGCTCGACCTCCTGGCCGAGCCTGCGCAGCGCGCGGTCCACGAGCGACTTCACGGCCTCCGGGTCGAGGCGCTCGGCCACGGCCGTGTAGCCGGACAGGTCGGCGAACAGCACGGTCACCCGGCGGCGCTCCTCCGGCAGTGCTGCCTCGGCGGGGGCCGGGCGCGGCGTCGGGCCGGGCGCGGCGTCCAGGGCGCTGCCGCAGCTCGTGCAGAAGCGGGCGCCCGGAGGCGCCTCGGCCCCGCAGTTGGGGCAGCGGCGGGCCAGTGCGGACCCACACGCCATGCAGAAGCGCGCGCCGGCGGGATTGTCCGTGCCGCAGGCCGCGCAGGCGAGCCCGGTCATGCCGCCAAGGGTACCCCCGACTCAGGGCACGCGGCCAGCCTGGCGGTAGACCTGCGCCAGCTCGGCCAGCAGCTGCTCGTCCACCAAGGTGAGGTCGCGGCCCTCGACCTCCAGCAGCGCTCCTGGCCAGGGCGGATACCAGAAGGCGCGCAGCTTGCGGCCCACGTCGTCGCCCGGCCGGATGCGGCGCATGGCCTCCATCTCGTCTCCGCTGATGTAGCGGCCCTCGCCCTGCGGGGAGCGCGGCAGCTCCTCGCCGGCCAGAGCGCCGCCCATCACGCCCGTGAACAGCTCGTACAGGTGCTCCTGGCTGTCCAGGTCGACCGACCACGCCGTCGCGGTGTCGGGGTCGATCGGGAATCGGTCCACCCGCACCAGGTCGCCGGTGTCGAACTGCTCGTCCACGAAGTGGCACGACACGCCCCACTCGTCGAGCTGCTCGAGCACGGCCATGTTGTAGCCGCCGAGCCCGCGCACGTCCGGCAGCGGGGCGGGGTGGAAGTTCAGGCAGCCCAGGCGGCCCAGCGAGATCAGCGGCTCGCGGATCCGCTTCCAGAACAGCACGGACAGCACCAGGTCCACGCCCTCCAGGTCGAGCTTCGAGCTCGCCGGGTCGGCGATCGCGTAGTAGAGCTCCGTGTCCTCCACCAGCGGCAGCCCGAGGCGCTCGGCCACGAGGTCCAGGCGCTGCTCCTCCACGGTGAAGCGGTCCGGCTTTGCCGCCACCACGGCGGCGACCTCGCAGCCCTGCCCCACGAGCCAGTCGAGCGAGCGCGCCGCCGAGCGCTTGCACTTGCCCATGAAGACAGCCCTCATCGCAGCAGATCCTCGTACAAGTCGAGCGTGAGCCGGGCGATCCGGTCCCAGGAGAACTCGCCCGCGGCGGCCGCCTCCGCTCGTTTGGCGAGGCGCTCGCGCTCCTCCGGGTCGGCCAGCAGGGCGTTGATCGCCGCCGCCAGCTGCTGCGGGTCCCCGGGCGGCACCAGCCGGCCGGCGCCGTGCTCGCGCACCAGCTCGCCGAAGCCGCCGACGTCGCTCAGCACCATCGCCTTGCCGAACGCCAGCCCGGCGAACAGCACGCCCGACTGGTCCACCTTCAGGTGTGGCAGCACCAGCAGGTCGGCGCGGCGCAGGAAGGCGGGCGCCTCGGGGTCGGTCACGTAGCGGGTCACGAAGCGCACGTTCGGCGGCGCCAGCTCGCGCAGGCGCTTGGGCGAGATGCCGAGCGGGTTGCCCACCACCCACAGCTCCGCACCCTCGACCTGGCGGAACGCTTCCAGCAGCACCTCCACGCCCTTGTAGGACCGCAGCGTGCCGAAGTAGAGGACCACGGGGCCCTCCACGGCCTCGAGGTCGGGCGGCAGCGGCTGCTCGTCGGTCTGATTCGTTAGATGCTCGAAGGCGCCGTGGGGGATCACCCGCACGCGGCCGGAGTCCACGCCCAGGCGCTCGAGCTCGGCCGCCCCGCCGCGGGTGTGCACCACCACCGCGTCCATGCGCCGCGCCACGCGAAGCGTCAGCGCCTCGCCGTCGCGGCGCAGCACGTTGTGCATGGTCAGCACCCGCGGCCGCGCCGGCGGCAGCAGCAGCAGGTCGAGCGGCTCGACAGGCAGCCACTGGTAGTGGCGCACGTCGGCCTCGCGGGCGTGGCGGCGGTAGCGCAGCATGTCGGGCCCGTGCTCGGCCAGCTTGAGCGCGCGCCTCGCCAGCCGGCTGCCGAGGCCACGCGCGGTCGCACGGCGGTAGAACGCCTCGGTCACCTCGTAGTCGCGCTCGGCGGGGATCGGGCCGTAGAGAAAGCGCGAGGTCACCAGCTCGACCTCCACCCCGGCGCGCGCCAGCGCCGCGGCCAGCGAGTGGTCGTAGGGGGTCACGTCCCCGGACGGATCGACGAGCTGCACGCGCATCTGCGACGACATTCTGAGGCCGACGGACCTACTAGCGTTGCGCCGGTCATGGCGAAGCCCCTGGTCCGCGCGGCGTTCGCCGCGCTCGTGCTCGCCACCATCGCGGCCTTCTTCGTTACGCAGCAGCTGAAAGGCGAGTTCCCGCTGGTGATCCGCTTCGCGACCGCGCCGGCCTACATCTCGCCGAACGGCGACGGCTTCCGGGACAGCTCGCGGGTGGGTTTCGACCTCTCGCGGCCGGCCAAGGTCAGCTTCTCGATCGTCGACTCCGAGGGCAACGAGGTCAGGCGCCTCGTGGACCAGCGCCGCCTGCCCGGGGACTCGCACAACCGCTTCACCTGGAACGCTCGCGACGACGAGGGCCGCATCGTGCCGGACGGCGAGTACTCGATGCGGGTGGTGCGCCGCGACCAGGGTCGCGTGATCAACTCGATCAAGAAGGTCCACGTGGACACCCGCCCGCCGAAGGTGGCGCTCACCTCCGCGAAGCCCGGCGTGATCGCGCCCGGCGTGGCCGGGCAGAGTTCCCAGGTGGTGATCCGCTACCGCGGGCCGGGCAATCAGGCGCCCGAGTTCCGCATCTTTCGGACCGATGAAGGCCCCCCGCGCGTGGTTGCCCGCTTCCGCGGCGGCCCGAAGCGCAGCGCCGTGTGGCACGGCACGGTCCGCGGCCGCCCCGCGGCGGAGGGCAACTACGCGTTCACGGTCACCGTGCGCGACAAGGCGGGCAACCGCGCCGTGGCGCCGGCGGCCATCCCGACCCCGGCCACGTCGCGGCCGCGCACCGGCGTGGCGGTGCGAAAGCTCGACCTGCACGGGCCTCTCGGCGTGGTGCCGGCGGGCTCGCTGGCGCGCCTGGTCGCCGGCCCGGTGGAGCGCAGCTTCGACTTCGCGCTCACGCGCCTGGGCACGAGCCAGGTGCTGCGCAAGGGCGGCCGGATCGGCGGCCGTTTCCGCGTGCGCATCCCCGACCGGGCGAAGACCGGCGTGTACGTCGTGCGCGTCCGCGCGGCCGGGCGCCGCGCTCAGTGGCCGCTGGCCGTGGCCGGACTGCCGCAGACGCGCCGCGCCGCGCGGCGCCCGCGCCCCCTGGTGGTGCTGCCGGCGCTCACCTGGCAGGGCCAGAACCGGGTCGATGACGACCTCGACGGCTTCCCCGACACGCTCGATCAGCGCGGCGGCCGCGTGCGGCTCGACCGGGAGATGCAGGGCGGCAGGCTCCCGCGCGGCTTCGGCTCACAGGTGTCGCCGATGTTGCGCTTCCTCGACCGCGAGCGGCTGGGCTACGACCTGACCACGGACCTCGCGCTGGAGGCGAAGCAGGGCCCGTCGCTCGCCAACGCTCCCGGTGTGGCGTTCGCCGGCAGCGCGCGCTGGCTGCCCAGGGATCTGCAGGCGCGCCTGCGCAGCTACGTGCAGCAGGGCGGCCGCCTGGCCTCCTTCGGCGCCGACGCGTTCAGGCGGCCCGTTCCGCTCGCGAAGGGCAGTGCGGGGCCGAGCCCCGCGCCGAGCGCCGCGAACGCCTTCGGCGAGCGCACCAGGAAGCTGCTGCGCACCGACCCGGCGCCGCTCGTGCTGGAAGGCGACGACCAGCTCGGGCTGTTCGCGGGCGACGACCGCTTCATCGGCGAGTTCAGGATCTTCGAGCCGAGCGGCGGCCTGCCGCGCGGCACGCGGCCGCTGACGGCGGCCGGGCGCGACCCGGGCCAGCCCGACTTCGTGGCCTACAAGCTCGGCAAGGGCATCGTGCTGCGCGCGGGCACGCCGCAGTGGTCCGCCGAGCTGGCCGAGCGCCGCCTGAGCGTGGAGGTGCCGAACGCGATGAAGCGCATCTGGCGCCTCCTGGCGCACGGTTCGGGGACCGGCTGACCGGCCTCCTATTGTTCCCGCGGTGACTCGACGCCGCTGGCTCCTGGGTGGCGCGCTGGCCCTCGCCGCATTCGCGGCTGCGGCCGCCGTGTACGCCATCACCAGGCCCGACCCAATCGAGAAACGCGGCTCCGCGAAGCAGGAGTTCGTGACCACCGCGGAGCCGAAGGCCAAGGCGCCGCCGAGCGAGGACCAGACCCCCTGGGCCACCTACGCCTACGACCGCGAGCGCACCCATGTGTCGCCCTTCAAGCTGAAGCCGCCGTTCAGGCGCGTCTGGCAGATCGACGCGCACGACACAGTCGAGTTCCCGCCCTCGGTGGGCTTCGGCAAGATCTTCATCCCCCAGCAGAAGGGGCTCTTCTTCGCCCTCAACGCCAGGACCGGCCGGCTCAAGTGGCGCAAGCAGATCGGCCGCTGCGCGGCCGCCTCGCCGACGCTCGCCAAGGGCGTCGTCTACCAGTCCTACATGGATTTCGTGCCCTGCCCGCAGGACCGCCCGGGCGCCAGCGGCTTCGTGATCGCCTGGAACGCCAAGAACGGCCACCGGATCTGGAAGTGGAGCGGCCAGCCGGTCGAGTCGTCGCCGCTGCTGGTGGGCAAGACGCTCTACGTGGGCAGCTGGGACCACGGCCTGCACGCGCTGAACGCCAAGAACGGCCACCAGCGCTGGAGCTTCCAGGCCGACGAGCAGGTGAACACCGCCCCCGCCTACGACAACGGCACGGTCTTCTTCGGCACCGACGGCGGCACGGTCTACGCGGTCGACGCCCGCTCGGGCCGCATGAAGTGGAAGGCCGGCGAGGCGCGCGAGTTCTTCTACGCCACACCGACGGTCGCCTACGGCCGCGTGTTCATCGGCAGCACCGACGGCACGATGTACGTGTACGGCGCGAAGAGCGGGCGGCTGCTCTGGGCGCGACCGCTCGGCAGCTACATCTACGGGGCCGCCGGCGTCTACGAGCGCAAGGTCTACGTGGGCACCTACGACGGCTCGTTCTACGCGCTCGACGCGGCCACCGGCGACGTGAAGTGGCGAATCACGGCGGCCGGCGCGGTGCACGCGGCGCCCACGATCATGCGCGGGGTCGTGTACTACGCCACCTGCTCGAGCTGCGGCTCGGCAGCCTCGCGGGCCGTCAAGCACGGCCCCGACGGCACCTACGGCGTCAGCGCGAAGAACGGCCGTCAGCTCTGGCACTTCTCGGCCGGCAAGTACGCCAACCCCGTGGTGGCCGACGGCAAGCGGATCTACGTCACGGGCCGCTCGGCCGTGTTCGCGCTAAAGCCTCGCCGCTAGCCACAAGCACGGCCGCAGCCGCGCCCGTCAGCGGCCACACGAGGTAGTAGTTGTTGAACGTGCGGCCGATGAACAGCAGCCACAGGATCGAGACGGCGAACCCGGCCGCGCCCAGCCACAGCTGGCCCGCGCGCCGCTGGGCGTGGAGCAGCCAGACTGTCAGTGGCAGCCAGGTGAGCAGGGCAATGAGCGCGAACGGGTAGGCGCCGTTGCGGTCGTCCACGATGCCGATCCGCACGAGGATCGCCGACAGCCCGTAGCCCACGATCCGGTAGGTGCCCGCGCCGTACTTCACCGTGTCGTCGTAGAAGGCGCCGGGATCCGCCACGAGGAACGGCAGGATCGCCACCACCAGCACGCCGGCGAACACGAGTGCGGCGGTCTTCAGCTCGCGGCGGGTGGCGCCCGACTGCAGCAGCATCAGGGCGATGAAGGGGATCGCCACGACCGCGAACTGCTTCAGCAGCACGGCGGCCGCCAGCGCCGCTGCGGCCCAGGCGAAGCGCCGGCGCGTGACCAGCGCGAAGGCGGCCAGGAGCAAGAGCAGGCTGGGCGCGTCGTTCTGGCCGAACCAGGCCGAGCGCACGGCGATCGGGTCGCACACCAGCAGGGCGCCGATGGCCAGCCGCCAGCCGAGCGGCGCGCGGAAGGCCAGCGCGGCCCCGAGCGCGGCCAGGCTGCACAGCAGGATCAGCAGGCGCAGGTCGTCGAGGGGCTCGGGCAGCAGCCGCCACAGTGCCGCCGTCACGACCGTCCCCGGGAAGTAGGCGTAGTGGTCGAGCGCGACCTCGCGGCGGAGCACGCGCTGGGAGACGCTCCCGTCGCGGGTGTAGAAGCGCTCCAGGCCGGAGCCGCGGTAGTCGTGGCCGTAGGGGTCGTGGCCGTGCAGCACGAGGTCGCCCGCCAGCTCCACCTGGTAGGTCGAGTCGTTGGTGTGGAACCACGGCGCGGTGGACTGGCGCAGGCCCATCTGGAGCAGCGTCGAGGGGGCGGTCAGCAGCACCCCCACGGCCAGGATCAGCGCCACGCCCGCCCAGCCGGGCCAGTCGCGGCGGCGGCCATAGAGGGTCAGCGCGGCGGCCCCGCAGAGCAGCGCGGCCAGGAACGTCGCCGCCCGCGCGATCCCCACGTCCCACTCCTCGCCGGCCGCCCGCACGAGTGGGGCCAGGATTCCCTGCGGGTGCACGGCCCCGGGCCGGAACGGCCACGGGTCGGAGCCGAGCTCCGGCAGCGCGATCGCCACGAGCGCGAAGAGCACGCCGATCACCGCCCAGGCAGCGGGCGCGGCGAGGCGATCGCGCATCACGTCGCGGCTGCCGGTCTGCGCGCGTCCCGCGCCCGGGCGCGCTCGGAGGCCGTGGCGTGGGCGTCCGCGTGGGCCAGCCAGCCGGCAGCGACCCCGATCACGACCCAGGTCAGCGGGTCCTCCAGGAAGCCGCTGTAGAAGAGGGCGTGCACGAACAGCGCCACGAAGGCCGCGCCCAGCGCCAGCCCCAGGCCGTCGTCGCGTTTTCGCACCTCGTAGATCACGCGCGCGCCCCCGAGCAGCAGCCAGCCGTAGAGGATCAGGCCGATCACGCCGAGCTCGGCCGCGACCGTGAGCGGCGTGGTGTGCGACACGAAGTCGGCCGGCGGCCGCTGGCTGTGGGCGGCCAGCCGGCTCGCGCGCGGCTGCCCCGCGATGCCCACGCCGACGAGCGGATGGTGGCGCACCACGCGCAGCGTGTCGGTCACGCGCTGAGCCCGGTCGCTCGTGAGCTGGTTCAGCCTGGAGCCGGTGACGAGCTTGACGGCCAGGAACCCGCCGCCCGCCAGCGCGGCCACCACGCCCACGGCCACCACGGCGCGGCGGGTGCGGCGGTCGCCCGACGCCATCGTCACGGCCAGCGTGATCACGACGAGGGCGACCATGCTCGACTGCGAGTACGAGAACAGCAGCCCCGCCCAGAGGAACGCCAGCAGGCCGATGCCGAGCCAGGGCTTCACGCGGCCGGCCGCCAGGACGGCCAGCAGCACCGCGATGCCCAGCACCAGGTGGCGGCCGTACAGGCTCGGGTCGCCGAACAGGGAGGTCACCCGGAAGTAGTCCGTGTTCGCGTTCGACACCTGCAGGTTGGGCGCGAAGAAGAACAGCTTGTGCGTGGCCGCCTGCCACAGGCCCACCGCCGCGAACAGCGCGGCGAGCGACACCCCCGTGATGCCGAGCTTGCGCACCAGTCCGGGCGGGAACGGCGAGCGCGCCACCACCGTCAGTAGCAGCGCGAACGGCAGCGTGAAGAACACCAGCAGGTTCGCGGCCGTCTCGAGGTCCTCGGCCCACAGCAGAGACATGCACGCGAACGCGAAGAAGGCGGCGGCCGGGAGCGTGATCGTGCGGGGCAGCGCCCGCACCGTCTCGCCACGCAGCGCGCGCCACGCGAGCGCCATCACCGCTGCGACCAGCACGAAGTAGAGCGGCAGCAGGCGGCCCAGTGCCCCGTCGCGCGCGATCCTCACCAGCACCGCGCTGCCGGCGTCGAACTCGATCGGCGGCCGGAACGGCGCCGCCACCAGCACTGCGAGCGGCACCAGGTGCGGGCGCTTCACGGCCAGCGACGCAGCCCCGACCATCACCGCCGCTCCCAGCACGCCCGCGAGCGCGCCTGCGGGCGAGAGCAGCTGGTCCAGGCCGCCCGCCCCGACCGACAGCACGAGCGCGAGCTCGGCCAGGGCCAGCAGCACGAGTCCGGCCAGCAGCGTCAGGCGCCCACGGGCCAGGAGCGTCGCCACGGCCCCGAGCGCCCCGACGACCGCTGCGAGTTGGGCGGTGTCAGCGTGCTGCATGGCGCGCGGGAACCTTAGTCGAGGCGTCCCCCGCCAACCCGCCAGTCACCGCGGGGGTCCGGGGGCGCGAGCCCCCGGCTGCCATCACCGCATGCCCTGGCCTCGGCCGGGCATCAGCTGCTGCCGGGCGTGCAGCCAGTAGCGGCGCGGGTCGCGCCCCGGCAGCACCAGCGCCGCGGCGGCTCGCGCCAGGTAGGCCCACGTCCAGCACACGCGCCAGAGGATCCGCGTGGCGTTCTGGCCGTGCTTTCGGAAGTAGAGCTCGCGGTTTCGGTGGAACTCCACGATCCGGCGGCTCATGCTCTGCGGGTCGGTTGAGAGCTGGTTGTGGTGGACCGCCCGCGCGGCCGGAACGAACAGGACCTCGAAGCCGGCGTCGCGCAGCCGCTTGCAGAAGTCGGTCTCGTCGGAGTACACGAAGAAGTCGGGGTCGAGATAGCCCACCTGCTCGGCTGCCGAGCGCCGCACGAGCATCGCGCTGGACTGCACCCAGCCCACGCCGCGCACGCTGTCGCCGCGGCTCTGCACGGCGTAGCGGTCCTGCACGAACAGCGCCGCCGCGAGCGCCCAGGCCGCGTCGGGCAGGCGCCAGGCGCAGGGCACGGGCTCGCCCTCGCTCGTGAGCAGCTGCGCGCCCGCCGCGGCCGCCCGCGGCTCGGCTTCGAGCGCGTCCAGCAGCGCCCGCGCGGCGCCGGGCTGCAGCTCCGAGTCCTCGTTCAGCAGCAGGCAGTAGCGCCCGTGCCCCGCGCGCAGCAGCGCGGAGTCGTTCTCAGCCTTGCCCGCGCGCCGCTCGAGCGCGAACAGCCGCGCCTGCGGGAAGCGCTCGCGCACGGCCTCGGCGGAGCCGTCGTCGGAAGCGTTGTCCAGCACCAGCAGCTCGTGCTCCACGCCCTCGGGGTGGGTGCGCTCGATCGCCTCCAGGCAGGCCAGCAGGAATTCGCGGCCGTTCGTGTTCACCACGCAGTAGGAGAGGTCCATCAGCCCGCGGCGGCCCGCTCGAGCACGGCCAGCGCCCGGGCGGCCAGCTGGTCGCGGCCGAAGTCGCGCTCGGCCAGCGCTCGCGCGTTGCGGCCGAGGCGCCGCGCCAGCTCGGGGTCCGCGCGCAGCTGCTCGACCTTGTCGGCCAGGTCGCGCGCGTCGCCCGGCCTGGCGAACAGCCCCGCCTCGTTCTGCTCCACGAGCTCGCGCATCCAGCCGGGCGTGTTCACGATCGCGGGCCTCCCCGCGGCGAGGGTGTCGAACAGCTTGTTCGGCGAGTTGGTGGCCAGCACCGGCACGTCCTTGAACACCGTCAGGCAGGCGTCGGACGCCGCCGCCAGGAGCGCCACCGAGCCCTTGTCGGGCACCGGCTCCTCGAACATCACGTTGGCCGCTCCGAGGCGCCGCGCCAGCTCCTCCAGCTCGACGCGCCGCTTGCCGCCGCCCAGCAGCACGAAGGCGACCTGCTCCGGGTCCAGCAGCGCGGCGGCTTCGACAACCTGCGTCAGGTCGTTCGCCTCGCCCATCGCGCCGAAGTAGCTCACCACGAAGCGCTCTCCCAGGCCCAGCCGCTCGCGCAGCTCGTGGCCGTCGCGCTCGGGCGAGAACAGCTCCAGGTCCGCGGCGTTCGGCACCAGCTCCACGGCGGTCACCGGGGCCCCGGTCTCGAGCACGCCGTCGCGGATGCCCGGCGACAGCGCGATCACTGCCGCCGCGCGGCGGTACACCAGGCGCTCGAGGCCACGGGCGAGCGCGCGCAGGAGCGGGTTCTCCAGGGCGCCCATCTGGATCGGCGCCTCGGGCCAGAGGTCGCGCACCTCGAAGACGAACGGAGCACGCCAGCGCAGCGAGGCGAGCATCGCGGGCAGCGCCATCGTGAGCGGTGGGGAGGTCGCGTAGATCACGTCGGGGCGCGGGCCGCGCAGCGCCGCCAGCGCGGAGCCCGCGGCGAAGCGCGCGAACGCGAGGATGCGGCGCGGGTAGCTCATGGCCGTGGCCGTCATGTAGTCCGAGTAGGCGCCGCTCGCGCCCACCACCTCGATCCCGTCCACGCTCCTGTCGCCCCCGCCCGCGGTTACCATCCTCACCTCGTGGCCGCGCGCGACGAAGCGGCGGGCGAACTCGTAGGAGCGCGTGCCGCCGATCCCCTCGCGCGTGATGAAGAACTGATGCAGATAGAGGATGCGCATCTGACGCCGCGTGAGGCTAGCCGCAAGTGTCCGTGCGGGTGAGCCGCGCGCTCGACGCCGTCCTGGCGGCGCTGCTGCTGCTGGTGGCCTCGCCGCTGCTGCTGGCGGCGGCGATCGCCCTCAAGCTCGAGAGCGGCGGCCCGGTGATCTACCGCCAGCTGCGGGCCGGCCTTGGCGGCGAGCCGTTCGAGCTCTGGAAGCTGCGCACGATGGTGAGCGGCGCCGAGGCGATGGGCGCCGGCATCTACGTGCTCGAGGGCGACGCGCGCATCACGCGCGTGGGCCGGCTGCTCAGGCGCTTCTCGCTGGACGAGCTGCCGAATCTGGTGAACGTGGTGAAGGGCGAGATGGCCCTGGTCGGGCCGCGACCCACGATCCAGGAGCAGGTGGACCGCTACACCGACCGCCAGCGCCGGCGGCTCGAGGTGAAGCCCGGCATCACCGGCTGGGCCCAGGTGAACGGGCGCGCGTCGCTGCCCTGGCCCGATCGCATCGAGCTGGACGTCTGGTACGTGGATCACCGCTCGCCCTGGCTCGACCTGCGCATCCTCGCGCGCACCGCCCGCCTGCTGGCGACAGGGCACGGGCTCTACAGCGACGACCTGCGCCAGGGCTGGTGAGCTAGGGCGCGATCCGCAGCGGCTCGAGCGTGGAACGCCCGCGGTCCGAGTAGCGGTCGGCCTTCGCGGACACGTAGTAGCGGTAGCGCCCCTTGCCGGGCGGCAGCACCGAGGTGAAGAAGCGGCCCTTGCGGGTCCTCACGGCCTTTGCGGCGATCTTGCGCCAGGCGCCGTGGCGCCTGGCCTGCAGCACGAGGTAGACGATGCGCTTGGCCGGGCTCACCTTGCCGCGCAGCAGGATCCTGTAGCCGGGCAGGCCCTGCGACGGCGACGAGGAGAGGGTGACGGCCGCGCGCACTCGCAGCAGCAGGGCGCGCGAAGCGCTCACGCGCAGCCCGAGCGCCCCGGGGAAGCGCAGGCGCACCTTGCCCGTCGCGTTGGGCTTCAGCAGGGCGATTGCCACGCCGTCGGGCCCCGTGCGCACGCGCCGCGTGCTCTTCCAGTGGCCAAAGCGCAGCACCTGCACCTGCACGGGCTGCCCGCCCAGCGGCCCGCCGGCGCCCATCAGCAGGCCGCGGTAGGTCACGCCCCTGCCGTAGAGCGCGCGCGGCCAGTCGAGCGCCGCCGTCAGGTGCGTCGCGCCCGCGGCGACGGGCCCCACGTCCCCGACGCGGCGCCTCAGCTCGGGCAACTGCGCGTAGAGCGTGCTGCCGGGGCAGGCGGTGGAGTTCGTGTCCCGGTGGCCCAGCACGCGCGGCAGCGTGACCCTGGCGCCGGCCTTGTAGCGGTTGGTGTCGCCGCCGTTGCTGGTGAGCGTGACTGAGCCGGCCGTGGGCGCGCCGTGAAGCGGCAGCTTCCAGCGGATCAGGCGCGCCATCGCGTCCAGCGCCACGCTCGTCTGCTGCACCGAGCTGTAGTCGCCGATGTTCGAGATCCCCGTGGTCTGGTCGTTGAAGCCCTGCGCCTGGGCGCCCACCACGGCCCGGCTCACGCCGCCGGCGCGCCCCTCGTAGAGCGTGCCGTACTTGTCGACGAGGAAGTTGTAGCCGATGTCGTTCCAGCCGTTCGAGTTGCGGTGGTAGCGGCAGATCGCCAGCACGATGTCCTTCGCCTCGTCGGGCGAGTAGTCGTTCACGCTGACCGTGTGGTGGATGTAGGCGGCCTTGACGGTGCCGTACTCGGGCGCCGCCCGCGGCGGGCAGCTCGAGGCGCCCCACTGGGCGCGCGTGACCATGGCGGGCTGCGCCTCCTGCGCGCTTGCGCTGGCGCCACCGAAGAGACCGGCGACCGAGGCGGTGGCCGTGTTCACGCCGCGGAGCACCGCCGTGCGCACCCGCTGGGCCGAGCCGGCGGTTCCGCGGGTGTTCACGAAGTGCAGCTTCAGGCCGGGCACGCGGCGGCTGAGCTTGTACTGCACGTAGTCGGCCTCGCCGGCCCAGGCGGGGGCCGTCCCGCCGGTGGCCGAGCGCTCGCCGCTGTGCGGGTCGGGGCGGTGGTCGCCACCGGCGTCGAGGCGCACCCAGCGGCTCCAGTGCGAGCCGGCCTTGCGCACGCGCAGCTTCACCCGCGGCTCGGCGCGGCCGCGCCAGCGCATGCCCACGAGGTTGAAGCGCTTCGGGGCGCGCAGCGCGCGGGAGGTCACGCCGGCGCCGGAGGCCGAGACCGGCGCGGCCGCCGGGGCCAGCTCGAAGTCCACCGGCTTGGGGTGCCAGCGGCCGGTGGAGAAGGCGGGGGCCGCCGCAACTCCGACGCCGACGCAGAGCAGTGCGGCTGCTGAGGCAAGCAGCTTCATTACTTCACACTGAACACGCTTTCACGGGGCCCGTTGCGGTCCGCAATGCCACGCCCATGTACGTTGTCGCGCCATGTGGTGGCGCGAGGGAGTGCTCTACCAGGTCTACCCGCGCTCGTTCCGCGACTCGAACGGCGACGGGATCGGCGACCTGCCAGGGATCACGGAGAAGCTCGACCACCTCGAGTGGCTCGGGATCGACGGCCTCTGGCTGAACCCGACCTTTCCGTCGCCCAACCGCGACTGGGGCTTCGACGTGGCGGACTATCGCGAGGTGCACCGCGACCTCGGCACGCTCGAGGACCTCGACGAGCTGGTCGAGCAGGCCGGCCGCCGCGGCGTGCGCGTGCTGCTGGACCTGGTGCCCAACCACACGAGCGACCAGCACGCCTGGTTCGTGGAGTCGCGCTCCTCGAAGGAGTCGGCGAAGCGCGACTGGTACGTGTGGGCCGACCCCGCGCCCGGCGGCGGCCCGCCCAACAACTGGCTGGCCGTGTTCGGCGGCTCCGCCTGGGAGCGCGACCAGGCCACCGGCCAGTACTACCTGCACAACTTCGCCGTCGAGCAGCCCGACCTGAACTGGTGGAGTGACGCGGTGCGCCAGGAGTTCATCGACATCCTGACCTTCTGGTTCGAGCGCGGCATCGCCGGCTTTCGCATCGACGTCGCCCACGGCCTCGTCAAGGACCGCGGGCTGCGCGACAACCCGCCGGCCGGGCCCGAGGACAGCCTCGACGAGCGCACCGTTGGCCAGCGCCGCGCGTACTCGATGAACCGCCCCGAGGTGCACGACATCTTCCGCTCCTGGCGCGAGCTGGGCAACGCGCAGGAGCCACAGCGGGTGTTGATCGGCGAGACCTGGGCGCTCGACCTCGAGAAGCTGGCGGCGTTCTACGGCTCGGCCGACGACGAGCTGCACCTCAACTTCAACTTCTTCTTCGTCCAGGAGCCGCTGGAGGTGGCGCCGCTGTCGCGCGTGGTGGCCGACACCGAGCGGCTGTTCGCGCCCGGCAGCCAGCCCTGCTGGACCGCGTCGAACCACGACGTGGGGCGCTTCCCGACGCGCTGGTGCCACGGCGACCAGCGCAAGGTGCGCCCGGCCCTGGTGCTGCTGCTCACCCTGCGCGGCACGCCGGTCCTCTACTACGGCGACGAGCTGGGCATGCCCGACACGGAGCTGCCCCCGGGGTTCGTGCTGGACGTGCAGGAGCTCGACCACAAGCCGCCCCGCGACCCCTGCCGCACGCCCATGCCGTGGAGCGATGGGCCGAAGGGCGGGTTCAGCGACGGCGACGCCGATCCCTGGCTGCCGCTGGGCGACACGGCCGCGGTGAACGTGGCGGAGCAGCGCGACGAGCCGGGCTCCACGCTCAACTTCACGCGCGACCTGATCGCCCTGCGGCGCCAGAGCGATGACCTCAAGAGCGGCGCATACGAGCGGCTCGAGGCGCCCGGCGGCGGCTGGGCCTACCGCCGCGGCGACGGCACCGTGGTCGCGCTGAACCTGGGCGACGGCGAGCTCGAGCTGGCGGGCGTCGAGGGGGAGGTCGCGCTGTGCACGCAGCGCGAGCGCGACGGCGAGCGGGTGGCGGGCGCGCTGGCGCTGGCGCCGTGGCAGGGCGCCGTTTTGCGCGCGACCGGGCGGTGAGCGGGCCGCCCGAGCTGGAGCGGCTGCTCGCGCCGGAGGGCTACGCCTACGCCAGCACAACGCCGCTCTCCGCGGACGACCCGGGGCGCTACCACGCGCTGTTCGGGCGCGACTCGCTGATCACCGCCCTGCAGGTGCTCCCTGCCAGGCCCGACGTGGCGCGCGCAACGCTGCGCGCGCTGGCGGCGCTCCAGGGCCGGACGGACGATCCGCTCACCGAGGAGGAGCCCGGCAAGATCGTGCACGAGCACCGCCGCGAGCTGACCGAGCACCTGGTCGAGCTGGGCTGGGACGCGCTGTTCCGCGACGGGGAGCTGCGCTACTACGGCTCGGCCGACTCGACCTCGTGGTTCCTCGTGCTGCTGGACGCCCTGCGCGACGATGACCTGGCCGCAGAGCTCGAGCCGGCCCGGCGTGCCGCCGGCGGCTGGCTGGAGCGCGCGCTCGAGCGGGGCGGCGGGCTGGTGCGCTGCGGCCCGCGCCGCTCGCCGCCGGGGCTGATCCAGCAGGGCTGGCGCGACGCCGTCGACCCGCTCGACCCGAGCCAGGGCGGCAGCGGGATCCTGCGCGCGGACGGCTCGCTGCCCGAGCCGCCGCTGGCCGACGCCGACTGCCAGGCCGTGGCCCTGATGGCGCTGCGCGCGCTGGCGCGGCTGTCGGGCGAGCGGCGCTTCACGGAGGCGGCCGGCGCACTCCGCGAGCGGATCGGCGCGAGCTTCGGCCCCGAGACGATGGCCATCGAGGCCGGCGAGCGCGAGGTGCGCGGCGCGGGCTCGCAGCTCGGCTGGCTGCTCTGGGCCGGCGCGCTGGAGGGCGGCGCGGCCGATGCCGCCGCCGAGCGGCTCACGCGGCCCGACGTGCTGACCGCCTTCGGCCTGCGCACGCTGTCCAGCGACCACGCCGCCTTCGGCCCGCACAACTACCACCGCGGCAGCGTCTGGCCGTTCGACAGCTGGCTGGGCTGGGGCGGCCTACGGGCCGCGGGCCGCGAGCGGGAGGCCGAGCAGGTGCGCGCGGGCGTGTTGGAGGCGCTGCAGCGGCTGGGCGACGCGCCCGAGCTGTACGCGGTCACCGACGGCGGCCCGGAGCCGGTGGCGCTGGCGAACCGCGTGCAGGCCTGGAGCGTGGGCGCGCGCTGGGCGCTCGAGAACGGCTGGGACGGCAGGCCGGGGTAAGCGGGGGCTGCTTGCCGAACTACGCCGAACTACGGAATCGGCTCGGGGCCGTTCGAGCGGTGCTCGTCGCGGAACGCGCGGAGGGCATCGAAGATCTTTCCGTCGTAGCGCGAGCAGCCCATCAGGAAGCCCGTGCCCAGCGGTGCCGGATCGCGGCCCCACGCGCTCGCGGCCACCTGGAAGGGCATGTTCGCCCGCGGCACGAGCACGATCTGGTAGCTGTCCTCATCAACCAGCGCGCGGATGTCCTTGCGGTCGGTCTCCGACAGCGAGGGCTTGACCCAGATGATCACGCGGCCGTGCTCGAGGTTGTGCACGAGTGCCGAGTCGGGTGGCGCCTTGTCGTAGATGCCGTCGGGCTTCGGCTCCTGGTAGTGCTTGCCGTCGGTAGGCGGGTTGGTGCGGTAGGCCAGCTTCGTGTTCGGATCCACCTCGTGGTTGCGGCTCTTCGACTTCTCGCTGGAGAGCCTGCAGCCCGCCGCGGCCGCCGCCTTGCTCAGGTTGGTGACCTTCACCGCGGGCACGCTGCCGCCGGTCGGGAAGGTCTTGCCCGAGCTCTTGCTGCTGCTGCCGCCCCCCAGCAGGACGACCGCGACCGCCGCGACGGCGGCCAGGGCGAGCACTCCTCCGACGCCGTATCCGACCATGCGCTTGCGCCGCGCCCGGTCGGCGGCCTCGCGCTCACGCTCCAAGCGCTCGCGCCGAAGCGCCTCCTTCTGCTCCTTACGGCTTGCCACGGCGGCGAAATCTAGTGATGGGCTCTGTCGCCACGCCGCGCAGCGCTGCGCGAGCGCGCACGAGCGGGCTCCGCCGGAGGCGGTGAGAAGCAGCGATCCACGAAGCGGACGATCTCGTTGGTGAGCCGCTCGGGGGTCAGGCGCAGCTCGAGGATCGAGCTGGCCTCCACCAGCCGCGCGTTGGTCAGCTCGCGCACGAGCATGTCCGAGTCGGAGAACGGGTGCACCGGGTCGCGGTAGTGGCCGATCACCAGCGCGCGCTGGTCCATCCGGCGACGCTCCTCGCCGGGCGGGGCGACGCGACCGAAGAGCAGGCCCTGCAGCACCGAGGCCGACGGCTTCGGGTCCTGGCTGGCCAAGTCGAGCAGCATGTCTACGAGGTGGGCCGAGCCGCGCGGCACCGCGCGGGCGCCACGCCCGATCAAGCGGGCGACGGGCGCGCCGAAGGTCAGCCCCAGCAGCAGCGGGGTGAAGGCGAGCACGCAGCCCAGCAGGGCGTTGTCGAGCACCGGCATCTCGATCAGGAGGCCCTGCGCGCGCTCGGGCGCCAGGGCGCCGAACTCCAGCGCCACGTTCGCCCCCAGGGAGGTGCCGCCCACCACGGCGCGCTCGATCTCCAGGTGGTCGAGCAGGGCCAGCGCCTGGCGCGCGAAGAGCTGCATCCCGTAGTTGAACATCTCCGGGGGGCGGTCCGAGTCGCCGTGGCCCAGCAGGTCCAGTGAGAGCACGCGGTGCCCGCGGTCGGCCAGCGTCTCGGCCAGCGGCCGGTGCATGCGGCGCGAGAACAGCAGGCCCGGCATCAGCACCACCACGCGTTCGCCGGCGCCGTAGTCGTCGAAGACGAGCCGGTGCCCCTCGTACTCGAAGTCGCGCGTCTGAGCGTCCATGGGCCGGGGCAGGATACCTGCTGGCGGTGGACGGGTAGCATGGCTCTCCTGGGAGAGGAGCCACCTTTGGAGCCCAAAAGGATGATCGGGGGCATCGTGCTCGCCGCGGGTGCGGGCTCTCGCTTCGGGGGCGTGAAGCAGCTGGCGCAGCTCGGCGGCCGGCCGATGCTCGAGTGGGCGCTTCGCGCGATGGCGGCCTCGCCGGTCGAGCGGCGGGTCGTGGTGCTGGGCAGTGGCGCCGAGGCGGTGATGGAGCGGGTCGAACTGCACGGCGCCGAGCCGGTGGTCTGCGACCGCTGGGACGAAGGGCAGTCGGCCTCGCTGGCCGGCGGGCTGGCGGCGCTCGACGACGCGGAGGCCGCCGTGGTCACGCTCGGCGACCAGCCGCGGATGCGGCCGGAGGCGATCGCGCGGGTGATCGACGCACGCGGCGACGACTACCTCGCCGTGCGCGCCATCTACAACGGCGAGCCCGGCCACCCCGTGCTGCTCGAGCGCGACCTGTTCGCGGGGCTGCGCGACGTCACCGGCGACCACGGCGCGCGCAACCTGCTCGCCTCCACGCTCACGTGCGACGTGCCCTGCGACGACCTCGGCGGCGGCGAGGACGTGGACACCCCCGAGCAGCTCGAGGCCCTGCGCGCCGAGTCACCGTGAGGCGCGGGCGGCCTCGCTCCAGCCGAAGCGCTCGTGCAGCCGGCGAAGCGGCCGCGGCGACCACCAGTTCCAGCGGCCGAGCAGCTCCATAAGCGAGGGCACGAGCAGAGCGCGCACGATCGTCGCGTCGATCAGCACGGCGAGCGCCGTGCCAACGCCCACCTCCTTGATGAAGATGATCTGCGAGGTCGCGAACGCCCCGATCGCCACGCAGAACAGCAGCGCCGCCGCGGTCACGATCCTCCCGGTGCGCTCCAGCCCGATCGCCACCGCCTCGCTGTTCGGGGCGCCACCGTCACGCGCCTCCTTGATCCGCGACAGCAGGAACGCGCCGTAGTCGGTGGACAGGCCGAAGGCCACGGCCACCAGCACGATCGGCTGCGTGGCCTCGAGCGCGCCCTGGCTGGCGTAACCGAGCAGGCCCTCGAGGCGGCCGTCCTGGAACACGAACACCAGCAGCCCGAACGTCGCGCTGAGCGTCAGCACGTTCATCACGAGTGCCTTGAGCGGCAGCACCAGCGAGCCTGTCATCAGGAACAGCACCGCGATCGTGGCCGCCACGATGATCAGCAGCGCCAGCGGCATGTGCTGCACGAGGCTGTGCTTGAGGTCCACGAAGTGGGCCGTCTCGCCGCCGGCGGCCGTCGCGAAGGGCGGGTTGAGCGAGCGGATCCCGCGCACCACGTCCTGACTGCGCTCGGCCAGCAGGCTTGCGCGCGGGTACACGTCCACCACGGTTACGCCGCTCCCGGCCGGCCGCGGCCTGCCGACCGAGTCCACGCCCGGCAGCCGGCGCAGGTCGCGCGCGTAGGACGCGAGCCGCGGCCCCGGCCGCGTCTCCGCGGCCACGTAGATCGGCGTGGTCCGGCCCGGCGGGAAGTCGCGGTCCAGCACGAGCTGGACCCGGTGTGCGCTCGCCGAGGAGGGCAGGACGCTGGCGTCGACGGACGTGAACTTGATGCCCATGAACGGCAGACCCAGCACGATCAGGACGGCCGCGCTGCCCAGCGCGATCGGCCCGGGACGGCGCATCACCGTGCGCGAGATCCGGTACCACGCGCCGCTCTCGCCGGCCTGGGCGTCTCGGTCCGCTGCACGCTGCAGCCGCCGCGGCGCGAGGGCGTTCACCCGCGGGCCGAGCAGCGCCAGCACGGCCGGCAGCACCACCAGCGCCACGCTCGCGGCGATCAGCGACACCATCATCCCGCCGAGTCCCATCGAGTAGAGGAACTTCTGCGGGAACACGAGCAGCGAGGCCAGCGCGGCCGTCACCGTGAGCGAGCTGAACAGCACCGTTCGGCCGGCCGTGTTCAGGGTGCGCCTGAGCGCCTGCTCCCCCGACCCCGTGCGAGCCAGCTCCTCGCGGTAGCGCGAGACGATGAACAGGCTGTAGTCGATCGCCAGGCCCAGGCCGAGGCCCGTGACCAGGTTGAGCGCGAACACGGAGATAGAGCCCACCTCGCTCGCGATGCGCAGGCCGAGGAAGGTGAGCACGATGGACAGCCCGCCCACCATCAGCGGCAGCAGCGCCGCCACCAGGCTGCGGAAGAACAGGAACGACAGCAGGAACAGCAGCGGGAAGGCCAGCAGCTCGGCGCGGCGCAGGTCCGTCGAGACCTGCTGGTTCACCTGGTACTCCGCTATCGAGGGCCCGCCGAGGATCACGCCGGGGCGGCCCTCGTATCGCTTCAGCAGGCGCTTCGACGTGTCGCTGTCGTCGGCGCCGCTCTTGAAGGTCACCGCCAGGTAGGTCGAGCGGCCGTCATTGGAGACCAGGTCGCGCCCGCCCTGCCGGTAGCTAACCACGCGGCCCACGCCGGGCTCGCGGCGCAGCTCGGCGGCCAGGCGCCCGAGCCGCCCGTCCCTGGGCGCGAGCGCCACCACGTCCACGCCGGCCTGCACGCCGCCGCGCGCGATCAGCTCATTCGCGTGGACGCTCTCGCTGGCCGGGTCCTCGGCGCCGTAGGGGCCAAGCCGGTCGGCCACCGAGCCGCCCAGGGCGCCGGCCACCACGAAGATCGCCACGGCGGCGGCGGCGGTCCGCTTCGAGCGGCGGTTTGCGAGGTTCGCGAGTGCGGTGAACATCAGTCCTCCTCGGCTTCCATCCGCTTGCAGTAGTCCACGATGAAGTCCTGGTAGGCGATGCCGAACTCGAGCACTTCGAGCGGCATGCCCGGGCCCCGCTCGGAGGCCGCGGCGCGGGCGTTCGGCGCGATCGAGCGCAGCTGCTCCGCCATGCGCTCGTGCTCGGCGCGTATGCGCCGCCACTGGGCGGCGCGCTCCTCCGGCGGCAGCGAGTCGGAGAAGAAGAGCTTCAGCAGCCCCTCGTGGCGCAGCTCGAAGTGCAGCGCCTCGGTCGAGGTGAGCCACTCGTCGAGCGCCCGTTCACCTTCTTCGGTCAGCTCGTATGAGCGCCGCCGCCGCCCGCTCGACTCGTCGGGCTTGCCGCGCACCAGGCCCAGCTCCTCGAGCCGCCCGAGCTCCGGGTAGATCTGGCCGTAGCTGGCCGCCCAGAAGAAGCGGGTCGAGACGTCGACGAGGCTCTTGATCTCGTAGCCGGTGCTTCGCCCGAGGCGGAGCATCCCGAGGATCACGTAGGAGGTCCTGCTCAGCTCCATGTATCGCGGCAATATATCACGGAGATACATCAAGCGGCAGACAGAGCGACTACCATTGGTTGCGTGAGCAACTATGCGACAGCGCGCCTTCTAACGGCCGAGGAGCTGGCCGCCTGGCGGGGCTTCCTGCGAGCGCACACCGGGCTCACCCGCGAGCTCGACGCCGAGCTGGTGGCCGAGCACGGCCTGCCGCTCACCTCGTACGAGGTGCTGCTCTTCCTCGCCGAGTCCCCGTACGGGCGCATGCGCATGTCGGAGCTGGCCGAGCAGGTGCTGCTCAGCCGCAGCGGCCTGACCCGCCTGGTGGACCGGCTGGCCCGTGACGGCCTGATCGAGCGAATGCCCTGCAGCGAGGACGCTCGTGGCTGGTTCGCCGCCATCACCCCGAAGGGCAGGGAGCTCTTCGACGCCGCGCGCCAGACCCACCTCGACGGCGTGCGCCGAATGTTCGTGGGCGCGTTCACCGCCCACGAGCTGGCCGCCCTGGCCCGCTGGTTCCAGCGCCTCGGCGGCTAGGCCGGCAGGCAGACCGAGCAGAAGTCGTCGCCGAACGGGGTGAGATGGATGCTGCGGCGGATCGTCTTGCCGCCGCGGCCCGCCTCCTCCATCGCCTCGCTCACCTCCGGCTGCGCCTCCAGCACCTGGTAGCTGCTCAGGTCCTCCAGCTCCTCGCGTGAGAACCAGATCAGGCCCAGCCGGTAGAGGTTGTTCAGGTAGGAGTGCACGCGGTCGAGGTGCCGGCAGCCGGACTCCTCGCCGATCATCGTCAGCCCCGGCGCCACGAGCTGCGAGTTGATGTTCAGCGGGCCCCCGCTTCGCACGTCCACGGCCGGCTGCGGGCCGTCCGAGGCCAGGAAGCGCAGGATGCGCGCCTCGTCGGGCGCCAGCTCGTCGAGGATGCGCGCGAAGGCCGGGTGTGTGTCCTCCTCGAACGTGACGTCGGCGGACAGCTCCAGCAGCCGGGCGCCGCGCTCGCGCAGCGCCTCGGGGCTGGCCTCGCCGTCCAGGTCGGACGCGGCGGCGTTGGCGCGCCCGTCGTCCTCTTCCTCCTCGTCATCCTCGCCGAGCAGCGCCTGGAGGTAGCGGCGAACGTCGCCGCCGGCCGACTGGAACAGGTCGGCGGGCGGCTCCCCCGTCGCCGCGGCACGCAGCACGCGCGAGCTCGTCCGCAGCGACGCGTCGGCCGCGAAGCCCAGGGTCCGCCACCAGGCGGCCGCGCCGATGCGCGCCAGCCCGGGGAGGGCCCGCACAAGGCTCTCGTCGCGCTCCTCGTCCATCGTCATCCGAACAGGCCCAGGTGGAGCAGCCCGCCCACCAGTCCGAGCACCGCTCCGTGCAGCAGCAGCAGCCACTCGTCCTCCCGGAACCCGGAGTGGAGCAGCTCGGCGAAGTCCTCCGCGGGCAGCTCCTCGATGCGCGGCGCCACCAGCTCGCGCACGCGCTCACTCTGGCGCTCGTTCAGCTCCGGGTCGGTCAGCGGGTCCATCGTGTGGTCCACCGCCTCGGACGCCAGCGAGTCCCGGATCGCGTCGTACTCGTCGGCGCCGACCGCCACGCGCACGGCGGGCCTTGCCCGGCCCACGGCCCGGTCGACGGCGGGGCGCATCGCCGTCTCCACGAGCTGGCGCGTGCGATCCGAGCGGGGGCCGTGCATCAGCTCCTTGCCGATGTTCTCCAGGCTCACGATGTCCTCGGCGATCAGGCTGGCGTACACGCCCGCGACCTCGGGCTGGCGGCGCATGAAGAGGCCGTGCACCTTGAACGGCCCGACCTTGCGGGGCTCGAGCGGCTGGAAGATCATCCAGAGGGCGGCCCAGTTGGTGACCCACCCGATCACCACGCCGCAGATCGGCAGCAGCCACCAGGCGCTCGGAAAGGCAACCTCAGTGAGGGCGGCCGTCGGGATGCCCAGGGCGAAGCCGAAGAAGAAGCCGAAGTTGACGATGAAGCGCAGCTCGCGCTCGCCCACCTCTGTGAAGATCCGGTTCGCCAGCTCGGGGTGCTCCTCGAGGTGGTGGATCACCATCAGCTTGATGTCGAGCAGCTGGTCGATGTTCTCGCCGATCTCGTCGGTGATTCCCTTGACGATGTCGGGGAACTGCTCCTGCACCCGCTCGTGCACGGCCTCGCGCACGCGCGGCGGCAGGTCGTTCCAGAGCTGCGGGTGCTCGCGCTGGATGATCCGCTCGACCGTCTCGCGGATGTCGCCGCGCGAGCTCTGAATGATGTGCTCGGCCAGCTTGTCGGGCTCGAGCTGGTCGTAGAACTCGCTGGGGCCGCCGATCTTGGAGATCCCCTTGTCCACGGCGATGCTGCCCATCTTGGCCGCGCGGGAGGGGATGATCCCCTGCCAGCCGACGCCGCCCTGCATCACGCCCGGCACCTGCTGGACCTTGCGCGGCAGCAGCTTCGAGAGAGCCATCAGCCCCGGCAAGCGGAAGCCCTTGAAGCGCACCGGGTTGAACAGCATCCAGACCCCGGTCCAATTCGTGACGTAGCCGATCAGGCCGGTGAAGATCGGCACGCTGATCAGGCTGATCGTCTCGTTCTTGATCACGCTTGGCGCGCGCGACCCTACCCGAGCGGGGCCATCAGCAGCGCAAGCTGCCTCGACTGGGCGACCAGGGTGCCGTCGGCCGCCCACAGCTCGCCGTCCTCCTCGAAGAAGCCGTCGCGCACCAGCCTGGTGGTAAAGCGCGCCAGCAGCAGCGAGTCGGGCCGCGGCAGCGGAGCGCGGAACAGCACCGTCAGCTCGATGGTCGGAGCGGGTCGAAGCTCTGTCAGGCGCGGCCAGGGCGCCGGCCACCAGGCGTCGGCGAGAAGCGCCACGCTCGGCGCGTCGAGCTCGCGCTCCTCGGCCAGGCCGAGCCAGCCGCCCACCTCGGATCGCTCGGAGCCGCTGAAGGGCGGATCGCCGAAGCGGCCCTGCATCGTCAGGCGCTGGGTGAACTCCGGGGCCATGCCCTCTGGCACCACCGGCCGGCCGTCGTCGGGCGGCTCGACCTCGGGAATCGGCGCGTCGTCGAGCAGCGGGCTCTCCCAAGGGGTCGAGAAGGCCGCAAGCGCCAGTGCGATCAGCTTGCCGTCCTGCTCGAGCCGCGCGGTCACGCTCGACAGCGAGCGGCCGGTGCGCTCAAGGCGCGGCTTCACCACTACCGGACCCGCCGCCGGCGGCCGCAGGAACTGGACGGTGAACGAGCGCACCGCGCGCGACGGGTCGTCGACCGCGAGCGTCATTCCGCGCAGCACGATCGCCATCACGTAGCCGCCGAGCGGCCCGCGCGGGGTCCACCAACCCTTGGCGACCTCCCCTGTGAACGCGCCGTCGCCGATGGCGTCCAGCGCGGTGTCCTGGTCGAAGCTCAAGCCGGCCGCAACCCTAGGGGGCGGCCGGCACCACCACGATCTTGCCCTCGCCGGGGCCCTCGATCCCGAGCTCGGCCGCGTCCTCGCGGCGCACCTCGCGGCCCTCCGTCAGGGCGAGGAAGTCGTCGACGGGAGCCAGCGGCAGGCCGACGGCCGGCGTGTCGTAGTGCATGGGCACCACGATCGCGGGATCCAGCACGCGCACCACCTCGGCGGCCGACTCGGCGTCGATCGTGAAGTGGCCGCCCACCGGAACGAACAGCACGTCGGGCTTGCCGATCGCGGCGACCTGCTCCTCGCGCAGCGCGGACTGACCGAGGTCCCCCAGGTGACAGACGCGCATGCCGTCGAGCTCGAAGCTGAAGATCGCGTTGGGACCGCGCTCGGTGCCGGCCGAGGCGTCGTGCTCCGAGGCGATCGCCAGCACGTCGCCGAGCGGCGTCTCGAAGGATCCGGCCGTCGAGCGGATCACCTGCGGGTCGCCGCCGATCGCGTCCTGGTTGCTGTGGTCGAAGTGCTCGTGGCTGATCAGCAGCAGGTCTGACTCGACGCCTTCGATGTCCGGGTAGTCCCACTGCGTCCCGCGCTCGCGCGCGAGGTCGCCGTCGAAGGGGTCGATCATCACGCTGCCGGCGTCGCCGCTCAGCAGGAAGGCCGACTGGCCGAACCAGCGCAGGCGCATCAGGCGGAGGCCTTCGCCGGCTCGCTGTCGAGCTCCCGCATCCGCGTGCGCAGGCGGCGGCGCCGGGCGGTCAGCTCCGCCTCCAGCCGGGCGATCTCGTCGCGCCGGCTCCTGATCAGGTCGAGCTGGCGGTCGATGTGCTCCACGGCCTGGGTCAGGATCTCGCGCTTGCGCTCGGGACTCTCGACGCCCTCGCGCCATTCGCGCCGCAGCGCGGCCCGGGCGCTCTCGGCCTCGACCAGGTCGCGAAGCTCGTCGAGGGTGAGGCCCAGCAGGTCCTTGAGGCGCAGCACGTCGCGCAGGCGCTCCACGTCGCCCTCCTCGTAGAGGCGGTGCGAACCGGGCTGGCGGCCCTCCGCCGGCGGCAGCAGCCCGATCTCCTCGTAGTAGCGGATCGTCCGCGCCGTGGTGCCCGTGAGCTCTGCCACCTCGCCTATGCGCAGCACGTTGGCCATCAGGCCGTCACCAGCTCGCGCCGGTGCACCGGGCGCATGAGCGACACGCCGGCTCCTGCCAGCGAGGTCAGCGCGAGCACCCAGAGCGCGGTGTGCATGTTGTGGATGAAGGGCTGCAGCTTGGCGTCGGAGAGGCCGGAGGCGAGGCCGGAGAAAATCTGGAGCAGCACGTCCTTGGGCACGGCGGCGGTCACGATGGCCAGCACGAACGCGATCGACAGGACTGCGCCCGTGTTCTGCAGCATGGTACGAGCGCCCGCGGCGATGCCGCGCCTGTGCACGGGCACCGCGCCCATCATCGCCGAGGTGTTCGGCGAGTTGAACATGCCCGAGCCCACGCCCACGATCAGGAGCCACAGCGAGCTCTGCCAGTAGGGGCTGTCCACGCCGAGGGTGGTCATCAGCGCCAGGCCGGCGGCGGACACCAGCATGCCGAGCGCGGCCAGGCCACGGGAGCCGTGCCTGTCGGCGAAGGAGCCGGCCAGCGGAGACGACACCAGCATGCCGAGCGCCAGCGGGATGAGCTTGATACCGGCCTCGATCGGGTCGTCGCCCTTGACGCCCTGGAAGTAGAAGACGAAGACGAACATCAGCGCGAAGCGCGAGAGCCCATTGATGAAGGCCGCCGCGGTCGCGGTCGCGAACAGGCGGTTCTCGAAGATGGTCAGGTCGAGCATGGGCGCGCGGCCGTGGCGCTCGATCGCGACGAAGGTGGGCAGCAGCACCGCGGCGGCGGCCAGGCCGCCGATCACCACGGGGTCGCTCCAGCCGGACAGCCCGCCCTTGGACACGCCCAGCACCAGGCCGGTCAGGCCCACCACGAAGGCCAGCGTGCCCCAGAGGTCGAGCCCGCGCGTCTCGTCGCGGGTCGAGAGCTCGCGCAGGACGAGCCCGCCCCAGATCGCGCCGGCCAGTCCGAGCGGCACGTTGAACCAGAAGACCCACTGCCACTCGATCGACACGAGCGCGCCGCCCAGCACGGGACCGAGCACGAGCCCGACGGCGGCGACCATGGTGTTGGTGCCCATGGCGAGGCCCAACTGCTCGCGCGGGAACGCGTCGGTCACGAGCGCGGCCGCGTTGGCGAACAGGAACGCGCCGCCCATGCCCTGGACGATGCGCCACAGGATCAGCTCGGTGCCGTTGGTGGCGAAGCCGGCGCCCAGTGAGGCGGCGGAGAAGACGAGGAAGCCGCCGACGTAGGCCTTCTTTCGCCCGAACAGGTCGGACAGCCGGCCGGCGGTGAGCACCAGCACGGTCGAGGCGATCATGTAGGCGAGGATCACCCACACGAGGCCGAGCACGCTGGTGTGCAGGGCGCGCTCGAGCTCGGGCAGGGCGATGATCAGGGTGCCCGAGTTGATGGTGGCGAGCAGCATCCCCATGCTGGTGCAGCTGAGGGCCCACCACTTGTAGTCGCCGCGAACCTTCACGGCCCAATACTATATCGCATCCTTACGTAAGCGTCAGGTTTGGCCGAGTGCCTAGGGTTCCCGCCGTGACCGTCGACACCACCTCGCTGCGGGCGACTATCGACCACCTCGCCCGGCTCGACCGCGCGCCCTGCTCTGAGGGCGAGCACGACGCGGCCCAGTGGATCGCGGCGGAGCTCGCGGGCCACGGCTGCGTCGCGCGAGTGGAGCCCGAAGAGGTGCACGGCACGTTCCACACCCCGCTGGGCCTGCTCGCGCTGGCAGCGGCCGGCGGCGGGGTGGCCGCGCTGCGCGGCCACAGGCTGCTCGGAGCGCTCGTGGGCGCGCTCTCGGCGGGATCGATGTGGGAGGACCTGAGCGGCGGCGCCCGGCGCCCGTTCCGGCGCGCGCTGCCGCAGGGCATCTGCCACAACGTGGTCGCGGAGGCCGGAGACCGAAACGCCGAGCGGACCCTCGTGGTGATGGCCCACCACGACGCGGCGCGCTCGAGCTTCCTGTTCGACGAGCGGGTGCCGCGCATCGCGGTGGAGCACTTCGGCTGGTGGGTGAACACGATCGACCGCTGGCCGCCGCTGATGGGGCTCGTGGTGGGCGGGCCCGCGCTGGTCGCGGCGGGCGCGCTGGCCGGCCGGCGCCGAGCCCTTGCCGCGGGCACGGTCGTGGCCGCCGGCACCGCGGCGGTGATGCGCGACATGGCCCGCAACGACGTCGTGCCCGGCGCGAACGACAACCTGACCGCGGTTGCCGCTCTTGTGGAGCTGGCGAGGCTGGTCCGCGAGCGGCCGATCCAGGGCCTGCGGCTGCTGCTGGTGTCGACCGGCGCCGAGGAGGCCAACCAGGAGGGCATGCTGGCCTTCGCGGCGCGCCACTTCGGCTCGCTCCCGCGCGAGAGCACCTACTTCCTCTGCCTCGAGACCGTGGGCTCGCCCGAGCTGGTGCTGATCGAGGGCGAGGGCTTCCTGCGCATGCGCGACTACACCGACGCCGGCAAGGGCCTCGCCCAGGCCGCCGCCGACAGGGCCGGTGTGCACCTGCGCCGCGGTCTGCGCCTCACGTTCGCCACCGACGGCCTGATCCCGCTGCGCCACGGCTACCGCGGGGCGTCGATCGGCTCGGTGAACGAGTACCTCGTGCCGTCGAACTACCACAAGCCCACGGATACGCCCGAGAACGTCGAGTACGGCGCTGTGGCGGACGCGACGCGCCTGAGCTACGCGGTCGCCGAGGCGCTGGCTTCGTCGAACGCCTGAAGCCCCTCGTCGCGGTCCCAGTAGACGCGGTACGGGTACGCCGTGCACTGGCCCTTCTGCCAGAGCGACAGCTCCCAGGAGGCCTGGGTCACCTCGACGGTCGAGCCCTTGCCGCGCCCGACGTACTCCACGGACGCCAGCGCCCAGTCGCCCTTCATCTCGATCACCCGCGGCTCGATCCGCATCTCGTCCCAGTTCTCGCCCCAGCGCTGCACGAGCGCGAGGTACTCGTCGTGCCCGCGGTAGGTGCCGCTCTCGAAGTTGGGCGGCGCCACGTAGACCTCGATGTCGGGGTGAAACAGGGCCAGCAGGCCGGGAATGTCGCCCTGGCTGTAGAGCTCGTAGGCCTGTCGGACGGGTGGTTCCACCCGCCGGATTCTACGGCTGAAGCAGGACCTTGATCGCCCCGTCTTCCTTCTTCTGGAAGATCTCGTACCCGTGCGGGCCCTGCTCGAGCGGCAGCCGGTGGGTGGCGAACTCCTCGACGCCGAGCGGGTCGTCGTCGGTGAGCAGGGGCAGGATGTCGTCGACCCAGTTCTTGACGTTGGCCTGGCCCATGCGCAGCTGGACCTGCTTGTCGAACAGGGTGAGCATCGGCAGCGGGTCCGCCTGGCCGCCGTAGACGCCGATCAGGGAGATCGTCCCGCCGCGGCGCACGATGTCGATCGCGGCGTAGAAGGCGGCCATGCGGTCGACGCCGGCCTTCTCCATCACCTTTTCGCCGATCGCGTCGGGCAGCAGCCCCACGAGCTGGTGGGCCATCTTCGCCACCGGCGCGCCGTGAGCTTCCATGCCCACTGACTCGATCACGGAGTCCGGCCCGCGGCCGTCGGTCATGTCCCTGATCTTGTCGCCCAGGTCGCCGTTGTACTGGGTGTAGTCGAGCACCTCGGCGCCGCGCTTGGCCGCGCGCGCAAGCCGCTCTGGCACCAGGTCCACGGAGATCACGCGGTGGCCGCGGTGCAGCGCCACGCGCGTGGCCATGTCGCCGATCGGCCCGAGCCCCATCACGCAGACCGTGCCGCCGTCGGGGATGCCGGCGTACTCCACCGACTGCCAGGCCGTGGGGAGCACGTCGGAGAGGTACACGAAGCGCTCGTCCGGCGGCCCCTCGGGCACCTTGATGTGGGTGTACTGCGCCTGGGGCACCCGCAGGAACTCGGCCTGCCCGCCGGGCACCTGGCCGTAGAGCTTCGTGTAGCCGAACAGCGCCGCGCCCATGCCCTGCTCGCGCACCTGGGTGGTCTCGCACTGCGTCTGCAGGCCCTGGTCGCACATGTAGCAGTGGCCGCACGACATCTGGAACGGGATCACCACGCGGTCGCCGGGAGCGATCTCCGTGACCTCGCTGCCCACCTCCTCGACGATGCCCATCGGCTCGTGCCCGAGCACGTCGCCCTCGGCCATGAACGGCCCCATCACCTCGTACAGGTGCAGGTCCGAGCCGCAGATCGCCGTCGTCGTGATGCGGACGATCGCGTCGGTGGGCTTCTCGATCTTCGGGTCCGGTACGTCGTCGACCCTTACGTCGCGCTTTCCGTGCCATGTGAGTGCCTTCACGGGGCTGCGCGTACCCGCGCACTACCCGCTCAACCCCACACGCGCTCGGCGGTGTGCGCGATCAGCTCGAGCTTCGCGAACTGGTCCTCCTCGCCGAGCGCGTTGCCCACGATGGAGGTCGAGAAGCCGCACTGGGTGCCGAGCGCGAGCCGGTCCAGGCCGGTGCGCTGCGCCGCCTCGCGGATGCGGCGCTCGAGCTCCGCGCCGTCCTCGAGGCGAGCGCTCTTGGTGGTGACCAGGCCGAGCACCACGAGCTTGTTGTCGGGAACCTGGCGCAACGGGTCGAAGCCGCCCGAGCGATCGTCGTCGTACTCGAGCAGCAGGCGCTCCGCGTGCACGCCCTGGAACACCGGCGCGGCGATCTCGTCGTATCCGCCGGACACGAGCCAGCGCGAGTCCTGGTTGCCGCGGCAGAGGTGGAAGCCGAACGTCACGCCTGGCGCCGCGTCGATCACGGCGTTGTCGAGCTCCAGCCCGTAGGCGATCCAGCTCTCGGCGCTCCAGCCGCGCGCCTCGTAGAAGGCGCGCCAGGCGGGGTCCACCAGCAGCGGGTAGTGCGGCGCGTCCAGCTGCACGTAGCGGCAGCCCAGCCGCTCGAGCTCGCGTACCTCGCTGACCAGGATGCCGCTGACCGCCTCCATGAAGTCGTCGAAGCTCGGGTAGGCCTCGCGGGAGCGCTCGGGATCCCAGAGGTTCGCGAACAGGCTCGGGCTCGGCAGGGTGACCTTCGCCACGCGGTCGGTGATCGCGCGCAGGAAGGTGAACTCCTCGGCCGCCAGCGAGCGGCGCTGCTGCAGCGGGCGGGTCACTGCCATCTGCGCCGGCCGCTCCACGCGCTTGTCGCCCAGCTCTTCGGAGTGCCAGTCCCCCCACAGCCAGGCGTCGATCGAGACGCCCTCGAAGCCGTCCACGGCCGCCGTCAGCTCCGACTGGAAGGACTCGCGCCGGAATTCGCCGTCGGTCACGACCGGGAGGCCGGCCCGTTCCTGCCGCCGGACGACCTCGCGGATGGCCGCGTCCTCGGCCGCCTTCAGGTTCTCGCCGCCGCCGCGGGCGTCGAGCAGGTCCGCTGGGCGAAGCAGGCTGCCCACGTGGTCCGCCCGCGCGAGCTGTGTCACGCTCTTCTCGTGAACCGGCTGCACCACTGGTATTGCAGCAGGGAGGCGTGGAAGCGCCACGTCAGGGAGGACCTGGTGCCCGCCGCGCTCGACGACGTCGAGCTTGGCGAGGACGTGCTCGAGGTCGGGCCCGGCTTCGGGCCGGCCACCGAGGTGCTGTCGGCCCGCCCGGGGCGGCTGACGGCGCTCGAGCTCGACCCCGTCCTTGCCGCCCCGCTGCGCGAGCGCTTCGAGGGGAAGGCAGAGATCGTGGAGGGCGACGGCACCGCCATGCCCTTCGCCGACGGCGCCTTCAGCGGCGCGGCCTGCTTCACCATGCTCCACCACGTGCCCAGCCCCGAGGCGCAGGACCGTCTGTTCGGCGAGGTCCACCGCGTGCTGCGCCGCGGCGGGGTTTTTGCCGGCACCGACAGCACCGGACGCGGCCTTGGCTTCGCGCTCCTGCACGTCGGCGACACCAAGGTCGTGATCGATCCGCGCGGGCTGCCGTCGAGGCTGGAGAAGGCGGGCTTCGCCGACGTGGCGGTGTCAGCCGGCGCTGACGCCGTCCGCTTTCGCGCGCGACGACCCGCCTGAGCAGACCAGCTCGTCCAGCTCGTGCAGCTCGCGCTGGGCGCCCTCCACCATCGACCAGGTGTCGTCCACCTGCCCGCGGTCGGCCACGATCCCGAAGTCGATGTGGTCGCGGTAGCTCAGCACGGTGATGTTCAGGCCGACGCCGTCGAGTACGGCGCTCACCGGGTAGT